>NZ_JBSFEP010000008.1:0-133765 GCF_053594495.1 Streptomyces sp. NPDC001920
CTCGTACTGGTTGTACGTGGGCTTTCGCCCGGTGCGGCGAGAGTGCGTGCCAGGCGTCGCGGGGCAGGCGGGACTTTGCGGACACGACCTAGGACACGATGTCCTTGCGGGCGAAACCGCGGAAGGCCAGCGCGAACAGCACGAGGGCGTACGTTACCGACAGGGACGTGCCCTGGATCATGTCGGACCAGTCCAGTCGGGGCCGTACGGCGTCCAGCCAGGCGTACTGCCAGTGGGCGGGCAGGAAGTGGCGCCAGTCGCCGAGGGCCGTCACCTCGTCCAGGACGTTGCCGATGATGGTCAGGAACACCGCGCCGCCGACCGCGCCGAGCGGGGCGTCGGTCCGGGTCGACAGCCAGAACGCCAGCGCCGCGGTGACCAGTTGGGACACCATGATGTACGCGACGACGATCAGCAGGCGCTGCGCCGCCGTACCGGTGTCCAGGGTGCCGCCGGTGGGCAGCTGGAGCGGACCCCAGCCGTAGGCCGCCGTGCCGACGGCGAGGGCGACGAGCGGGAGCAGGACGAGCGCGGCCAGGCTGAGGATCAGTCCGACGGCCAGCTTGGACCACAGCAGCCGGCCCCGGGGCACGGGCGCCGCGAGCAGATAGCGCAGGGACGACCAGCTCGCCTCCGAGGCGACCGTGTCCCCGCAGAACAGCGCCACGGGGATGACGAGCAGGAAGCCGGCGGAGGCGAAGAGGTTGACCGCCGCGAAGTTGGCGCCGGACACCGTGGCCGTGTCCATGAGGTTCATCCGGTCGTTGCCCTCGCCCGGGTCGCCGCCCACCTGGAAGGCGACGAGCAGGACGATCGGCAGCGCGAACAGGACGGCGCCCATCACGAGCGTGCGGCGCCGCTTCAGCTGCCGGACCAGCTCGACCCGGACGGGCAGGGTGCGGCCCGCGCGGTAGCCGTCGGCGACCTCGACGGGCGGCTCGGCGAGCTTGCTCATTCTTCGGCTCCGATCAGGGTGAGGAAGGCGTCCTCCAGGCGGCGGTGCGGACCGACCGAGCGCACCGGCACGTCGAGTCGTACGAGGTCGGCGACCAGGCGCTGCGGGGTGCCGTCGGCGTCGAGCTGGACCAGCAGGCCCTCGTCGGCGCGCACGGCGGAGGCGACGCCCGGCAGCGCTGCGACCTTCTCCACGACGGGTTCGTCCACGGGAGTGGCCGTGCCCACCAGGAGGGTGTCGCCCGAGCCGACGATGTCCTCGACCGGTCCGGCCTGCACGAGCTGTCCGTGGTCCATCACGACCAGGTGGGTGCAGGTCTGCTCGACCTCGGCGAGGAGATGGCTGGAGACGATGACCGTACGGCCCGCGGCGGCGTAGCGGATCATCACCTCGCGCATCTCGCGGATCTGGGGCGGGTCGAGGCCGTTGGTCGGTTCGTCGAGGATGAGCAGGTCGGGCAGACCGAGCATGGCCTGCGCGATGGCGAGGCGCTGGCGCATGCCCTGGGAGTAGGTGCGCACCGCGCGGGCGAGCGCGTCACCCAGGCCCGCGATCTCCAGGGCCTCTTCCATGTGCGCGTCCTCGGCCGGGCGGCCGGTGGCACGCCAGTACAGCTCCAGGTTCTCCCGGCCGGACAGGTGCGGCAGGAAGCCCGCGCCCTCGACGAAGGCGCCGACGCGGGAGAGCACCGGGGCGCCCGGCGCGATCGCGTGCCCGAAGACGCGGATCTCGCCACCGTCCGGCTTGATCAGGCCCATCAGCATGCGCAGGGTCGTCGTCTTGCCGGCGCCGTTCGGACCGAGCAGGCCGAGCACCTGGCCCTTCTCCACGCGGAAGGACAGGTCCTTGACGGCGTAGCGGTCGGAGGACTTGGCGTAGCGCTTGCTCAGGTCGGTGATCTGCAGCGGCACGTCGGCGAGCGCGGGGTCGGGGGCGGCGGGCGCCGCCGTACGGCGTCGGCCGGTCACCAGCAGCGCGAGCGCGACCAGCGCGCCGGCGAGCGGCAGCCACCACACCCAGGCGGGCAGCCCCGTCGGGCCGTCGCTGTCGCCGAGCGCCGTCGGCACCGACAGGTCGCCCTTCAGGGAGGCGGTGTACGTCGCCGGGGCCGTCGGGGAGGCGTAGCCGAGGTCGGTGGAGGCGAGGACCAGACGCAGACGGTGGCCGTCGTCGACCTCGTGGTCGATCGCCGGGAGGGTGAGGGTCACGTCCTTGCCGGCCTTCGCGTCCTCGACCCTGATCGGCTCGACGAGTTGCGAGGGCAGCACCTGCCCGGCCCGGCCGCCGGGTGCGACGTCGTACAGCTTGGCGAAGAGCACGGCGTCGTCGCCGCTGGACCGCACATGGACGGTGACCTTCGGCGACCCGGTGATGCGCAGGTCGTCGCGGACGGGCGCCGACTCGAACGCGGCGTACTGCCCGGGGAAGTCGAGGGACACGCCGATGCCGAGCGAGGACAGCTGGGCGAGACCGCCGGCGCTGCCGAGTCCGGGCAGGGCCGACACGGCGGGCGGGCTGGCACCGGCGGGGTTGGTGAAGCTCTGCTCGCGTCCGGTGAGGGCGATCGAACGCCGGCCGGCCTCCAGGCCGGGGTACTCGTCCGCGCTCACGCCGCTCAGCCGGGGCTCGCCGTCTCCGGTGCCGGTGCCCAGGGTGCGGGTGACGCGGAACGCGGGGCCGGTGTCGGCGCCCTTGTCGCCCTTGAGGTAGCGGTCGAACCAGGACGTGACGCGCTGCTGGACCCGGGCCGTCTCCAGGTCGCCGCCGTCGTGGCCGCCGGAGATCCAGTCGACGTCGACGGGCGCCCCGTTGGCGCGGATCGCCTTCGCCGCGGCGTCGGCCTGGTCCAGCGGGAAGAGGGAGTCGGACTGGCCCTGCATCAGCAGCGTGGGGACCTTGATGCGGTCGCCGACGGCGACCGGCGAGCGCTCCTCCAGCATGGCGCGGGCGTCGGCGTCCGGGACGCCGGACTCGGCGACCCGCTCGTACATCGCGCAGATCCGCTTCTCGAACCTGTCGCAGCCGCCGCCGGTGTTGACGAAGATGCCGGCCCAGAGCTTCTTGAACACACCGTTCGGGAACAGGGCGTCCGCGAGGTTCCAGTACGTGATCGCCGGGGCGATGGCGTCCACCCGGTCGTCGTGCCCGGCGGCGAGCAGCGCGATCGCGCCGCCGTAGGAGCCGCCCGCCATGCCGACCCGGGGGTCACCGGTCCTGTCGAGTTCCACCTGGGGCTGCTCGGCCAGCCAGTCGAGCAGCCGGGAGACGTCGGCGACCTCGCCCTTCGGATCGTTGAGCCCGATCTTGCCGGTCGACCTGCCGAAGCCGCGGGCCGACCAGGTCAGGACGGCGTACCCGTCCCGGGCGAGGTCCTCGGCCTGCCGCCGTACGTCGTCCTTGCTCCCGCCGAAGCCGTGCCCCAGCAGGACGGCCGGCCGGCGTCCCGAGGTGCCCGAGGTGAAGTACGAGGTGTCGACGCGCACCCCGTCCCCCATGTCCATGACCCGCTCGGTGCTGCGCACCGGCGGCGCGTCGTCGTCGGCGACGGCCGTCCACGTACCGGCACCGGCGAGGACGACGACAAAGGCCGCGGCGGCGATCCACCGGCGCGGCCTCCGTATACGCCCTCGCAGTCCGGGCAGTCGAAGATCCATGCTTCAACCGTACGGGGTGAACCTGTCGGGAAGTTATCGACCGAGGGCTGAATCGTGGGCCCTTCCCCGGGGGTACGGCGGGGTGATTTGTCTACCGCGTTCGTGGTAGGCGGTGCCGCACGGTTCCCCGCGCCGCCGGGCGTTTCACACGTCCGGGACGGACACACCGGCCGGCGGGTCTGCCCACCCGCTGAGCCTTCGCGCCCTACGGGAACCGCAGGGCGCGCCCTCGACAAACCTCAGTGGTTGCGCGGGAAGCCCAGGTCGACGCCGGAGGGGGCGTCGGCCGGGTCGGGCCAGCGGGTGGTGACGACCTTGCCGCGGGTGTAGAAGTGCGTGCCGTCGTTGCCGTAGATGTGGTGGTCGCCGAAGAGCGAGTCCTTCCAGCCGCCGAAGGAGTGGTAGCCGACGGGGACCGGGATCGGGACGTTCACGCCGACCATGCCGGCCTCGATCTCCAGCTGGAAGCGGCGGGCCGCGCCGCCGTCCCGGGTGAAGATCGCGGTGCCGTTGCCGAACGGCGAGCTGTTGATGAGGGCCACGCCGTCCTCGTAGGTCTCGGCACGCAGCACGCACAGCACCGGGCCGAAGATCTCGTCACGGTACGCCTTCGCGCTGGTCGGCACCTTGTCGAGGAGCGAGATGCCGATCCAGTGGCCGTCCTCGAAGCCGTCGACCGTGTAGCCGGTGCCGTCCAGGACCACCTCGCAGCCCTCGGCCGCCGCGCCCGTGACGTAGGAGGCCACCTTGTCGCGGTGCGCGGCGGTGATCAGCGGTCCCATCTCGGAGGCCGGGTCGTTGCCGGGGCCGATCTTGATCTTCTCGGCGCGCTCGCGGATCTTCTCCACCAGCTCGTCGCCGATCGCACCGACCGCGACGACCGCAGAGATGGCCATGCAGCGCTCGCCCGCGGAGCCGTAGGCGGCCGACACGGCGGCGTCGGCCGCCGCGTCCAGGTCGGCGTCCGGGAGGACCAGCATGTGGTTCTTTGCACCGCCGAGCGCCTGGACGCGCTTGCCGTTGGCGGAGGCGGTGGTGTGGATGTAGCGGGCGATCGGGGTCGAGCCTACGAAGGAGACCGCCTTGACGTCCGGGTGCTCCAGGAGGCGGTCCACGGCCACCTTGTCGCCGTGGACGACGTTGAAGACGCCGTCCGGCAGACCGGCCTCCGCCAGCAGCTCGGCGATCCTGATCGACGCCGACGGGTCCTTCTCGCTCGGCTTGAGCACGAAGGTGTTGCCGCACGCGATGGCGATCGGGAACATCCACATCGGCACCATCGCCGGGAAGTTGAACGGCGTGATGCCCGCGACGACACCCAGCGGCTGCCGGATCGAGGACACGTCGACGCGGCTGGCGACCTGCGTCGACAGCTCGCCCTTCAGCTGCACGCTGATGCCGCACGCGAGGTCCACGATCTCCAGGCCGCGCGCCACCTCACCGAGGGCGTCGGAGTGCACCTTGCCGTGCTCGGCGGTGATCAGCTCGGCGATCTCGTCGCGGTGGGCGTCCAGCAGCGCCCGGAACTTGAACAGGATCGAGGTGCGCTGGGCCAGCGAGGACTGCCCCCAGGTCAGGTACGCCTCCTTGGCGGCGGCGACCGCCGCGTCCACCTCGTCGACCGAGGCGAACGCGACCTTCGTGGTGACCGCGCCGGTGGCCGGGTCGGTGACCGGCCCGTACGTACCCGACGCGCCTTCGGCGGTCTTGCCGCCGATCCAGTGGTTGACGATCTTCGTCATGCCCAGATACTCCTTCACAGATGGCGGCGTCGGGTCGAGACGTGCCGTTCGTACAGCTCACGCGCCTTGACCGCCGACGGTCGGGTCGCGGTCTCGGCCACAGGAACATCCCACCAGGCCTGCGCGGGCGGCGCGCCCGACACAGTGTCTGCCGTTTCGGTCTCGACGTAGACACATGTGGGAGTGTCGGCGGCACGCGCCTCGGCGAGCGCCTCCCGCAGCTCCCGTACGGTCTTCGCGCGCAGCACCCGCATGCCGAGGCTCGCGGCGTTGGCGGCCAGGTCGACGGGGAGCGGGGCGCCCGTGAAGGCGCCGTCGTCCGCGCGGTACCGGTAGGCGGTGCCGAAGCGCTCCGCGCCCGTCGCCTCCGACAGTCCGCCGATGGAGGCGTACCCGTGGTTCTGCACGAGCAGCACCTTGATGGCGACGCCCTCCTGCACGGCCGTCACGATCTCCGTCGGCATCATCAGATAGGTGCCGTCGCCGACCAGCGCCCACACGGGCCGGTCCGGGGCGGCCATCTTGACGCCGATCGCGGCCGGGATCTCGTAGCCCATGCACGAGTAGCCGTACTCCAGGTGGTACTGGTCGCGTGAGCGGGCCCGCCACAGCTTGTGCAGGTCGCCGGGGAGCGAGCCGGCGGCGTTGATGATCACGTCCGTCTCGTCGACGATCGCGTCCAGCGCGCCCAGGACCTGCGGCTGGGTAGGCCGTACGTCCGGCTCGTCGGCCTCGTAGCAGGCGTCGACGCGCTGCTCCCAGCGCTCCTTGTCCTCGGCGTACTCGGTGACGTAGGAGTCGGCGACCCGGTGGTCGTGCATACCCAGCGCCTCGGTCAGCTCCATGAGGCCGCTGCGGGCGTCGGCGATCAGCGGCCGGCCGGCGAGCTTGTGTCCGTCGAAGGGCGCGATGTTGAGGTTGAGGAAACGGACGCCCGCCCCGGTGAACAGGGTGCCGGAGGCGGTGGTGAAGTCGGTGAAACGCGTGCCGACGCCGATGACCAGGTCGGCGGTGCGGGCGAGTTCGTCGGCGGTGGCGGTGCCGGTGTGGCCGATGCCGCCGACGTCCTGGGGGTGGTCGAAGCGCAGGGAGCCCTTGCCCGCCTGGGTGGAGGCGACCGGGATGCGGGTGGACTCGGCGAACTCGGCGAGCGCCGCCTCGGCACGGCTGTGGTGGACGCCGCCGCCCGCGACGAGCAGGGGCCTGCGGGCGGACCTGATCGTGCGCACGGCCTCGGCGAGTTCGGTCGGGTCGGCCCCGGGGCGGCGGATCACCCAGGTGCGCTCGGCGAAGAGGTCCTCGGGCCAGTCGTACGCCTCGGCCTGCACGTCCTGCGGCAGCGCGAGGGTGACCGCGCCGGTCTCCACCGGGTCCGTCAGCACCCGCATGGCGTGCAGCGCGGAGGGGATCAGGGCTTCGGGCCGGGTGATCCGGTCGAAGTACCTCGACACCGGCCGCAGGCAGTCGTTGACGGACACATCACCCGCGTACGGCACCTCCAGCTGCTGCAGGACCGGGTCGGCGGGGCGGGTGGCGAAGACATCGCCGGGAAGGAGCAGGACCGGGAGGTGGTTGATGGTGGCGAGGGCCGCGCCGGTGACGAGGTTGGTCGCGCCGGGGCCGACGGAGGTCGTCACCGCGTGGGTGGACAGGCGGTTCGACTGGCGGGCGTAGCCGACGGCCGCGTGCACCATCGCCTGTTCGTTGCGGCCCTGGTGGTACGGCATCTCGCCGCCGTACTCGACGAGCGCCTGCCCGATCCCGGCGACATTGCCGTGCCCGAAGATTCCCCAGGTGGCGCCGATCAGACGCCGCCGCACCCCGTCACGCTCGGTGTACTGGGCGGACAGGAAGCGGACGAGCGCCTGTGCGACCGTGAGCCTCGTCGTCGAGGTCATCGGTGACCCCCTGTGCCTTCTGCGTCATCCGGATGGAAGCGGATCCGCCGCCGGGTCTCACCCGGACCGGCCATCACCTTCAAGTAGTACATGTCGTGGCAGGGCCGGGCCATCGACGGGCCGTGGCGGCCACCGGGGGCCGGCACGGCGTCGCCGGGGCGGCGCCCGGCCTGCCGCGTGCAGGTGCCGGTGCCGCGGTGCTCGACGGGGACCTCCGGCGCGGGGCCGTAGCGGGCGGGGAGTCTTCGCTCGCACTTCGCTCCTGCCAAAGCAAAGCGGCCACCCGCGCCGGAGGCGATCTGTGCCCGGGCGTCCCGGGGAACGTACGCGAAGTCACTGACTCCACTGAACACGTTCTCCCGGCCCAGGAGTTGGAACTCGTCCTTCCCGTCGTCGTCGTGGATGCGGACCGTGCGTCCGCCGTTCAGCGGCCCCTCGGCGATGTGCGGCTCGCTGGTCATACGGCCCTCACAGCAGTCCTACGGCGGTGTCCACGGCGGCGGCCACGTCCCCGTCCGCCGGGTAGAGCAACGAGCGGCCCACCACCAGGCCCCGCACGGTGGGCAGTCGGAGGGCGCCGCGCCACTTCTCGTACGCCCCCTGCTGATCCTCGGCGGAGCCCCCCACCTCGCCGCCGAGCAGCACGGCGGGCAGCGTGGAGGTCGCCATGACCTCGGCCATGTCGTCGGGGTTCTCGGTGACCGGCACCTTCAGCCACGTGTAGGCCGAGGTGCCGCCCAGGCCCGAGGCGATGGCGATGGACTTGGTGACGGCTTCGGCGGACAGGTCGTTGCCGACCCTGCCGTCGGGGGTGCGGTGGCTGAGGAACGGCTCGACGAAGACGGGCAGTTGCCGTGCGGCCATCTCATCGATGGCGCGGGCGGTGGACTCCATGGTGGTGAGGGAGCCCGGGTCGTCGTAGTCGATACGCAGGAGCAGTTTGCCCGCGTCGAAGCGCAGGCGCTGGATGTCCTCGGGGCGGTGGCCGGTGAAGCGGTCGTCGAGTTCGAAGCTGGCGCCCTGCAGGCCACCGCGGTTCATGGAGCCCATGACGACCTTGCCGTCCAGGGCGCCGAGCAGCAACAGGTCGTCGAGGATGTCGGCGGTGGCGAGCACACCGTCGACGCCGGGCCGGGACAGCGCCAGGCAGAGGCGTTCGAGCAGGTCGGCGCGGTTGGCCATGGCCATGCTGCGGCCGCCGGCGCCGAGCGCGCCGCGGGCCGGGTGGTCGGCGGCGACGATCATCAGCCGGCCGGAGTCGCCGAGGAGGGGACGCCGGACACGCCGGGCGGCGGCCTCCGCGATCGCCTCGGGGCGCTGGGTGCGCAGGCGGACGAGGTCCGCGATGTCGACGACACTCACTGGACGGCCCCCGCGGCGATGGCGGCCTCGATCTCGTCCGGTGTCGGCATGGCGGAGGAGCACTCCAGGCGGGAGGCGACGATGGCGCCGGCCGCGTTGGCGTGCCGCATGGTCCGCTCCAGGTCCCAGCCTTCGAGCAGCCCGTGGCAGAGCGAGCCGCCGAAGGCGTCACCGGCGCCGAGGCCGTTGAGGACGTTCACCGGGAGGGGCGGCACCTCGGCCTCGTCGCCCTTGTCGTTCACGGCGAGCACACCCTTGGGGCCCTGCTTGACGACGGCGACCTCGACACCGGCCTCCAGCAGCGCCCGCGCGGCGGCCTTCGGCTCCCGGACACCCGTCGCGACCTCGACCTCGTCGAGGTTGCCGACGGCGACGGTGGTGTGCTTCAGGGCCTCGGCGTAGAACGGGCGGGCGGCCTCCGGGTCCTTCCAGAACATCGGGCGCCAGTCCAGGTCGAAGACCGTGATGCCGGACTTGGCGCGGTGCGCGAGGGCCGCGAGCGTCGCCGTACGGCTGGGCTCCTCGCTCAGGCCGGTGCCGGTTACCCAGAAGACGCGGGCGTCGCGGATGGCGTCGAGGTCGAGCTCGTGGGCGTCGATCTCCAGGTCAGGGGCCTTGGGCTGCCGGTAGAAGTACAGCGGGAAGTCGTCCGGCGGGAAGACCTCGCAGAAGGTGACCGGGGTGGGCAGGCCCGGGACCGGGGTGACCCAGCGGTCGTCGACGCCGAAGCCTTTCAGGGCCTCGTGGAGGTAGGTGCCGAAGGGGTCCTCGCCGGTGCGGGTGATCACCGCGGTACGGCGCCCCAGGCGGGCCGCGGCGACCGCGACGTTCGTCGCCGAGCCGCCGAGGAACTTGCCGAAGGAGGTGACCTGCGGCAGCGGGACGCCGGTCTGCAGCGGGTAGAGGTCCACTCCGATCCGCCCCATGGTGATCAGGTCGTACGCCATCGCGTTCCCTTCGTATCGGCTCTCCCGCTTTGTAGTCCGAGGCACGCAGCCCTGTCAATGTTTTGTCCAGACATTCGGACCAGACCTTGACAGCGCTTGCTGCGCGCGCCGAAGCTGACCGCCATGACGTCGTTGTCACCTCAGTCCTCACTGTCCCGCATCCGCATCGGCTCGGCTCCCGACTCGTGGGGTGTGTGGTTTCCCGACGACCCGCAGCAGGTCCCTTGGCGGCGCTTCCTCGACGAGGTCGCCGACTCCGGTTACGAGTGGATCGAGCTGGGGCCGTACGGGTATCTGCCGACCGATCCCGTGGTCCTTTCCGAGGAGACCTCACGGCGCGGCCTGAAGGTGTCGGCGGGCACGGTCTTCACGGGGCTGCACCACGGTGAGGCGGTGTGGGAGAAGACGTGGGCGCACGTGGCGGACAACGCGGTGCTGGCGCAGGCGATGGGGGCGAAGCACCTGGTCGTCATTCCTTCCTTCTGGCGGGACGACAAGACCGGTGAGGTGCTGGAGCCGGACACGTTGACTGCGCAGCAGTGGCGGAACCTCATCTCGCTGACCGAGCGGCTGGGACGGGAGGTGCGCGAGCGGTACGGGCTGAGGATCGTCGTCCACCCGCACGCCGACACCCACATCGACAGCGAGGAGAACGTGGTCCGGTTCCTGGACGGGACCGACTCCGACCTGGTGTCGCTGTGCCTGGACACGGGGCACTACGCGTACTGCGGCGGGGACAGCGTGAAGCTGATCGAGACGTACGGGTCGCGGATCGGCTACCTGCATCTGAAGCAGGTGGACCCGGAGATCCTCGCCGACGTCCGGGCCAAGGGGACGCCGTTCGGACCGGCCGTGGCGCAGGGCGTGATGTGTGAGCCGCCGGGCGGGGTCCCCGCGCTGGGGCCGGTGCTGGAGGCCGCGCAGAAGCTGGACGTGGAACTGTTCGCGATCGTCGAACAGGACATGTATCCGTGCGACCCGGACAAGCCGCTGCCGATCGCTCGGCGGACCCGGGCCTTCCTGAGGTCCTGCGGGGCGTGAGAGGTGCCCTTGAGCGCGCGGGGTGTGTGGGGGCGTGCGCCTGCGGGGTGTGTGGGGGCGTGCGCGTGCGGGTTCTGTGTGGCTTGCCGCGCGGTTCCCCGCACTCCTTGAGCGGCGTTGCAGCATGGGTCGATGACGAGTGCCGTGCGCGTTCGCTCGGGTGAGGGGCCCTGGGGATCCTGGGAGACGGCGGTGGCCCGGCCTGATCCACGGCTGCGGCCCGGGGTGATCGGCTACCGCGGGATGCGGCTGGCTCTGGACCGGCCCCGGGCGCGGCTGGAGGCGCCCATCGGGGCGGCGACCCTGCTGCTCGGGTTCGGCGAGCCGGTACGGATCTCGCGGGCCGGCCGGCCCACGGACACCCTGGTCCGCGTCTACTGCGGGCCGACGACCACCCCGGCCGTCGGCGAGCACGGTGGCCGGCTGGCCGCAATCGAGGTGCTGTTGATGCCCTGGGCGGCGTTCACGATGTTCGGGACGCCGCAGTACGAACTCGCCAACCGGACCGTCGACCCCGACGACCTTCCGCACGCCCTGGGGTCCCCCGTCGGGGAACTGGCCGCCGCGCTGGCCGCGTTGCCGACCTGGGAAGCCCGTTTCCGGCTGCTGGACGACGTGTTCGCCCGCTGGTCGGACGCCGGAACGCCGTGTTCGCAGCGGGTGGTGCGGGCCTGGGCGGAGCTGACGCGCACGGGCGGAGCGATACCGGTACGGCGGCTCGCCGACGACGTGGGCTGGAGCGTACGGCACCTGGAGAACCGCTTCCGGGAACAGATCGGGCTGGGTCCGAAGGCCGCGGCCCGCGTGCTGCGGCTGCAACGGGCGCGCACGCTGCTGGCGGCGGGGCGGGGACAGGCGGAGACCGCGGCGGTGTGCGGGTACTACGACCAGGCGCATCTCAGCAGGGAGTTCAAGGCGATGACGGGGTGCACCCCGCGCGAGTTCACCGCCGCCCGGCGGACGCCGGGCCATGTGCCGGCGCCGGACCGGCTGACGGGTGCGGCGACGAGTCTCGCGCTCGTATCCGAGCGGGGTGCGCTTTTTTCCAAGACCCGCGAGCTTGGCTGAATGCAGGCTGTGGCCCTCGGCGAACGAGCCGTTCGAGGCGGGGGAGCTGGTGGGTCGGGTCCGGCGCAGCGGGCCCGACCCACCGTTGCGTGACGGCCCGGTCCATCGTTGCCTGACGGCCCGGCCCACCGTTGCGTGACGGCCCGGTCCACCGTTGCCTCACAGCACGGGCAGCCGTCCGCGGGTCGGCCGGACGCCGGTCGCCCCGCCCCCGTCTGTCAACGCGCCGCGCCCTGCCACCGGCGTGCGCTTTTGCGGCAGCTGTGTCACAAGCGCAGCCTCCCTGTCACAGGTGTCGCATGTCCGCGGGCCTTGCGTCACACCCGCTGCACAGGCCCTGCCCGCGGTCACTGTGCGTCGTTGACCGGACACAGGCTTTGTGATCGCCAGCGCTGCGCACGGTCCCCCCGACGACCGCTCCCGGTCGCCACCGCGGCGCGCGCAGGGAGGTGCAAACGATGACCGACCGAATCCTCTGGTCCTACAAGGAGATCGCGGCGCACATCAAGGTGCAGCCGGACACCGTGCGGTCGTACCGCAAGCACGGGCTGCTGCCACCGCCCGACCACGTGGAGGGCGGCAAGCCCTTCTGGTACCCCGACACGGTCCGGGCCTGGGTGGCCTCCCGTCCGGGGAACCGGGGCCGCAGGTCGGGCTGACAGCCGGAAAAAATAACCGGAAAAAATAAGCTGTGCCCCACCCCGGATGTGGGGCACAGTCGCCCCATGAGCGACTTCTCCGTGAAACCCGTACTCCGCGGCGAGCGGGCGCTGTTGCGTCCCTTGGTGGAGGAGGACGCGCCCGTGATGGCCCGCATCCTCGACGACCCCGAGGTGATACGGCTGACCGGCAGCCCCGACGACAAGTTCGGGCTGGACCGGCTGCGCGCCTGGTACGGGAGCCGCAACGACCAGACCGACCGGCTCGACCTCGGCATCGTGGACCGGGCGAGCGGCGAACTCGTCGGCGAAGTCGTCCTGAACGACTGGGACGAGTACAACCGCAGCTGCAGCTTCCGCATCCTGATCGGCCCCGCGGGACGCGATCGCGGCCTGGGTACGGAAGCCATCCGGTTGATCGTGGGCCATGCCTTCGAGCAACTCGACCTGCACCGCGTCTCGTTGCACGTCCTGCCCTACAACCCACGGGCCCGGCGCGCCTACGAGAAGGTCGGATTCGTCGCCGAGGGCGTCAGCCGGCAGTCGGTGTGGCACGGGGGCGAGTGGATCGACGAGATCCAGATGGCGATCCTCGCCCCGGAGTGGGCCGCGCACCGCGGTCACCCCGACACCGCCGTCATGTCCGCCGCGTCCTGATCCTCACCTCCACGGCTCGATGACCGTCGCCCCCGCCCCCGGCGCCGTCCCCATCGCCGCCAGGGCCGAGGGCACCGCGTCCAGGCCGATCGTCGACGTCACCAGCAGATCCGGCCTCAGCACGCCCGCCCGGACCAGTTCCAGCATCGCCGGGTAGGTGTGCGCCGCCATGCCGTGACTGCCCAGCAGTTCGAGTTCGAGGGCGATGGCACGGGCGAGGGGCACCGGGGTCGTGCCGTCCGCCGAGGGCAGCAGGCCCACCTGGACATGTCGGCCCCGGCGGCGCAGACCGTTCACGGAGGCGGCGCAGGTGGTGGGTGAACCGAGGGCGTCCAGGGAGAGCTGGGCGCCCCCACCGGTCAGGTCGCGTACCGCGCCCGCGGTGTCCGGTGTGCTCGCCGCGTCCACGCACTCCGCCGCTCCGAACGTCCGCGCCAGGTCCAGAGCCTTCGGGGAGACGTCCACCGCGACGACTCGGGCGCCGGCCGCCGCCGCGATCATCACCGCCGACAGGCCCACTCCGCCGCAGCCGTGCACGGCGACCCACTCCCCCGCCGCCACCCGGCCCTGCTGCACGACCGCCCGGAACGCGGTGGCGAACCGGCACCCGAGCGAGGCCGCCGTCGCGAAGGACATCTCGGCGGGTACGGCGACCAGGTTGACGTCGGCGTGGTCCAGCGCCACGTACTGGGCGAAGGAACCCCAGTGGGTGAAGCCGGGCTGGGTCTGGCGTTCGCACACCTGCTGGTCCCCCGCCGCACACGCCCCGCAGCTGCCGCAGGCGCACACGAAGGGCACGGTGACGCGGTCGCCGGGACGCCAGCCCGTGACGCGGGCGCCCACCGCCTCCACGACCCCGGCCAGCTCGTGTCCGGGGACGTGTGGGAGGGCGATGTCCGGGTCGTGACCCTGCCAGCCGTGCCAGTCGCTTCTGCACAGGCCGGTGGCCTCGACGCGCACGGTCACTCCGTGGGATACGGGGCGGGGGTCGGGCACCTCACGCACCTCGGCCTCCTCCCCGTACCGTTCGAACACGACAGCCCGCATCCCGGTCTCCTTCGGTTCACGCTCCTTGCACGCAGATCATCGCGGACGCCGGACGCTGTGCCGTACGCGACCTGCGCCGTCCGGCCCGTCGGCGTGAGCTGCCGGGAGGTGCGCGGCCCCACGTCCCCAGGCGTGCTCCCGTGAGGTCAGCCCCGCGCGCTCACCTTTTCCCGCTCCTGTGCCGGCTCGGTCACCGGGGCCACCGCCGACTCCCCCTCGCTCAGCCCGAACCGCTGATGGAACCGCCGGAGCGGACCCGGCGCCCACCATGTCGCCCGCCCCGTCAGCCGCATCACGGCCGGCACCAGCAGGCTGCGGACGATCATCGCGTCCATCAGCACCGCCAGGGCGATGCCGAGGCCGAGCATCTTGGTGTTGGTGACCCGGGAGGTGCCTATCGCGACCATCACCACCGCGAGGATCACCGCGGCCGCGGTGATCAGCCCGCCGGTGCGTTGCAGGCCGTGGCGGACGGACTGGTCGTGGTCGCCGGTCGTGTCGTACTCCTCCTTGATGCGGGAGAGCAGGAACACGCCGTAGTCCATCGACAGGCCGAAGGCGACGCAGAACATCAGCACCGGAAGGGTCGTCTCGATCGAGCCGGGGCTGGTGAAGCCGAGCAGCCCGGACAGATGGCCGTCCTGGAAGACCCACACCACCGCCCCGAACATCGCCGTCAGGCTCAGCGCGTTGAGCACCACCGCCTGGACCGGGATCAGCACACTCCCGGTCAGCAGGAACACCAGCAGCAAGGTGACGACCGCTATGAAGGCCGCGGCCAGGGGCAGGCGTTCGGCTATGGCGTCCTTGGAGTCCACCAGGACCGCCGCGGCACCGGTCACCTCGGTGTCGAACGGCGCCCGGGCAGCACGCAGCTCGCCGACGAGGCGCTGGGCCGGCTCGTCGACCGCCTCGCCCTTCGGCTGCACCGTGAAGTACGCGTGCTCGCCCTTCACCAGGGGCCCGTCGACCCGGACCACACCGGGGAGGGCGGCGATCCGCTCCTTGTAGTCGGCGTACTGCGCCTGCGTCGCCCGGCCCTCGGTGAGCACCTCCAGGCCACCGCCGGGACTTCCCGGGAAGCCGTCGCGGATGTGTTGCTGCACCACACGGGACTCGGCGCTCGACGGCAGCTGGCGATCGTCGGCCGTACCGAACTTCACGCCCAGGAAGGGCAGTCCGAGCAGGACGAGGACGGCGGTGGTGCCCAGGGCGAAGAACGGGGCCCGGCGCATCACGAGGTTCGCCGTGCGGGTCCAGGCCCTGCCCTTGGGCGCTGCGCTCGCTCCGTCGGGCTCGGGCGACCTGCGTCCGCGCCGGAACAGTCGGCGCAGATCCAGGGAGTTGACCCGGTGGCCCAGCAGGATCAGTGCCGCCGGGAGCAGGATCAGCGCGGCCGCGGCGGCCAGCAGCACCACCGCGATGCCCGCGTAGGCGAAGGACCGCAGGAAGTACTGGGGGAAGAGCAGCATCGCCGCGAGGGACACCGCGACCGTGAGGGCCGAGAAGAGGACGGTGCGGCCGGCCGTGCGCAGGGTGGTGCCGACCGCTGTCAGGGGATCACCACCGGTGGCGAGTTCCTCACGGAAGCGGCGGACGATGAACAGGGCGTAGTCGATGGCCAGGCCCAGGCCGAGGGCCGTGGTGAGGTTCATCGCGAAGACCGACACGTCGGTGAACTCGGTCAGGCCCCGCAGCACCGCGTTGGTGCCGAGGATGGCGACGATGCCGATGCCCAGCGGCAGCAGGGCCGCCACCGCGCTGCCGAAGACCATCACCAGCAGCACCAGTGTGACCGGCAGGGCGATCATCTCGGCACGGAGGAGGTCCTCCTGGATGATCGTCTGCATCTCGTGCCGCACGGCGACCGGGCCGCCGACACCGACCTCCACCGGGCCGTGCGTGCCCCGGAAGGTGGGCGCGATCCGGTCCAGGGTCTCCCCCGCCTCCTTCTCGTCGCCTGTGATGCGGGCGGCGATCAGCGCCTCATGACCGTCCTGCGCGCGCAGGGAGGGCGATTTGGTCTGCCAGTAGGAACCGACCCCGGTGACGCCCTTCTCACCCGCCAGGCGCTCCGCGAGCCGCTTGGCCTCGGCGGCGACCGCGGGGTCGTCCACGGAGGCGCCGCCCGCGTCCACGAGGAGCAGGAGGTTGGGCTGGGAGGCGGGGAACTCGCGCTCCAGCGCCTTGGTCGCGTACGTCGACCCGGCGTGCGGATCCTCCCAGCCGCCGCTGCCCAGACGGTCGGCGACACCGCTGCCCGCCAGCACGGCGAGCGCGGTGAGCACCAGGGCCACGAGCAGCGACAGGCGGGGGCGGGCCGTGACGAAGCGGGTCCAGCCTCCGATCCCGGGTCGCCTGTTGACTTCGGTCATTGTGCGGTGTCCCCTTCACCCTGATCCATGCTGTGCGCAGCAGGGCAGCATGGAGCTGTCACTGCCATAGACTGACAAACACGAGAGATCGCTCGCGTTTCTCCAGAATGCGAGCGACTGCTCGCGTTTGTCAATCGCGTTCGGAGAGCTGGGGATAACGCGTGTCCGCCAACCGGGACAAGGCCGGCCAGGCCCATCAGGAGAAGGAGCAGCCGCGCCGCCGCCAGGCCCGCGGTGAGCGCCGTGTCGCCCAACTGCTCGACGCCGCGGCCAGCGTCTTCACCACCACCGGCTACACGGCCGCCAGCACCAACGCCATCGCCCGCGAGGCGGGCGTCTCACCGGGCACGCTCTACCAGTTCTTCCCGAACAAGGAAGCGATCGCGATCGAGCTGGGCACCCGGCTCATGCACGAGATGCGCGAGACCTACGGCGAGGCGCTCGCGCCGGTCGACCCCGCCACCCCGGTGGAGGAGGCGGTCGGCTCGGCCGTCGACCGGTTCATCGCCTTCAACTGCGAGCACCCCGTCTTCTTCGCGCTGATGCACGGCCCCGACATCCCCGGCCGCATCGCCGAGGAGCACGACGCCCTGCACGCGACCCTGCTCTCCCGCATCGAGGACCTGCTCTCCTCGCTCCTGCCGGACGCCCCGCCGGCCGACCTCACCCGCACCGCGCACATGTGCCTGGGGATGTACAAGGCGGGCCTGGAGCTGATCCTCGCCCACGAGGGAGCCGAGCGCGACGCCTATGTGCGGGAGCTGAAGAACGCCCTGATCCGCTACCTCGACCCACTGGTGGGCGACAGACTCGGGCACCTCGACTCGGCCTGAGCCGGCGGGGCCTGCCCGGAGAACACCACCCGCCCCGCCCCCGAAGACGCCCGCCCGCTCCGGACACCCGTCGATCCCGGCGAACTACCCACGCTCGGGGCACTCGTCCCCCCGCAGAACCACCACCCGCGCTCCGGGCCCCCACCCCACAGAATTGCCACCCGCGCTCCGGGCACCCGCCGACCCCGCAGAACCACCTCCCACCCCGAGACCCCGCAGATCCACGAAGACCCTTCTTGGATTAATACCCCGTAGGGGTATACCGTGGAATTCGGAGGGCCCCGCGGGCCCGTCAGCCCCACACGCCTCGACGAGGAGAACGACATGACCGCCCAGACCGACACCCCGGGTTCCGTCACCACCGTCTACAAGGTGAGCGGCATGAGCTGCGGGCACTGCGAGGGCGCCGTCTCCGGCGAGATCTCCGAGCTGCCCGGTGTCAGCTCGGTGAAGGCCGTCGCCTCGACCGGTGAGGTCACCGTGGTCTCGGCCACCCCGCTCGACGAGGAGGCCGTCCGCGCGGCCGTCGACGAGGCCGGCTTCGAACTGGTCGGCAAGGCCTGAGCCTGGCCATGTCCCGCACCACCGATCAACCGCCGATAGCCGGACCGGCCGGCAGGGCCGACGCAGCCGTGGCGCACGCCCCGGCCGGGTCCACCGGCACCGCTGAGGTCGAGCTGCTCATCGGCGGGATGACCTGCGCCTCCTGCGCCGCCCGCGTCGAGAAGAAGCTCAACCGCATGGACGGCGTCACCGCCACGGTGAACTACGCCACGGAGAAGGCGAGGGTCAGCCACTCCGCGGACGTCCAGGTCGCCGACCTGATCGCCACCGTGGAGAGGACCGGGTACACGGCAAAGGAGCCCCTTCCGCCGGAACCCGCCCCCCAGGAATCCCCGGACGCGTCCCGGACGCCCCCGGAAGACTCCGAACCGGCCGCCTACCGGCAACGCTTCACCGTCTCGGCCCTGCTCGCCGTCCCGGTCGTCCTGCTGTCGATGATCCCGGCGCTGCAGTTCGACAACTGGCAGTGGCTCGCGCTCACCCTGGCCTCGCCGGTCGTGGTCTGGGGCGGACTGCCCTTCCACCGGGCCGCCTTCACGAACGCCCGGCACGGGGCGGCGACCATGGACACCCTGGTCTCCCTGGGCACGCTGGCCGCCTACGCCTGGTCCCTGTGGGCCCTGTTCCTGGGCGACGCCGGCATGACGGGCATGCGCCACGACTTCGAGTTCACCGTCTCGCGCGCGGACGGCGCCTCGCAGATCTACCTCGAAGTGGCCTGCGGAGTCATCGCCTTCATCCTCCTCGGCCGCTATCTGGAGGCCCGGGCGAAGCGGCGCGCGGGCGCGGCGCTGCGCGCCCTCATGGAACTCGGTGCGAAGGACGTGGCCGTCCTGCGGGACGGACGCGAGGTCCGGGTCCCGGTCGACGGACTCGCCGTCGGCGACCGGTTCGTCGTACGGCCCGGCGAGAAGATCGCCACCGACGGCACCGTCGTCGAGGGCGCCTCCGCGGTGGACGCCTCCATGCTGACCGGCGAGTCCGTACCGGTGGACGTGACCGCCGGGGACGCGGTCGCCGGCGCGACGGTCAACACCGCCGGGCGCCTCGTCGTCGAGGCGACCCGGGTCGGCTCGGACACCCGGCTCGCGCGGATGGCGAGGCTGGTGGAGGACGCGCAGAACGGCAAGGCCGAGGTGCAGCGGCTCGCCGACCGCGTCTCCGCGGTCTTCGTACCCGTGGTGATCGTCCTCGCGGTCGCCACCTTCGGCGTGTGGTTCGGCGCCACCGACGACACCGTCGCCGCGTTCACCGCGGCCGTCGCGGTGCTGATCATCGCCTGTCCCTGCGCCCTGGGACTCGCCACACCCACGGCCCTCATGGTCGGCACGGGCCGTGGTGCCCAGCTCGGCATCCTCATCAAGGGGCCCGAGGTCCTGGAGTCCACGCGCCGCGTCGACACCGTCCTCCTGGACAAGACCGGCACGGTCACTACGGGCCGTATGACCCTTCAGCGGGTCCACGCCGCCGAAGGCGCCGACGAGGAGCAGGTGCTGCGGCTCGCGGGCGCCGTGGAACACGCCTCGGAACACCCTGTCGCCCGTGCCGTCGCGCTGGGCGCCGAGGAGCGGGTCGGTCCGCTGCCGCAGGTCGAGGAGTTCCGGAACGTGCCCGGGCGGGGCGCACGCGGGCGGGTGCAGGGCCATGAGGTGACGGTGGGGCGACTCGCCGAGCAGACCGCCGGGCTTCCCGCCGAACTCGCCCAGGCCAAGGCGGAGTCCGAGCGGGAGGGCCGTACGGCCGTCGTGGTCGCCTGGGACGGTTCCGTGCGCGGGGTCCTCGCGGTCGCCGACGCGGTGAAGGAGACCAGCGCCGAGGCGGTGCGCGAGCTGCGCGCGCTGGGCCTCACCCCGGTCCTGCTGACCGGGGACAACAGGGCCGTCGCCGAGTCGGTCGCGCAGGCGGTCGGTATCGATCAGGTGATCGCGGAGGTCCTGCCCGAGGACAAGGCCGAGACCGTACGGCGGCTCCGCCGCGAGGGCAGGTGCGTCGCCATGGTCGGGGACGGCGTCAACGACGCGGCGGCGCTCGCCACCGCCGATCTGGGTCTCGCCCTGGGGACCGGGACGGACGCGGCGATCGAGGCCGGCGACCTGACGCTGGTGCGCGGGGACCTGCGGGTGGCGGCGGACGCGATTCGGCTGTCCCGCAGGACGCTGGGCACGATCAAGGGCAACCTCGTGTGGGCCTTCGGATACAACGTCGCCGCCTTGCCGCTGGCCGCCGCCGGGTTGCTGAACCCGATGATCGCGGGGGCCGCGATGGCCTTCTCGTCCGTGTTCGTGGTCACCAACAGCCTGCGGCTGCGGACGTTCCGGTGAATTCGTAGTAAGAACCCCACCAGGCCCCTCTGGAGTCCCGCGCCCGGCTCACATAAGCTCTTCACAAGACTCGCGCATCGTCCTTACGCTGGAGTCTCGATCGCCGTATCGGGGCTCTTGCGCATCTAACGGACATATGCAAGAGACGCAGATCACAGTGATGTGAACGTAACCATCGAAGGGGTTCGAAGGTCTAAGTTGACGATGTCAGTCGGCGTCTTGGGGGGCGCCACCTGGCATCTGGGGATGTCTTGGGGGACTTCCTCAGAGTTGCGTCGCCGGGGCACGCACCTCGGGAAGCTTTGAGCGGCCCTCCCGAGCGTGCGCTGTCCCGGCAGATCGCACACCACAACCGCATACATGAGTACGTCGAGTTCTGCTCGTTTAGCTCAACAGCGATTTCAGGCGCTGACTTCACAGACGCCCGGCCGGATCCCGTGGGGGGAATCCGCACCGGGACATGGGAAGGCGCCCTGGACGTCGGCCCGTGGGGGGACCGGCGCCGGGGCGCCTTCTGTCATACGGGCACCCCCGCGAGGCCCCCGCCCCACGAGGCCCCCGCCCCCGCCGAGCCGCCCGCGCACACGAAAGCCCCGCACCCGGCCGACGCCGGACACGGGGCTCCTGGTGACGAGGCTCAGCGCTCCTCGACGGGAACGAAGTCGCGCTCCACGACGCCCGTGTAGATCTGGCGCGGGCGGCCGATGCGCGAACCCGGCTCCTTGATCATCTCGTGCCACTGGGCGATCCAGCCCGGCAGCCGGCCGAGGGCGAACAGGACCGTGAACATCTCGGTCGGGAAGCCCATGGCCCGGTAGATCAGGCCGGTGTAGAAGTCGACGTTCGGGTAGAGGCTGCGCGAGACGAAGTAGTCGTCGGAGAGCGCGTGCTCCTCCAGCTTCAGCGCGATGTCCAGCAGCTCGTCGGACTTGCCGAGAGCCGAGAGGACGTCGTGCGCGGCGGCCTTGATGATCTTGGCGCGCGGGTCGAAGTTCTTGTAGACCCGGTGGCCGAAGCCCATCAGGCGGACGCCGTCCTCCTTGTTCTTCACCTTGCGGATGAAGGAGTCGACGTCGCCGCCCGCGTCGCGGATGCCTTCCAGCATCTCCAGCACGGACTGGTTGGCGCCGCCGTGCAGCGGGCCCCACAGGGCGTTGATGCCCGCGGAGATCGAGGCGAACATGTTCGCCTGCGAGGAGCCGACCAGGCGGACCGTCGACGTCGAGCAGTTCTGCTCGTGGTCCGCGTGCAGGATGAGCAGCTTGTCCAGGGCCGAGACCACGATCGGGTCGAGCTCGTACTCCTGCGCGGGCACCGAGAAGGTCATCCGCAGGAAGTTCTCGACGTAGCCGAGGTCGTTGCGCGGGTAGACGAACGGGTGGCCGATCGACTTCTTGTACGCGTACGCCGCGATCGTCGGGAGCTTGGCGAGCAGGCGGATCGTGGAGAGGTTGCGCTGGCGCTCGTCGAACGGGTTGTGGCTGTCCTGGTAGAAGGTGGACAGCGCCGAGACGACCGAGGACAGCATGGCCATCGGGTGGGCGTCACGCGGGAAGCCCTTGTAGAAGTTCTTGACGTCCTCGTGCAGCAGGGTGTGCTGCGTGATGTCGTTCTTGAACGTCGAGAGCTCGTCGATGGTCGGCAGCTCGCCGTTGATCAGCAGGTAGGCCACCTCCAGGAAGGTGGAGCGCTCGGCCAGCTGCTCGATCGGGTAGCCGCGGTACCGGAGGATGCCCGCCTCGCCGTCGAGGTAGGTGACGGCGGATTTATAGGCGGCGGTGTTGCCGTAGCCGCTGTCCAGCGTCACCAGACCGGTCTGGGCGCGGAGCTTGCCGATGTCGAAGCCCTTGTCACCGACGGTGCTGTCAATCACCGGGTAGGTGTACTCGCCGTCGCCGTACCGCAGTACTACAGAGTTGTCGCTCACGTCTTCCCTCACCGACGTTGTGCCTCATCTTCGAGGTTGCCCTGACTGTCTCTACCCTCCCCCATTCGGCTCAGGAGAGTGCACTCGGGGTCGACCATTGGGCCTATTGGCGGCACTGAGTGCCGCCAACCTGTCATCCTGCCCGCTGTCTTGCCCATCTGGAAGTGCTCTGTGACCTTCACGACTCGTTTGATCGATCATTTTTTTGGCCGCCTCACGAACCGGCAGGTCAGAAGGGGGTGAGCGTGCGGGGCAAAATCCGGCTCACAAGCCCGCGAGCCGGAAGTCGAGCGCCGTGTGGCGCCGGCCCGCGGAGACCGTGCGCACCGCCTGACCGATCGCCTTGCGCGACCCCACGAGGACGACCAGCCGCTTGGCCCGGGTCACCGCCGTGTAGAGCAGGTTCCGCTGGAGCATCATCCACGCACCCGTGGTGACCGGGATCACCACGGCGGGATATTCACTTCCCTGTGAACGGTGGATCGTCACCGCGTAAGCGTGCGCCAGCTCGTCCAGTTCGTCGAAGTCGTACGGCACCTCCTCGTCCTCGTCCGTCAGCACCGTCAGGCGCTGGTCGACCGGGTCGAGCGAGGTGACCACGCCCACGGTGCCGTTGAAGACGCCGTTCTCCCCCTTCTCGTAATTGTTGCGGATCTGGGTGACCTTGTCGCCGACACGGAAGACCCGGCCGCCGAACCTCTTCTCCGGCAGATCCGGACGTCCGGGGGTGACGGCCTGCTGGAGCAGGCCGTTCAGGGTGCCGGCGCCGGCCGGGCCGCGGTGCATGGGGGCGAGGACCTGCACGTCCCGGCGCGGGTCGAGGCCGAACTTCGCCGGGATGCGGCGGGCCGCGACATCCACCGTGAGCCGTCCGGCCTCCTCCGTGTCGTCCTCGACGAAGAGGAAGAAGTCCTTCATGCCGTCGGTGACGGGATGCTGCCCGGCGTTGATCCGGTGCGCGTTGGTCACCACACCGGACTGCTGCGCCTGCCGGAACACCCGGGTCAGCCGCACGGCCGGGATCGGTCCGCCGTCGGCCAGGAGGTCCCTCAGGACCTCGCCCGCGCCCACGCTGGGCAACTGGTCGACGTCGCCGACGAAGAGCAGATGGGCGCCCGGCGGTACGGCCTTGACCAGCTTGTTGGCGAGCAGCAGGTCCAGCATGGACGCCTCGTCGACCACCACCAGGTCGGCCTGGAGCGGCCGGTCCTTGTCGTAGGCCGCGTCACCGCCGGGCTTGAGCTCCAGGAGGCGGTGGACGGTGGAGGCCTCGGCGCCGGTGAGTTCGGACAGGCGCTTGGCGGCGCGGCCTGTCGGGGCGGCGAGCACGACCCTGGCCTTCTTGGCGCGGGCCAGCTCCACGATCGAGCGCACGGTGAAGGACTTGCCGCAGCCGGGGCCGCCGGTGAGGACGGCGACCTTCTGCGTCAGCGCCAGCTTGACGGCCGCCTCCTGTTCGGGGGCCAGGTCGGCGCCCGTGCGGCCCTTCAGCCAGCCCAGCGCCTTGTCCCAGGCCACGTCACGGAAGCCCGGCATCCGGTCCTCGTCCGTGCGCAGCAGCCGCAACAGCTGGGCGGACAGGGAGAGTTCGGCCCGATGGAAGGGGACGAGGTAGACGGCGGTGACCGGCTCCGCGCCGCCGTCCGGGCCGGGGACCTTCTCCCGGACCACCCCGGGATCGCCGCCGTCCTCGGGAACCTGGGCCAGCTCCGCGAGGCACTCGATGACCAGCCCGGTGTCGACCTGGAGCAGCTTCACCCCGTCCGCGATCAACCGCTCCTCGGGGAGGTAGCAGTTGCCCTGGTCAGTGGCCTGCGACAGCGCGTACTGCAGTCCCGCCTTCACACGCTCCGGGCTGTCGTGCGGGATGCCGACGGACTGGGCGATCTTGTCGGCGGTGAGGAAGCCGATGCCCCAGACGTCGGCCGCCAGCCGGTAGGGGTGGTTCTTCACGACCGAGATCGAGGCGTCGCCGTACTTCTTGTAGATGCGGACCGCGATCGACGTGGACACCTCGACGGTCTGGAGGAAGAGCATGACCTCCTTGATCGCCTTCTGCTCCTCCCAGGCGTCGGCGATCTTCCTGGTGCGCTTGGGGCCGAGGCCCGGCACCTCGATGAGCCGCTTGGGCTCCTCCTCGATGATCTTCAGGGTGTCCAGGCCGAAGTGCTGGGTGATGCGGTCGGCGAAGACCGGACCGATGCCTTTGACCAGGCCGGAGCCGAGGTAGCGGCGGATGCCCTGGACCGTGGCCGGCAGGACGGTCGTGTAGTTCTCGACGGTGAACTGCTTGCCGTACTGCGGGTGGGAGCCCCAGCGGCCCTCCATGCGCAGCGACTCGCCGACCTGGGCGCCGAGCAGCGCGCCGACGACGGTGAGGAGGTCACCGCCGCCTCTGCCGGTGTCCACCCGGGCGACCGTGTAGCCGTTCTCCTCGTTGGCGTACGTGATGCGCTCCAGGACGCCTTCGAGCACCGCCAGTCGCCGCTCGCCGCTCCCCGCCTGATTGGACATGATCCGAACGCTACCGCCCGGGTACGACAGCCCGAGGGCGCGAGCCGGAACGGGCTCCCCGCAAAAGCAACCGATCAGTATGCGATCGGCCGCTCAGCTTTCACGGCGAATTCACAAGAAAGCCCGAAGATTTACAGTTCAAGCATCCAGGAGGCGCCTTTCGGGCTGCTTTCCCGTGCCAGAATCCAGGGGATTATCCAGAGGGGGAACGGAGTCGATTCCGGAGCGACCGTGATACCGATGCCTCCCCCGGGCCCGAACGCCCCTCGGCCCGCGTACACCGCCGGGAGGATGCTCGTCGGCCTGTGCGCGGTCGGCACGTTGACGCTGCTCGTGATGGCTCCGGCGCTTTCCGGTCATCACACGACCGTGGCTCCGGGACCGTCCGCGCCGAGCGGGAACACCTCCGGCGCCCCCCTTTCGACGCGCACACCCGGTTCGGAATTCCATGCCTTTCCGAGCCCGGGGCCGGATTGATTTCCACCCGTCCCGGCCCTTCCCCCCGAACACACGAGGACGAGGAGACGATGTCACCCCAGGCTCAGAGTGTCGCCCTGTGGATCCTGTCGCTGGCCATCAACGTCACGGCGGCGTGCGCGGGGATCGCGTGGGGGTGGGAGGTCTTCGCGCCCTTCCTGCTGCCGGCCTTCGGGTCGGTGGTCGGGGCGTCGCTGGTGAGCTACAGCCTGCGGCGGTGAGGCCGGCCGGCGGGCGGCCAGGCCCCGGGGCACCTCCGGCGGTCCGCCGGCCGGCGCGCGCGACCGGCGCCCTCGCGGGACGGGCCGGCGCTCAGCCGGTGGAGCGGGTGAGGAAGTCGGTGACACGGCGGCCCACCTCGGCCGGAGCCGCGAGCGGCAGGGCGTGGTGGGACACCCCCGGCAGCGTCGTCGCCGTGACGCGCGGCAGCAGCGCTTCGGCGCGGGCGGCCACCTCGGCGGGGTCATGGGCCCGGCTGCCTCCCGCGAGGAGCAGCAGGACCGGCAGCTCCAGGCGGCGCAGCGCGTCCGGCGCGGGGCGCGGTCCGGTCACCGGCCGCGGGGCGGGGAAGCCTGCGGCCGCCTCCTGCAGCCCGAGCCAGTCCTGGTCGAGGGGCGCACCTTGCGTCTCCCACTCCAGGAAGGCGCGGACCCGCCGGGGTGTGGGCCGCAGCAGCATCGGCAGCGCGTGCCACAGGTAGCGCGGCCTGAACCCGGCGAAGCACTGGGTCGGGTCCAGCAGGACCAGTCGGCGTACCCGTTCGGGCGCGCGCAGGGCGTGGTGCAGCGCGATCCAGGCGCCGTACGAGTACCCGCCCAGGTCGGTCGCGGTGAGGCCGAGGCCCTGGAGGAGGGCGTCCAGCCAGGCCGCCAGGTCGGCGAGCGTGCGCGGGTGGCGGTCGGCGGCGGGCGTGCTGCGCCCCGGGGCGCCGATCAGGTCGACGGCGTACAGCCGGTGGACTCGGGAGAGTTCGGCGGCCTGCCGGTACCAGGAGGCGGAGGTCGCGCCGCCACCGCCCGGCAGCAGGACGAGCGGGGGGCCGTCGGCCGGGCCGGACACGTTGACGTGCGTCACGCCGTGGGGCGTGGGCACGGCCGCGACCTCCACCGGCGCCGACCACGCGGACATGACCTGGTCGTAGGCGGCGTGAAAGGCGTGCCTGTCGTACGTACCGCGAGCGCTCATGAGCGGCAACCCCCTATTATCTCGCTCACCGAGATACTTGTTCAGCGAGATGATAGCCGGAGGCGGCACGTGTCCGACCAGGAGTTCGAGAAGCCCGTCGACCGGGCCGGCCGGGCGCCCGAGATGGAGATCGTCCATCTGCTGCGCGCGATGACCGTCGAACTGGGGATGCACAGCGCCCGGTTCGCCCAGCGCAACGGCATGCATCCCACGGACGTACGGGCGCTGATCGCCCTGATGGACGCCGCCCGCGCGGGCGAGGAGACCACCGCCGGACAACTGGGCGCAGCGCTCGGACTGAACTCGGCGGGGACCACGGCACTCGTCGACCGGCTGGAGCGGGCGGGACATGTGCGGCGGGTGCGCAGCGACCGGGACCGCCGCAAGGTCACGGTCACGGTGGACGAGCGGGCCGTCGCCCTCGGGTGGCAGCACTTCGGACCGCTGATCGACCGGGCGGTGGACCTGCTGCACGGGTACGACGCGCGGGAACTGGCCGCCATCAGGGGCTTTCTGACGGGGATGCGGGAGGCTGCCCAGGAGGACCGGGAGCAGGCGACAGGGGGCGCGTGACCGCGGGGCCACGACGGGCCATGCCGGAAGCCGTCGCGGGAGGAGGGCGGCGCACTCCCGTCGCGGGGGGAGGACGGCACACTCCGTCACAGGAAGCGGGCGACGGACTCGTCACCCGCCGACCCCGGGCGCACCGGGGGCGATCCCCTCACGACCCGCGACCTCGGCGCGGCCCGGCACTCCCCGGCGGAGCACTCCCCAGCAGAGCACCCCCCAGCGGAGCACACCCGGCGGAGCACTCCCCAGCAGAGCACCCCCCAGCGGATCACCCCCACGGATCACCCCCGCCGAACGAGAGGACGAGCCGCCCGGGCCTCACCCGCCCTGGGCCAGCACGTGTTCCAGCACCGTCTGGAAGTCCTCGGTAGGTGAGAACTCGACGAACTCGCAGTCCTCCAGGGCCACCGGGACATGGCCGGGCCCCCAGTAGTACGCCTGGCCCGCCTCGTAGTACTCCTCGCCCTCGGGCGTCAGCATCCGCAGCCGGCCCTTCAGCAGGTAGCCCCAGTGCGGGCACGGGCAGGCGTCGCCTTCGAGGCCCTTGAGCGCGGGGCCCATGTCGGTCCCCTCGGGCAGGCTGACGTAACCGACGGACATGCCGCCGCCGATCGCCTTGCTGCGCACCTCCACGCCGTCACCGCCGACGATGACGGGCGCCTCCTCGCGCCTGGCTGCCGTCATGACTCCTCCGCTCCGGCCTACGAGGACCTTCGCCGTACGACCCCCGCACTTCCAGCGTGGATCGGCTCATGGCGGGCCGCGACATCACGATCCGGTCTCGGGGCGTGGTTGAGGGCTTGATTAATTTCCATGTAATCGATTCCATCCTCCCTACATGTCGATGTAATCGATTCCACGAGCATCGGGTATCGGACATCGACCCCGAACGATCCACAAGGAGGTGGAGCGGGGATGGCGAGCATCAAGGACGTCGCCGCCGAGGCGGGCGTCTCCGTCGCCACGGTCTCGCGCGTCCTGAACGACCATCCGTCGGTCAGCGCCGAGGCACGCACACGCGTCCTGGCCGCCGTCGAGACCCTGGGCTACCGCCCCAACGCCGTCGCCCGATCCCTGCGCACCGACCAGACCCGCACCCTCGGCCTGGTCATCAGCGACGTGATGAACCCCTACTTCACCGAACTGGCCCGCTCCGTCGAGGAAGAGGCCCGCGCGCTCGGCTACAGCGTCGTCATCGGCAACGCCGACGAGCGGCCCGACCTCCAGGACCACCACGTCAGGACCCTGCTCGACCGCCGTATCGACGGCCTGCTGGTCTCCCCCACGGACGGCGGTTCCCCGCTGATGCTGGACGCCGCGCGGGCGGGGACGCCGATGGTGTTCGTGGACCGGTGGATCCCGGGTGTGGACGTGCCGGTGGTGCGGGCGGACGGGTGCGACGCCGTACGGGACCTCGTGGCGCATCTGCACGGCCTCGGCCACCGGCGGCTGGCGATCATCGCGGGACCGGCGGCGACCACGACCGGGCGCGAGCGTGTGGAGGCCTTTCGGGAGGCGCTCGCCGCTCTGGGGCTCCCACTCCCGGACGTCTACGTGGGCCAGGGCGACTTCCAGGCCGAGAGCGGACGGCGGGTCACCGAGGGCTTCCTCGACCTGCCGGAGCCCCCCGAGGTCGTTTTCGCGGCCGACAACCTGATGGCGCTCGGCGCCCTGGACGCCGTACGCGCGCGTGGGCTGCGTGTCCCGGACGACCTCGCGCTGGCCGCGTTCGACGACATCCCGTGGTTCGTGCACACCGACCCGCCGATCACGGCGATCGCCCAGCCGACGGGCGAGCTGGGCCGGGCCGCCGTGCGGGCCCTGGTCGACCGCATCGAGGGGCGGCCCCCCGCGTCCGTCACCCTCCCCGCCCGACTCGTCGTACGCCGCTCGTGCGGCGAGGACCCCGCACAGAACAGGAGCCAGAGGTGAGCGACGCGGACGAGTTGCTGCGCATCGAGGGCATACGGAAAGCCTTCCCGGGCGTGGTCGCGCTGGACGGCGTGGACTTCGATCTGCGCCGGGGCGAGGTGCATGTGCTGCTCGGTGAGAACGGTGCGGGCAAGAGCACCCTCATCAAGATGCTCTCCGGTGCCTGCACACCCGACGCCGGGCGGATCCTGGTCGGCGGCGAGGAGACTCGTATCCAGGGGGCGCGGGACTCCGAACGGCTCGGGATCGCCACCATCTACCAGGAGTTCAACCTCGTTCCCGATCTGACGGTCGCGGAGAACATCTTCCTCGGGCGGCAGCCGCGCCGCTTCGGAATGATCGACCGGAAGAAGATGGAGGCGGACGCCGAAGTCCTCCTCGCGCGCGTGGGCGTCGACGTCTCTGCGCGTGCGCGGGTCCGCGAACTCGGCATCGCACGCCTGCAGATGGTCGAGATCGCCAAGGCGCTCAGCCTGGACGCGCGGGTGCTGATCATGGACGAGCCGACCGCCGTACTGACCTCCGAGGAGGTCGACAAGTTCTTCGCGATCGTGCGCAGGCTGCGCGAGGACGGCGTGGGGGTCGTCTTCATCACGCACCACCTGGAGGAGATCGCGGCGCTGGGCGACCGGGTGACGGTGATCCGGGACGGCCGCAGCGTCGGGCAGGTCCCGGCCTCGACGCCGCAGGACGAGCTGGTACGGCTCATGGTGGGGCGCTCCATCGAGCAGCAGTACCCGCGGACGCGGTCCGATCGCGGCGCCGCGCTGCTGTCCGTCGAGGGGCTCACCCGGGACGGCGTCTTCCACGACGTCGGCTTCGAGGTGCACGCCGGTGAGGTCGTCGGTATCGCAGGGCTGGTCGGCGCCGGTCGCACCGAGGTGGTGCGGGCGGTCTTCGGGGCCGATCCGTACGACAGGGGCAGCGTCACGGTCGCCGGCGGCCCGGTCGCCAAGCACGACGTCAACGCGGCGATGACCGCGGGCATCGGGCTGATCCCCGAGGACCGCAAGGGCCAGGGGCTGGTGCTGGACGCGTCGGTCGAGGAGAACCTCGGGCTGGTGACGCTGCGTTCGGCCACGCGCGCGGGGCTCGTCGACCGCAAGGGGCAGCGTGCGGCGGCCGAGCGGATCGCCCGGCAGCTCGGGGTGCGGATGGCCGGACTCGGTCAGCACGTGCGCACCCTCTCCGGCGGCAACCAGCAGAAGGTCGTCATCGGCAAGTGGCTGCTCGCCGACACCAGGGTGCTGATCCTCGACGAGCCGACGCGCGGGATCGACGTCGGCGCGAAGGTCGAGATCTACCAGCTCATCAACGAACTCACCGCGCAGGGCGCCGCCGTGCTCATGATCTCCAGCGATCTGCCGGAGGTCCTCGGCATGAGCGACCGGGTCCTGGTGATGGCCCAGGGCCGGATCGCGGGTGAACTCACCGCCGACGAGGCGACCCAGGACGCCGTGATGGCGCTCGCCGTCAGTAACCCCACTCACGAGAAGACCGAAACGGAGGCCACCCGTGGCCACTGACACGCTCAAGAGCTCGACGGGCGCGCGTGGCGCCTCGGGCGGCCTGCGCCGCATCCTGCTCGACAACGGCGCGCTCACCGCGCTCATCGTCCTCGTCGTCGCGATGTCGGCGCTGTCCGGCGACTTCCTGACGGCCGACAACCTCCTGAACGTCGGCGTCCAGGCGGCCGTGACCGCCATCCTCGCCTTCGGTGTCACCTTCGTCATCGTCTCGGCGGGCATCGACCTGTCGGTCGGCTCGGTCGCCGCCCTGTCGGCCACCGTCCTGGCCTGGAGCGCGACGTCGCAAGGCGTCCCGGTCTTCGTCGCCGTGCTCCTCGCCATCGCGACCGGCGCGGTGTGCGGCCTGGTCAACGGCTTCCTGATCTCGTACGGCAAACTCCCGCCGTTCATCGCGACGCTGGCCATGCTGTCGGTGGCCCGCGGTCTGTCCCTGGTGATCTCGCAGGGCTCCCCGATCGCCTTGCCCGACTCGGTCTCGCGTCTCGGTGACGTGCTCGGCGGCTGGCTGCCGGTGCCCGTGCTGGTGATGGTCGGCATGGGTCTGATCACGGCGTTCGTGCTGGGCCGGACGTACATCGGCCGTTCGATGTACGCGATCGGCGGCAACGAGGAGGCGGCCCGTCTGTCCGGACTGCGGGTGAAGAGGCACAAGCTCGCGATCTACGCCTTCTCCGGGCTGTTCGCCGCCGCCGCGGGCATCGTGCTCGCCGCCCGGCTGTCCTCCGCCCAGCCGCAGGCCGCGCAGGGCTACGAACTCGACGCGATCGCGGCGGTCGTCATCGGCGGCGCCTCGCTCGCGGGCGGCACCGGCAAGGCGTCCGGCACGCTGATCGGCGCCCTGATCCTGGCGGTGCTGCGCAACGGCCTGAACCTCCTTTCGGTGTCCGCCTTCTGGCAGCAGGTCGTCATCGGCGTCGTCATCGCGCTGGCGGTGCTGCTGGACACCGTGCGGCGCAAGGCGGGGGCCACCGCGGCGCCGTCGGGTGCCGGTCAGAGCGGCGACAAGGGCAGGCAGGCGGCGACGTACGTCCTCGCGGCCGTGGTCGCGGCGGCGATCGTCGGTGCCACGTCCTTCCTGCACGGCGGCTCGTCCTCGGCGACGACGCGGAAGGTGGGCCTTTCGCTCTCGACCCTCAACAACCCGTTCTTCGTGCAGATCCGGGCCGGCGCGGAGGCGGAGGCGAAGAAGCTGGGCGTCGACCTGACCGTCACCGACGCGCAGAACGACGCCTCCCAGCAGGCCAACCAGCTGCAGAACTTCACGTCGGAGGGCGTCGGCTCGATCATCGTCAACCCGGTGGACTCGGACGCGGCGGGTCCGTCGGTGCGGGCGGCCAACAAGGCCGACATCCCGGTCGTGGGAGTCGACCGCGGCGTCAACGAGGCGCGGACGGCGGCCCTGGTCGCCTCCGACAACGTCGAGGGCGGCGAGCTGGGCGCCAAGGCGCTCGCCGAGAAGCTGGGCGGCAAGGGCACCATCGTGATCCTGCAGGGCCAGGCCGGCACCTCCGCCAGCCGGGAGCGCGGCGCGGGCTTCGCCGAGGGCCTCAAGGCCTACCCGGGCATCAAGGTGGTCGCCGAGCAGCCGGCCGACTTCGACCGCACCAAGGGCCTCGACGTCATGACCAACCTCCTCCAGGCCCACCCCGACATCGACGGCGTCTTCGCCGAGAACGACGAGATGGCGCTGGGCGCGGTCAAGGCGCTGGGGTCGAAGGCCGGCAAGTCGGTCCAGGTGGTCGGCTTCGACGGCACTCCGGACGGGCTGAAGGCGGTCGAGGCGGGCACGCTGTACGCCTCCGTCGCGCAGCAGCCCAAGGAACTCGGCAGGATCGCGGTCGACAACGCGCTGCGGGCGGCCGAGGGCAAGAAGACCGAGGAGATGGTGAAGGTGCCGGTGAAGGTGGTCACGAAGGAGAACGTGGCCGGTTTCGGCGGCTGACCGAAGGCGAACGGCGAACAGGCGGACGGCCGTTGCGGGAGCATGGGGCGGGCCCCGGCGCATACCGCACGGGGCCGTCCGCCTCACGTCACACGGGGACCTATCAGGGGAGCAACCTCATGTACGACTACGACCTGTTGGTCGTAGGGTCGGCCAACGCCGACCTGGTGATCGGTGTCGAGCGCCGGCCGGGGGCCGGCGAGACCGTGCTCGGCTCCGACCTGGCCGTCCACCCGGGCGGCAAGGGTGCCAACCAGGCGGTCGCGGCCGCCCGGCTCGGCGCCCGGACGGCCCTGCTGGCCAGGGTCGGTGACGACGCGCACGGCCGGCTGCTGCTCGACTCGCAGCGGACGGCCGGTGTCGACACGGTGGGCGTCCTGGTCGGCGGTGCGCCGACCGGCGTCGCGCTGATCACGGTGGACCCGTCCGGGGACAACAGCATCGTGGTCTCGCCGGGGGCCAACGGACGGCTCGCCCCGGACGACATACGGGCCGCCGCGAGCCTCTTCCAGGCGTCGCGGGTGGTCTCGGCCCAGCTGGAGATCCCGCTGGAGACGGTCGTGGAGGTGGTGCGCAGCCTGGCCGACGGCAGCCGCTTCGTGCTCAACCCGTCCCCGCCCCAGCCGCTGCCGACGGAGGTGCTGGCGGCCTGCGACCCGCTCATCGTGAACGAGCACGAGGCGAAGGTCATCCTCGGTGACTCCGCGGTGGGCGAGACCCCTCAGGACTGGGCGCGGATCCTGCTCGCCAAGGGGCCCCGGTCGGTGGTGGTGACCCTGGGGGCGCAGGGCGCGCTGGTGGCCGGCGCGGACGGGGTGACGCGGGTGCCGTCCGTGCGGGTGGACGCGGTGGACACGACGGGCGCCGGTGACGCGTTCACGGCCGCGCTGGCCTTCCGGCTCGGGGCGGGCGCATCCCTGGCGGACGCGGCGGCGTACGCGGCACGGGTCGGGGCGGCGGCGGTCACGAAGGAGGGCGCGCAGGAGTCCTTCCCGACGGCGGCGGAGGTCGAGGCGTCGTGCGGTGCCCCTGCGGGGGACACCTCGCGGCCCCCCGGCCGGGGGTGGGACGGCGCGCCCCGTGAAGGCCGGCGAGGGGGGTCCGAGTGAAGAAGGCCGGAATCCTCAACCGTCATCTCTCCGGCGCGCTGGCCGAGCTGGGGCACGGCGACGGGGTGCTGGTGTGCGACGCGGGCATGCCGATACCCGACGGTCCCCGGGTCGTCGACCTGGCCTTCCGGGCCGGGGTGCCGTCGTTCGCCGTGGTGCTGGACGGTCTGCTGGCCGAGCTGGCGGTGGAGGGGGCGACGGCGGCCTCGGAGGTCCGCGAGGCGAATCCGGCGGCGGCCGCCCTGCTGGAGCAGGAGTTTCCCGAACTGGAGCTGGTCACGCACGAGCGGCTCAAGGAGCTGTCGGCCGGGGCGCGGCTGGTCGTACGGACCGGGGAGGCGCGGCCGTACGCGAATGTGCTGCTGCGCTGCGGGGTGTTCTTCTGACGCCCGGTCCGCGCTGCGGCTCGGGCAGATGCCCGGCGATGCCGGAAGAGGTTTCGAGGGACCCGGTCCGTCGACCGGGCCCCTCGCGTTTTCCCCTCCCGTCGGAACCCCCGCGATCCCCCCAGATCCCCCTCCAAGAGTTCCGATGCCAAGTACGACCCGCCAGGCCCGGGAAGGGTTGCACGGTTTCCTGGAATTTTTTTCGGACCGCCCTCGGCGTGCCGGTGAATCCGGTCGGACGTAGCGTTTCAGACATGTCAGAGGTAGCTGAGAACCCCCTCACGAGCCTTCAGGACGATGTGCTCGACGAACTCGGCGACGAGCGGATCGGGCGCATCGCGAACCTGCTGGGCACGGACGAGACAGGGGCCCGGCAGATGGTCGGTACGACGGTGGCGGCGCTGTCCGGTGAGGCGGAGGCGGTCGCGACTCCGCACGACGCCCCGCTCACCGGGGTGGCCACGCTGGGCGGCTTCGCCACGGGCGGCCTGATGGCCGGGCTGCTGGCCGAGGAGGCCGAGCCGGTCGCCGGCGCGGTGGCGCGCAGGACGGGGCTGCCCTCCGGTGCGGTGACCCGGGTGGTGGAGATGGTGGTCCCGGTGGTGCTCGCGGTGCTCACGAAGCGGGCGGCGGGCAGGCAGCGCGCCGGGCAGGCGGTGCTGCGCCGTACGAGAGAAGTGGCGTGAGCTGCACGTGGGGCCGATGATGGAGGAACAGAGCGAGAAGGTGAATGATCACGAGCGATCGTGAGCCGCGCAAGGTGCGCTCCGAACGGCAGACGCCCGCCGAGCCGCGGGTGTCCGCCGCCGGAGCGATCCGGTTCGCGATCGAGCAGCTCGGTGAGCTGCTGGGGAGGGCTCCCGAGTCGGTTTCCGCACTGAAGCCGACGGATCAGGGCTGGGAAGCCGCCGTAGAAGTAGTAGAGCTGGAACGCATTCCCGAGACGACCAGCGTGATGGCCAGTTACCACGTGGTTCTGGGCCCGGAGGGGCAGCTGGTGTCGTACGAGCGTGGGCGTCGCTACACGCGCGCGCAGGTGGACCGGAGGGACGGCCGCTAGGTCGCCTCGCTCCCCGCACGGGAAGTCGGGCCGGAAGGGACGGCACCGTGACTGTGGTGCCACAGGGCAACGGTGGTGCCGGCGTACCCGGAGTCGCGGGCGGCGGGTCAGGGTCGGGAAACCTGTACGACGTACTGGAACTCGTGTTGGACCGGGGCCTGGTCATCGACGCGTTCGTACGGGTCTCCCTGGTCGGCATCGAGATTCTGAAGATCGACGCGCGCGTGGTGGTCGCCAGCGTCGACACGTATCTGCGCTTCGCCGAGGCGTGCAACCGGCTGGATCTGGAATCGGGCCGCAAGGCACCCTCCCAGCTCACCGACATCGTCGGTGACTCGGTGGAGAGCGGCGCCCGGGGCAAGAGCAAAGGGGCGCTGTCCGGCGCGGTCGAGGCGGTCAGCGACTCGCTCAAGGGGCGCGGCGGTGACGAGGAGGCGGAGCGCGAGCGCAGCCGCGAGAAGCGGCGTGAGCGCTCCGAGCACGGCTCGCAGCGCCGCTCGGCACGGGACCGGGAGGAGTGAGCGACCCGATGTCCGTGTATGTGTACGCGATCACCAAGGACTCCCATCCGCTGGACCTCGGCGACACCAAGGGCGTGGGCGATCCCCCCGGTGAGGTGCGCGTGGTGCGCGGCGACTCCCTGTGCGCCGTCGTCAGCGAGGCCCCCGACGATCTGTCGGTGACGCGGCGCGACCTTTCGGCGCACCAGGAGGTCCAGGAACGGCTCTGGACGGACGGCACCGTCCTGCCGCTGAGCTTCGGGTTCGTCGCCGCGGACGACTCCGCCGTGCGCGGCGTGCTGGAGGAGCAGGCGCAGGCGTTCACGCAACGCCTGGACGAGTTGGCGGGGCGGGCGGAGTTCAACGTCAAGGGCGTCGTCGACGAGGACTGGGTGCTGCGTGCCGTCGTCGAGGAGAACGCGCAGATCCGTGAGCTGAACCAGCGCACCCGTGAGGGCGGGGGGACCTACGAGGACCGGCTGGCGCTCGGCCAGATGGTGGCTCAGGAGGTGCAGGCCCGCCAGGACGCGATCGCCGCGGAGATCGTCGCCGCCCTGCGGCCGCTCGGAGTGGCGGAGAAGGTCGCCGAGCCGTCGAAGCAGTACGTCGTGAACGCCTCCTTCCTGGTGGAGGAGGACCGTACCGAGGAGTTCAACCGGGCCGGTCAGGATCTGGCGGAACGCTACGGCGAGGGTGTGGAGGTGCGGATGCGGGGGCCGCTGCCGCCGTACAGCTTCGTCTGAGGGACGCGCGGAGCGGCCGGGCCGGCCATGAGGAGCGCGAGGAGGTGCCGTGGGACTGGTCACCGGGATTCTGGGGCTGCCCTTCGCCCCCGTGCGGGGCATCGGCTGGGTGCTCGACAAGGTGGTGAAAACCGCCGAGGACGAGTACTACGACCCCGCTCCCGTGCAGGAGGGACTCGTGCAGCTGGAACGGGCGTGGACCGAGGGCCGGATCGACGACGAGGAGTTCGCACGGCAGGAGCAGGCACTCCTGCACCGGTTGGAGGAGATCAGGGCCTACCAGCTGCGCCGGTCCGGGCAGCAGGGCGGGCCGTGAGGGACCGGGTGCGGGACCGCGGGCTTTCGGCACCTGGGCGAAGGAAGAGGACGGGCCATGAACAACGCCGGGATCGGCGCCGCTCTGCTGGGCGGTTATGTGCTGGGGCGGAACAAGAAGGCCAAGCTCGCCCTCGGCCTCGGCGCGCTGCTCGCCGGATCACGGCTCAGGCCCGGCCAGGTCGGCAAGGCCCTCCAGGAGTCCCCCTCGGTGCACGACCTCACCCACCAGGTGCGCTCCGAGCTGACGGACGCCGGCAAGGCTGCGGCGACGTCGGTCCTGACGGCGAAGGCCGACAGCCTCGCCGACGCCCTCCACGAACGCACCGCGGGGCTGCGGGAGCGGACACAGACGCAGGGGCGGGCCGTGGACGAGGACGAGGACGAGGGGGACGAGAAGGGCGAGTGGGTGGAGGACGAGGAAGACGAGGAGGAGGAAGAGCGCGCGGGCGAGGACGAGGACGACGACGCGGACGGCGACATGGAGGACGACGCGGACGACGCGGGGGACGAAGACCGGGGGCCCGACGACCGCTACGACGACACCGACGAGGAACCCCGCGCGACGCGCCGGCGCCGTGGGTGACCGTAGGTGCTCCGGGAAACGAGGTCGAGAATGCCGTGACCGAACCCGTACCCACCGGTTCCGCACCGTCACAGGGGATGTACCCCTACGGCGGCGGGGGATCCAGTGCGAACCTCGCAGACATCCTTGAACGCGTGCTCGACAAGGGCATCGTCATCGTCGGCGACATCAAGATCAACCTGCTCGACATCGAGTTGCTGACCATCAAACTCCGCCTCCTGGTGGCCTCGGTGGACAAGGCCAAGGAGATCGGCATCGACTGGTGGGAGCACGACCCCGCGCTCTCCTCCCGCGCCCATCGCGGGCGCACGCTGGAGGAGCAGAACGAGCGACTGCGCGCCGAGGTGGAGGAGCTGCGCCGCAAGGTCGACAGGGCCGAGAAGGTGGAGAGGGCGGAGAAGGCCGCGAAGGTCGAGAAGGCCGGGAAGGCGCGGCCCGCGGGCGAACTGCCCGCACGCGGCTCGGGCGACCGGCGCCCGGCCTCCCGGTCGCGGGAGACCGACCGGGAGGCCGAGCGCAAGCCCGGCGCGGAGCCGCGCCGCGCCCGCCGCACGTCGGACGACGCCGAGGGCCGGGGCCGGGAGCCGTGAGCGGACAGCGGTTGAGGTACGCGTACGCCGTGGTCCGTGCGACCGGCTCGGCCAAGGAGTCGGCGCAGGCGGCGCTGTTCGGGGTCCGCGGTGTGGCGGGCGCCCCGGTCACCCTGGTGCGCTCGGGTCCGGTGGCCGCCGCGGTCAGCGCCGTTCCCGCAGAGGAGTTCTCCCAGGCGGCTCTGAGGGCCCGCCTGGAGGACCTCGCCTGGCTGGAGTCGACAGCCCGCGCCCACCACCTCGTCATCGAGACGCTCGCCGCCCGCACGACGGTCCTGCCGTTGCGGCTGGCCACGGTCTACCTCGACGAGAGCCGGGTCGAACGGATGCTGGGCGAACGGCAGGAGGCGTTCGCAGCGCTGCTCGACCGGTTCGACGACCGCGTGGAGTGGGGCGTGAAGGTGTACGCCGAGATCCCGGCCTCCTCCGAGCCCGCACCCCCGCCCGAGGCGTCCGGCGCCTCGGTCGCCGACCCGGCCCCCGGACGCGCGTATCTGCGCCGCCGCAGGCAGTACCACCAGGCGCACGAGGACATCCGGCAATCCGCTCAGGAGGCCGTGCGCCGCACGGAGGAGCAGGCGCGCGGGCTGGCGGTGGAACGCGCCCGGCACCGCCCCCAGCAGGGCTCCCTCGCCCGCCCAGGCAGCGAGAACCTCGCCAACGACGCCTACCTCGTCCCTCGCCACCTGGCCGAACGGTTCCGCGACCGGATGCTGCACGCCGCCGACGACCTGCCCGGGGTACGGGTGGAGGTCACCGGTCCCTGGGCGCCGTACTCCTTCACCGAGCCGCCCGAGAGCGGCGCGCCCTCCCGGGGCACCGCACGCGCTGGGGGCACCGCGCCCACCGGCGGCACCGCACCCCCGGAAGGGGCGCGACAACGGTGACCGAGCACGAGGCGCACGGCGCACACCGGGCGAGCGGATCCTACGAAGCCGCCTACGACGACGACCGCCCCCTCAGCGGCCGCCAGGTCGCGCTGATCGACCTGCTCGACCGGTTGCTGAGCGGCGGTGTCGTGCTCACCGGCGACCTCGTCCTGTCGATCGCCGACATCGACCTGGTGCGGATCTCGCTGCGCGCGGTGGTGATCGCCGTCCGCGAGCAGATGGAGGAGCAGTGGGCGCCCGTCCTCCCGGACCGGACGTCGCCCGTCGCGGACGAGGACACCGGTGACCGGCCCGGCTGACCGCCCGCCCCCCGACCGGCTGCGGGAGGTCGCACAGGCCGCCCACCGCGCGTTCTCGCTGCTGCCCGCCCGGCCGGACGACATGGTTCCGCCGCCCGCGGGCCAGAGTGCCGCACGCCGGTTGCGCACCGACCCCGACACGGTGGAACGGGACCTGGTCAAACTGGTCCTGACCATCGTCGAGTTGTTGCGCCAGCTGATGGAGCGCCAGGCACTGCACCGCGTCGACCAGGGCGACCTGACCGAGGAACAGGAGGAACGGCTGGGCCTGACCCTGATGCTCCTCCACGACCGGATGACAGAGCTGTGCGACCGCTACGGCCTCACCCTGGACGACCTCAACCTCGACCTGGGCCCACTGGGACCCCTGCTCCCGCCGTGAGACGCCCACCTGCGCCCATGGGGCGGTGAGCGGACGGTGCCGCGGCCGTACCCCCGCTCAGTCCCGAGGCCCTGCGGACGACCCCCGCACCATCAGCTCCCCCCGGATGGTCGCGATCCCCCCTGGCGGCGGCTCCTCGCGCCCCATGGCGATCCGCCCGGCCCGCGCCCCCGCCTCCGAGAGCGGCAGCCTCACCGTGGTCAGCGAAGGCACCGCGTCGATGCTGAACGGAAGGTCGTCGAAACCGGCCACCGAGACGTCCTCCGGGATCCGCAGCCCGGAGTCCCGCAGCGCGGCGCACGCGCCCAGCGCCACGGAGTCGTTCGCGGCGACCACGGCCGTCAGTGTCGGATCGCGGCGCAGCAGCTCAAGCGTCGCCTCGTAACCGGACTGCCGGTCGTAGCGGCCGTGGACGGTCCAGCGCTCGTCCTCCTGGACGCCGTGCGCGTGCAGCGCGGCCCGGTGGCCCTCCAGCCGGTGCCGGGTCGTCGTGCGCTCCTCCGGGCCCGCGATGTAGCCCAGCCGCCGGTGGCCCAGGCCGATCAGGTGCTCGGTGAGCTCACGGCCGCCCCCGCGGTTGTCGAAGGTCAGCGCGATCGCGCCGGTGTCCCGCGCCGGCGGGCGTCCGCACAGCACCACCCGGGTCCCGGCGTCCGTCAGCTTGCGCAGTTTCGCCGCCATCGCCGCCGCGTGCGGGGCGTCCTCCATGGCGCCGCCGGTCAGCACGACCGCGGCGGCCCGCTGGCGCTGGAGCAGGGTCAGATACGTCAGCTCACGCTCGGCAGAGCCCCCGGTGTTGCAGACCACGGCCAGCCGTTCGCCGCCCGCCCGCCCGCCCGGGCCGCCGATCTCCGACTGGATCGCGCTCGCCATGATCCCGAAGAAGGGGTCGGCGATGTCGTTGACCAAGATGCCGACCAGGTCGGAGGTGGCCGCGGCCAGCGCACTGGCCGGCCCGTTCAGTACGTAGTCCAGCTCGTCCACCGCGCGCAGCACCCGCTCCCGGGTGGAGGCGGCCACGGGGTAGTTCCCGTTCAGTACGCGCGACACCGTCGCGGGGGAGACCTGGGCGCGTGCCGCCACGTCCGCCAGGGTCACCGTCATCTCGTCTTCCTCCGGTCGCGCATCTCGTCGAACCACCTCGTACGTGCTCGTAGACAGGCCACCGCGGCCCGCGGTTCCAGGTGTGTCGAGCTGACCTTAAGGCCATAACCCCCCTGTTGTTCGTCCCCTCGAACAACTCAAGCTGGTCACGGTCTTGTCCGGACCGACGCACAGAGGCTAGCTTCTCTGTATGTAGAAAGCGCTTGCTGTCACGCTCACCAGTTGGAGGACGGGGCGTACGCGGCGCAGACCCCGCGTACGAAGGGAATGACGTGACACGCAAGACGGTGCGTATCGCCATGAACGGTGTCACCGGGCGCATGGGCCACCGCCAGCACCTGGTCCGCTCCATCCTGGCCATCCGCGAGCACGGTGGCCTCGACCTCGGCGACGGCACCGTGCTGTGGCCGGAGCCGATCCTGGTCGGCCGCCGCGAGCACGCCCTGAAGGAGCTCGCCGAGCGGCACGGCCTGGACCCGGAGAACATCTCGACCGACCTGGACGCGGTCCTCGCCGACCCAAGCGTCGAGATCTACTTCGACGCCCAGGTCACCTCCGCCCGCGAGGAGGCGATCAGGAAGGCGGTCGCCGCGGGCAAGCACATCTACACCGAGAAGCCGACGGCGACGGGCCTTCAGGGCGCCCTGGAGCTCGCCCGGCTCGCGAACGAGGCCGGCATCAAGCACGGCGTCGTCCAGGACAAGCTCTTCCTGCCCGGCCTGCTCAAGCTGAAGCGGCTCGTCGACGGCGGCTTCTTCGGACGCATCCTCTCGGTGCGCGGCGAGTTCGGCTACTGGGTCTTCGAGGGCGACTGGCAGGCCGCCCAGCGCCCGTCCTGGAACTACCGGGCAGAGGACGGCGGCGGCATCGTCGTCGACATGTTCCCGCACTGGGAGTACGTCCTGCACGAGCTGTTCGGTCGGGTGAAGTCCGTCCAGGCCGTCGCCACCACCCACATCCCGCAGCGCTGGGACGAGAACGGCAAGCCCTACGACGCCACCGCCGACGACGCCGCGTACGGCATCTTCGAGCTGGAGGGCGGCGCCGTCGCGCAGATCAACTCCAGCTGGGCCGTCCGCGTCAACCGCGACGAACTCGTCGAGTTCCAGGTGGACGGCACGGAAGGCTCCGCGGTCGCGGGTCTGCGCAACTGCCGCGTCCAGCACCGCTCGCTCACCCCGAAGCCGGTGTGGAACCCGGACATCCCGGCCACCTACTCCTTCCGCGACCAGTGGCAGGAGGTCCCCGACAACGACGAGTTCGACAACGGCTTCAAGGCCCAGTGGGAGCTGTTCCTCAAGCACGTCTACGCCGGCGCCGACTACCACTGGGACCTGCTCGCCGGCGCCCGCGGCGTCCAACTCGCCGAGCTGGGCCTGAAGTCCTCGGCCGAGGGCCGCCGTCTCGACGTACCGGAGATCCAGCCGTGACCATCCGACTGCCCGACTCCCGGGGCGGCCTGCGGGCGTACGAGCCGCGCACCGAGCCGCTCGCGCTCGCCCCGGGCGCCCCCTTCACCTCCCGTACGGTCTTCTCCGCGGCCCACGTGGTCGCCGACCCGTACGCCGAGGTGTCGCCCGACTCGCCCGCCGCCGTCGACTGGGACGCCACCCTCGCCTTCCGCCGGCACCTGTGGTCCCACGGGCTCGGCGTCGCGGAGGCCATGGACACCGCCCAGCGCGGGATGGGCCTGGACTGGGCCGGGGCCGCGGAGCTGATCCGCCGGTCCGCCGCCGAGGCCAGGGCGGTCGGCGGCCGCATCGCCTGCGGCGTCGGCACCGACCAGATCGCCGCCGGCTCGCTCGCCGAGGTCCGCGCCGCCTACGAGGAGCAGCTCGCCGTCGTCGAGGAGAGCGGGGCGCAGGCGATCCTGATGGCCTCGCGCGCGCTCGCCGCGGCCGCCTCCGGCCCCGAGGACTACCTGGAGGTCTACGGGCACCTGCTCCGCCAGGCCGCCGAGCCGGTGGTCCTGCACTGGCTGGGCCCGATGTTCGATCCGGCGCTGGAGGGTTACTGGGGCTCGTCCGACCTGGACGCGGCCACCGACACCTTCCTGGAGGTCATCGCCGCGCACCCCGACAAGGTGGACGGCATCAAGGTGTCGCTGCTGGACGCGCAGCGCGAGATCGACCTGCGGCGCAGGCTGCCGCAGGGGGTGCGCTGCTACACGGGCGACGACTTCAACTACCCCGAGCTGATCGCGGGCGACGAGAAGGGCTTCAGCCACGCCCTGCTCGGCATCTTCGACCCGCTGGGGCCGCTGGCGGCGGAGGCCGTGCGGGTGCTGGACACCGGGAACGTCGCCGGTTTCCGTGAACTGCTCGACCCCACCGTCGAGTTGTCCCGCCATCTCTTCCAGGCGCCGACCCGCTTCTACAAGACGGGCGTGGTCTTCCTGGCCTGGCTGGCCGGCCACCAGTCGCACTTCACGATGGTCGGCGGCCTGCAGTCGGCCCGCTCCCTGCCGCACTTCGCGCGCGCCTACGAACTCGCCGACGGCCTCGGCCTGTTCCCGGACCCCGAACTGGCGCAGGAGCGGATGCGCAACCTGCTCGGCCTGTACGGAGTGGCCCAGTGAGCACCGTGAGCACCGTGAGCACCGTGAGCACCGGACTCGAACGTTTCTCCATCAACCAGATGACGGTCAAGCAGCTGTCGTTGCCGGACCTGGCCGAGGCGTGCGGACGGTTGGGCGTCGCGAACGTGGGCCTGTGGCGCGAGCCCGTCCGGTCCTACGGTCTGCAGGCCACTGCCAAGCTGGTCCGCGACACCGGGCTGACCGTCACCACCCTGTGCCGCGGCGGCTTCTTCACGGCCATCGACCCGGGGGAACGGGCCGCCGCGCTGGACGACAACCGCCGGGCGGTCGACGAGGCGGCGACGCTGGGCACCGACGTCCTGGTCCTGGTGTCCGGCGGGCTGCCCGCCGGCTCCAGGGACCTGCACGGCGCGCGGGAGCGGATCGCCGACGCCCTGGGCGAGTTGGGCCCGTACGCCGAGGAGCGCGGCGTGAAGCTGGCGATCGAGCCGCTGCACCCGATGTACGCCTCCGACCGCTGCGTGGTGTCGACCCTGGCCCAGGCCCTGGACCTCGCGGAACGCTTCCCTGCCCATCAGGTCGGCGTCACCGTGGACACGTACCACATCTGGTGGGACGACACCGCGCCCGCGCAGATCGCACGGGCGGGCGCGGGCGGCCGTATCCACACCTTCCAGCTCGCCGACTGGACGACTCCGCTGCCGCAGGGCGTGCTCACCGGGCGCGGTCAGATCGGGGACGGGGCGATCGACATGCGGGAGTGGAAGGCGTACGTGGAGACGGCCGGGTACGCCGGGGCCATCGAGGTCGAGCTGTTCAACGAGGGCCTGTGGGCCCGGGACGGCCACGAGGTGCTGGCGGAGACCGCGGAGCGGTTCGTGGAGCACGTGATCCGGTGAGAGCACGGGCGCGACCGGCACTCACCGCCCGTCGGGTGCAGGGGTCGTGGCCGCGGCGCGGGACTGTGCGCGGAGGTCTACTCCGCTGCCACGATCCGCTCGACCGCCGCCCTGACCAACTGCTCCCGCTCCGCCGCCGAGAAGACGTCCGGCAGGGTGAGCTGCTCGACGATCAGCCAGTTCAGGGTCAGCATGAGCAGCCTGACCGCCATGGTGTCGCCGGGGAGACCGGAGGCCTCGTGGTAGGCGACGTTGGCGTCGACGTCGGCACGGACCCGCTCGGTGAGGACCTTGCGCAGGGCGGGGCGGCGGGTCGCCTCCAGGCGGAGTTCGAGCAGCGCGAGATAGCCGGTGCGGAAGGCGGCCACACGGTCGACGAGCTCGCGCATCAGCCCGACGTACGTCTCCCGGTCGCGGTCGGCCGACTCCAGGCGGGCGATCGTGGCCTCGTCGGGCTGGAGCCGCTCGTAGACGCGGGCGCCGGCCTGGGTGAGCAGGTCGTCGCGGCTGGCGAAGTAGTTGGACGCGGTCCCGGCCGGGACGGCGGCCTCCTTGTCCACGGCCCGGAAGGTCAGACCGCGTGCGCCCTCACCCGCCAGCACCTCGATCGCGGCGTCGACGAGCGCGGCGCGTCGCTGGTCGTTCCGTCGGACCATGGGCGTTCACTCCCCCTGGGGTGCCGTCGGCACCCCCGTTCGGACCACTACAGGGAGAGTACTACGCGTGGAGTTATCGGCAGTGTCCGCAGTACCCCGGAACGCCTACCGAATCCCTCCTTCCGCATATAGGACTGGCCTCACCGATGAGTTTCCGGCCCCGTCCCGGTCTCTCATGCGTCCTCACCCGAGCGAGACACAGGAGCGCCGGACATGCGCATCGTCATCACCGAGTTCATCAGCCTCGACGGCGTCGTCCAGGCCCCGGGCGGCCCTCAGGAGGACACCGACGGCGGCTTCGCGCACGGCGGCTGGTCGCACCCGTACTTCGACCCGGAGGTGCTCGGCGGCGCCTTCGACGCGGGGCTGGGGAGCGCCGAGGCGCTGCTGTACGGGCGGCGCACGTACCTGACGATGGCCGCCGCCTGGCCCGAGCGCGCCGGGGACCCGTTCGCCGACCGGCTGAACGCCCTCAAGAAGTACGTCGTGACCGACACGCTGACCGACGACGAGCTGACCTGGAACAACACCACCCGCATCCCGGGCGGCGAGGCCGTCGCCCGGATCCGCGAGCTGCGCGAGAGCGAGGGCGGCGACCTGGCGATGATGGGCAGCCCCACCCTCGTGCGCACCCTCCTCCAGGAGGGCCTGGTCGACGAACTCCAGCTCATCGTCATGCCGGTGCTGCTGGGCGGCGGCAAGTCGATCTTCCCGACGGACGGCGGCAAGCGGCCCTTCGAGCTGGTCTCCACCACCACCGCCAAGACCGGCGCCCAGGTCTGCGTCTACCGGCCCGCCACCGAGGGCCAGGACAGCGCCTGAGCTCGGCCTCACCGGCGTCCGTGACCGGGTCGGGCAGCCGGATTCCGCGGGGCCGCGCGAGCGGCCCCGCGGGGAGCCTTCGGGCAGGACCACGGCCCTTCAGGACGTCCGCGCCTGCGACCGCTTCCACACGATCGTCACCGCCGCACCGCATCCGCCATGCGTCCGGACCCGCACGGCACACCGGAGCGACACCGCCGGCATCCCGTCGCCGTACCCATGTGTGTCCCCGCGTTTCCCTGGCAAGGTGGAACCCATGAAACTGGCGTTCTCCACCCTCGGCGTCCCCGGTCTCCCCCTCCCCGACGTACTGCGGCTCGCGACCGCGCACGGCTTTCACGGAGTCGAGTTGCGCACGCACCCCGAGGAACCGGTGCACCTCGGCCTCTCCCCCGCCCAACGGGCCGAAGCGGTGGGCGAGTTCAAGGCGGCCGGCATCGAACTGCTGGGCCTGGCCGGGTACACCCGGGTCGCCGCGCCCGGTGACGACGCCCCCGTGATCGAGGAGATCCGCGCCCTCGTCGACCTGGCCCACGACCTCGGCACCGGCTTCGTCCGGGTGTTCCCCGGCGCCGACCCCGAGCAGAGTCCGCAGGAGGCGGACGCGATCGCCGCGCGGCGCCTCGGCACGGCCGCGCAGCACGCCGCCGACATGGGCGTTCGGATCCTGCTGGAGACCCACGACTCGCACCGCACCGCGGCCGACGCGATCCGCGTCCTCGGCCTGGTCGGACATCGCCAGGTCGGCTCGCTGTGGGACGTCATGCACACCTGGCTGGGCGGCGAGCAGCCCTCGGAGAGCTACGCGGCCCTCGCCCCCCACCTCGGCTACGTCCAGGTCAAGGACATCGCCTCCGCCGACGACACGACCCCGCTCCCCCTCGGCACCGGTGTACTCCCGCTGGCGGAGTGCGTCGAGGTCCTCTCCCGGCACGGCTGGGACGGCTGGCTGTGCTGGGAGTACGAGAAGCGCTGGTACGAGGCGGCCGCCCCGCTCCCGGAACTGCTGGACGCGGGACGCGACCACCTCGCCCGTCTGCTCAACGACTCGGCGTAGCCCGGCGGGCCGGTCTCACCACCGCGCGCTCAGCGCCCCGAACTCCTCGTGGAAGGCGGGGAAGGTCTTGCGCACGCACCCCGGGTCGTCGAAGGAGACACCCGGCGTCCTGAGCCCGGTCACCGCGAAGGACATGACGATGCGGTGGTCGCCGTAGGACTTGATCTCGGTGCCGGCCGGGCCGCCGGGGCCGGCCGGCCGGATCTCGATCCAGTCGGGGCCCGTCCGTGTCTCGACGCCGAGCCGCCGCAGGTTCTCCGCGCACGCCTCCAGCCGGTCGCACTCCTTCACCCGCGTGTTCGCCACGTCCTCGATCCGCACCGGCCCGGAGGCGAACGGCGCGATGGCCGCGAGGGTCGGCATGGTGTCGGAGATGTCCCGCATGTTGACGGTGAGGCCGCGCAGTTCGCCCGTCCCCCGCACGGTCGTGGCCGCGGCACCCACCGACACCCGCGCGCCCATCCGCCGCAGTACGTCGACGAAGGCCAGGTCCCCCTGGAGCGCCCGTTCGCCCAGGCCGGGGACGGTCACCTCGCCGCCCGTGACCGCCGCCGCCGCGAAGAAGTAGCTTGCGGTCGAGGCGTCCGGCTCGACCGCGTAGGTGGTGGCGCGGTAACCGCCCGGCGGGACCGTGTAGGTGTTCCCCTCCTGTCGTACCTCCACCCCGAAGGCCCGCATCATCGCGATCGTGATCTCGACGTACGGCACCGAGACGAGGTCGGTCACGGTGATCCGCAGGCCCTTGCGGGTCAGTGGCCCGAGCAGCAGCAAGGCCGTCAGGTACTGCGACGACTGGCCCGCGTCCAGCGTCACCTCCCCGCCCTCGACGCCGGCCGCCGCCACGGTCAGCGGATGGTGGCCCTCCCGCTCCTCGTGCCGCAGGTCCACGCCCAGGTCGCGCAGGGCGCGGGTCAGGGGCAGCAGGGGGCGGCGGCGCATCTGGGGCGAGGCGTCGAAACGGTAGGTGCCGTGGCCGGTGGCCGCCAGGGTGGGCAGGAAGCGGGCGGTGGTCGCGCCGTCGCGGCAGTGGACGTCCGCCTCGGCGACCGCCGGCCCCTGCGGGCGGCCGTCGACCTGCCAGGCGTCCGGGGTCCGGCCGACCCGGTAGCCGAGCCGGGTCAGGCCCTCCGCGAAGCCCTCAGTGTCGTCGGAGCGCAGCGGCCGTACGAGGGTGGTGACACCGTCGGCCGCGGCCGCCAGGAAGAGGGCGCGGGCGGTGATGGACTTGGAACCGGGGATGTCGACCAGGGGCATGCCGTCATGATCGCCCGAGGCCCGTCGCCCCTGCCGGGGCGTCCATGGGATGGACCGGCACCGGACCCTTGCGCGTTGCCCGTGCGTCACTTGGGCCCCGGGCATCCCGACTTCGCCGATTCCGGCCATCCCCGGGAACCCGGTCCCGCCCCCGCTCGTCCAATCCGCAAGCTGCCGGAGAGTCACCGCGGTGCGGTGTCGGCCCTCGCTGCTGGCTGCGATCGCTGACCCACCCTCTCCGCCGTACCGCGGCCGGCAGCACGCCGTCATCGGCGCGCCCCCCTCCAACTGCGCCGATGGCGGCCCCTTCCCGCGCGGTGGTCGCGGCCCGTTCCCTTGACTGGCAGAAACTTCCCGGTTATTGGTGACTTCTCGGAAGTTTCCTTCAGCGCACCACCTCCGGAAGGAGCGCACGTGCCCGACTCCAGCACGGGAAGCACGGGAAACACCGCACCACCTTCCAGACGTACGGTCCTCACGGCCGGCGCCGGCCTCACCACCTCCCTGGCGCTCGGCGGCACCGCCCACGCCGGCGCCACCCCTGCCGACGACCGCGGACTGCGCGCCCTCGTCGCCCGGATGACGCTGCCGGAGAAGGTCGGCCAGCTCTTCGTGATGCGGGTCTACGGCCACTCCGCGACCGCCCCCGACCAGGCCGACATCGACGCCAACCTCAGGGAGATCGGCGTCCGCACGGCCGCCGAGCTGGTGAGCCGGTACCGGGTGGGCGGCATCATCTACTTCACCTGGGCGCACAACACCCGCGACCCCCACCAGATCGCCGATCTGTCGAACGGCATCCAGCGGGCCTCCCTCACCCAGCCCCGCGGCCTGCCGGTGCTGATCTCCACCGACCAGGAGCACGGCATCGTCTGCCGCGTGGGCGAGCCCGCCACCCTCTTCCCCGGCGCCATGGCCATCGGGGCCGGCGGCTCCCGCTCCGACGCCCGCACCCTCGGCCGGATCGCGGGCCGGGAACTGCGCGCGATGGGCATCCGGCAGAACTACTCCCCCGTGGCCGACGTGAACGTCAACCCCGCCAACCCGGTCATCGGCGTGCGCTCCTTCGGCGCCGAACCGGCCGCGGTGGCCGCCATGGTCGCCGCCGAGGTGACCGGATACCAGCGCGGCCGGCAGGTCGCCGCCACCGCCAAGCACTTCCCGGGCCACGGGGACACGGCCGTCGACAGCCACTACGGCTTCCCGGTCATCACGCACACCCGTGAGCAGTGGGAGGCCCTGGACGCGCCGCCCTTCCGGGCCGCGGTCCGCGCCGGCATCGACTCGATCATGACCGCGCACATCATGGTCCCGGCACTGGACGACTCCGGCGACCCGGCCACCCTCTCCCGCCCGATCCTCACCGGCATCCTGCGTGAGGAACTGGGGTACGACGGCGTGGTGGTCACGGACTCCCTCGGCATGGAGGGCGTACGGACGAAGTACGGCGACGACCGCGTCCCCGTCCTCGCGCTCAAGGCGGGCGTGGACCAGCTTCTCAACCCGCCCTCGCTCGCGGTGGCCTGGAACGCGGTCCTGAAGGCCGTCCAGGACGGCGAGTTGACCGAGGCGCGGCTCGATGAATCGATCCTGCGGATCCTGCGGCTGAAGGCGAAGCTGCGGCTGTTCGACGAGCCGTACGTCAGCCAGGGCGGGGTGGACCGCCACGTCGGCACCGCGTCCCACCTCAGGACCGCCGATCGCGTCGCCGACCGCACGACGACCCTGCTGGTCAATCAGGGGGCCCTGCTCCCGCTGTCCCGCCGCAGGCACCCGGGGCTCCTGGTGGTCGGGGCCGACCCGGCCTCCCCGTCCGGTACGACGGGCCCACCGACCGGCGTCCTCGCCGCCGCCCTGACCGAGCTGGGCTTCACGGCCACCGCCCTGTCGACCGGTACGGCGCCCTCGGCGGCCACGATCGCGCGGGCCGTGGCGGCGGCGCGGGAGGCGGACGCGGTGGTGGTGGGCACGTACAACGTCACGGCGGGCAGTGCGCAGAAGACGCTGGTCGAGCACCTGCTGGCGACCGGGAAGCCGGTGGTCGCGGTCGCGATCCGCAACCCGTACGACGTGGCCCACCTGCCCGCCGTCCCCGCCTACGTGGCGTCCTACTCGTGGACCGACGTCGAACTGCGGGCCGCCGCGCGGGTCATCGCCGGGCGGGTGGCACCGCGCGGAAGGCTGCCGGTGCCGGTGCAGCGTGCCGACGATCCGACGCGGGTGCTGTATCCGATCGGCCACGGACTGTCGTACGGACGCGGTTAGCAGGACGTGGCACTGCGGGCGTATCGCCCGTACGCCATATATCTGTCGCACTCACCCCCGACATACGCAAAGAACCCCGTACGCCTGGCGTGCGCCCGCTGCGGCGGGCCACGCTGGACGGGGGTGTACCGGGGGGAGTGCGATGCGTGGGAGCAATGGCGTGGGGGTGGCGTGTGCCGTGCTGGCGCTGCTCGTCGCCTCGGTGGCGGGATGCCAGAGCCCGGCGGGGCCGGCGCAGGAGGACGGCCGGCTGAGCGAGAGCACGAGCGCGAGCAGGGCGGGAACCGGGGACGGGCAGCGGGTGACGCCGACCCGGCCGGCCGGCTACGGGGCGGTGTTCCTCGGCGTCGACGAGTGCAGTTCCTTCGGGACGACGAGCTTCACCGAGGTGTCCTGCACCGGCGAGCGGGCGGCCGCGCGGGTCGTGGCCCGTCATGACGGCAAGGTGGGCGACGGGCCCCCGTGCCCCGGCACCACGGACTTCGTCCTGCACATCAGCGAACAGAGCCGCACCTCCGACGAGGACGGCGACGGCGCCGTCCCGCAGGGCTACGCCTGCATGCGCAACCTGACCCCGCCCCACCCCGGCGACCCCGGCGGCGGAGGCGGCCCCCGCACGATCGTCGGCGACTGCGTCTACGACTTCGGCGACGGCCGGGTCCGTGAGACGTCCTGCGACGGCAAGGGCGAGCACAAGCCTCAGTACAAGGTCACCAAGGCCGTGGACAGGCGCGCGAAGTGCCCTGTGTCGACGGCCCTGTACGTCCGGCTGGGCGGCGAGAAGCCGGTGGGGTGCGCACGGCCGGTGTGAGCGCCGGCGCGGCACCGGTCAGCACAGGATCCACCCCTTGCTCACCGACCCCCGCCCCACCCTGCCCTCGACCCGCACACACCGCTGCCCGGCGTGCACCGTCACCGGCCCCGCCTGGTAGCGGTAGTGCCTCTGGTCCACGACGGGGTTGGCGCGGCGCGCCTGGACACTGACCATCATCCACTGCATGCGGCCGGGGTTCTTGGCCTTGGTGATGGCGCAGACGTAGCCGCGCTTCTTGTAGACGTACAGCGTGCCGGTGGAGAACGGGTACGTCTTGACCTTGCGGCCCTCGCAGCGCGTGGGCGCGGCCTGCGCCTGGGCCGGCGCCGCGACCGCGAGCAGTCCGGACGCGGTCAGCACCGCCATGCCGATCGCCAGTCGTCGGCGTATCGCACCTCTGTCCACTGTGTTGTCCTCCCCGTACCCCGGTCAACGAGCGTACTGGTGTACGGACGCACGACGTATGCCGGATGGTTGCGCCGGGGGCGCGAACAGGCCCTCACCGGGACGCGCCGACCGGTTCCTCCGGCTCGGCCCGGCCGAGGAAGGTCCGCCACAGTTCGGCGTAGCGGCCCTCGCGCGCCAGCAGCTCGTCGTGCGTGCCGTCCTCGGCCACCCTTCCGTGGTCCATCACCACGACCCGGTCCGCACGGGCGGCCGTGGTCAGGCGGTGGGCCACCACGAGCGTGGTGCGCCGACCCGCGATGCGGTCGGTCGCCTGGTTGACCTGGGCCTCAGTGGCCAGGTCCAGGGCGGCCGTCGCCTCGTCGAGGAGCAGGATGTCGGGGTCGACGAGTTCGGCGCGGGCCAGCGCGATCAGCTGGCGCTGCCCGGCGGAGAGGTTGCGGCCCCGCTCGGCGACCTCGTGGAGGTAGCCGCCGTCGAGGGTCGCGATCATCTCGTGGGCGCCCACCGCGCGAGCCGCGGCCTCGACCTCGGCGTCCGTCGCGTCCGGGCGGCCGTACGCGATGGCGTCGCGGACGGTGCCCTGGAAGAGGTACGCCTCCTGGGGGACCACACCGAGCCGGTGGCGGTACGTGGTGAGGTCCAGGTCCCGCAGGTCCGTGCCGTCGACCGTCACCCGGCCGCCGGTCGGGTCGTAGAACCGGGCCACCAGCTTCACGAGCGTCGACTTGCCCGCGCCGGTCTCGCCGACGAACGCGACCGTCTGACCGGCGGGGATCCGCAGGTCGATGCCGGTCAGCGCCTCTTCGTCGTCGCCGTACTTGAAGTGCACGTCCTCGAAGGCGACCTCGCCCCGCAGCGACAGCACCTCGCGCGGCTCCTCGGCCGCCTTCGTCGACGTCGGCTCGCGCAGCAGCTCCTGGATGCGGCCGAGGGAGACCGTGGCCTGCTGGTAACCGTCGAAGACCTGGGAGAGCTGCTGGACCGGGGCGAAGAACAGGTCGATGTAGAGCAGGTACGCCACCAGCGCGCCGGTCGTCAGCGTCGCGTCGTCGATCCGGGCGCCGCCCGCGATCAGCACCGCCGCCGCGGCCGTCGACGACAGGAACTGCACGAAGGGGAAGTAGACGGAGATCAGCCACTGGCCCCGGATCCGGGCCCGGCGGTAGCTGTCGCTGCTCTCGGCGAACCGCGCGCCGCCGTCGCGCTCGCGTCGGAAGGCCTGCACGATCCGCAGCCCGGCGACCGACTCCTGCAGGTCGGCGTTGACCACCGACACCCGCTCACGGGCGAGTTCGTACGCCTTCACGCTCGCCCGGCGGAAGAAGTACGTGGCGACGATCAGTGGCGGCAGCGTCGCGAAGACGACGAGCGCGAGCTGGAGGTCGATCACCAGCAGGGCGACCATGATGCCGAAGAAGGTGACGACCGAGACGAAGGCGGTGACCAGGCCCGTCTGCAGGAAGGTCGACAGCGCGTCGACGTCGGTCGTCATCCTGGTCATGATCCGGCCGGTCAGCTCGCGCTCGTAGTAGTCGAGCCCGAGCCGCTGGAGCTGGGCGAAGATCTTCAGACGCAGGGAGTACAGGACGCGTTCGCCGGTGCGTCCGGTCATCCGGGTCTCGCCGATCTGGGCCGCCCACTGGGCGATCACGGCGAGCAGGGCGAGCAGGGAGGCCGCCCAGACGGCGCCGAGGGCCGCCGCCGAGACGCCTTCGTCGATGCCGTGCCGGATCATGACCGGCAGCAGCAGGCCCATCCCGGCGTCCACGGCGACGAGCCCCAGGCTGATCAGCAGGGGTGCCCCGAAGCCGCGGAGCAGTCGCCGCAGTCCGTACGACTCCTCCGGCCGGACCGCGCGTGCCTCGTCGACGTCGGGGGTGTCGGTCGCCGGGGGCAGCGCCTCGACCTGCGCGAGGAGTTCCGGGGTGGCCGGGGAGTCGGCGAGGGCCAGGTCCTTGCGTTCGCGGTCGCCCGTCCACAGCCTCGGCGTCACCCCGCGCTCGGCGTCGAACTCGGCGTCCAGTTCGTCCCGTAGGGAGGTGTCCTCCTGCGGGCAGGAGGGCTGGGCGTGGCCGGGTGAGACGCCGCCGAGTTCGTCGGGGTCGGTCAGGAGGCGGCGGTAGAGGGCGGAGCGCCGCTGGAGTTCCTCGTGGGTGCCGATGTCGGCGAGCCGGCCGGCGTCCAGGACGGCGATGCGGTCGGCGAGGCCCAGGGTGGAGCGCCGGTGGGCGATCAGCAGGGTCGTCCGGCCCTCCATGACGCGTTTCAGCGCCTCGTGGATCTCGTGCTCGACACGGGCGTCCACGGCCGAGGTGGCGTCGTCGAGGACGAGGAGGCGCGGGTCGGTGAGGATCGCGCGGGCGAGCGCGACACGCTGGCGCTGGCCGCCGGAGAGGGTGAGGCCGTGTTCGCCGACCTTGGTGTCGTACCCCTCGGGCAGCTCGGCGATGAAACGGTCCGCCTGGGCGGCACGGGCGGCTGTGCGGATCTCCTCGTCACTCGCGTCGGGCCGGCCGTAGGCGATGTTGTTGCGCACGGTGTCCGAGAAGAGGAAGGAGTCCTCGGGCACCAGCCCGATCGCGGCCCGCAGCGAGTCGAAGGTCAGCTCGCGGACGTCGTGGCCGCCGACGAGGACGGCACCGCCCGTGACGTCGTAGAAGCGCGGCAGGAGAAGGGAGACCGTGGACTTGCCGGAGCCGGAGGAGCCGACGACCGCGAGGGTCTCCCCGGGGCGGATCTCGAAGCTCAGCCCGTCGAGGACCGGGCGCCCGTCGTCATAGCCGAAGGACACGTCGTCGAACTCGACGGTCGCGGGGGCGTCGGCCGGGAGGGTCTTGGTGCCCTCCTTGATCGACGGCTCGGTGTCGATCAGCTCCAGGACGCGCTCGGTGCCCGCGCGGGCCTGCTGGCCGAACGTGAGGACCATGGCGAGCATGCGGACCGGGCCGACGAGCTGGGCGAGGTAGGTGGAGAAGGCGACGAACGTGCCCAGGGTGATGTGCCCGCGCACCGCCAGCCAGCCGCCGAGCGCGAGCATGGCGACCTGGCCGAGCGCCGGGACGGCCTGGAGCGCCGGGGTGTACTTGGAGTTGAACCGGATGGTCCGCAGCCGCCCCGCGAAGAGCCGTCGGCTGACCTCCCTGAGCTTGCCGGTCTCCTGCTCCTCCTGCCCGAACCCCTTCACCACGCGCACACCGCTGACGGCGCCGTCGACCACGCCCGCGACGGCCGCGGCCTGGGCCTGGGCGTACCAGGTGGCCGGGTGCAGCCGGGCCCGGCTGTACTTGGCGATCCACCACAGGGCGGGGGCGACCGCGAGGGCGACCAGTGTCAGCGGCAGCGACAGCCACGCCATGACGACCAGGGAGATCAGGAAGAGCATGAAGTTCCCGATGGTCATCGGGAGCATGAACAGCAGACCCTGGATCAGCTGGAGGTCGCTGGTGGCCCGGCCCACGACCTGCCCCGTGGACAGGTCGTCCTGGCGCCGCCCGTCCAGCCGGGTGATCGTCCCGAACATCTCGGTCCGCAGGTCGTGCTGGACGTCGAGGGCGAGACGGCCGCCGTAGTAGCGCCGGATGTAGGTGAGGACGTACACCGCCAGGGCGGCGGCGATGAGCAGGCCCGCCCAGATGGCCATGTCCCGCGTGTGGTCGGTGATGACGTCGTCGATGATCACCTTGGTGATCAGGGGGACGACCGCCATGACGGCCATGCCGCCCAGGGAGGAGCCGAGAGCGAGTATCACGTCCTTGGGGTAGCGCCAGGCGTAACCCCACAGCCGTCTTGCCCACCCCTGCTCCGCTGCCACGCCGGTGCCCTCCGTTCGTCCTGATCTACCGGAAGGCACCAACGCGGGCAGGAGCGGATTTCATCCCTCCGTAACAGATCGGGTCCGGTCTCAGACCCGTACCCGCAGGTGGTAGAAGCGCGTGGTCTGCACCTGGTTCTGGTTGTCGTCGCTGACCAGCAGCACGCGCAGCCGATCGCCCGTACGGCCGGTGATCGCCATGCCCTCGATGTTGTCGAGCAGCGGGTTCGGCTGGGGCTGCTTCGCGGTCGCTCCCAGTGACGGACAGTTCACGAGGTCGGCGAGGAGCGTCTTCTCGATGAGGCGGACACCGTCCTGGCCCGTGAGCTTCTCGATGCCAGCGGTGTCGGTGGCCCGGCGCGGGTCGGCCAGGTAGAGGCGGACGGTGTTGCCGACGCCCGGGGTGAAGCCGCGCTCCAGCACGAGGAGACGGCCGTCGCCGGTGGCCTGGACCTCGGGGACGCCGAGCCCGGTGTCGGTGCGGTAGGCGTACTGCCGCCCGAGCGCGTACTGCCCGCTCCCGGTCTTGCGCCAGGTCTGGAAGCGGACGATCCCGGCGCTGTCGCCGGAGAGGGCGTACTCCATCGAGGCGAGCAGGGTACGGCCGCCGGGGAACAGGGTGAGCCCCTCGAAGGTGCCGTTGGAGACCGCACGGCCCGCCGGGGCGACCCTGAGCGCGTCCGGCACCGGCAGCCGGTCCAGGATCCTGCCGTCACGGGAGTAGCGGCGCACCGAGGGCTCGGTCTCGGAGGAGACGAGCCGGGTGCCGTCCCGTTCGACGGCCAGGCCCTCGGAGTCGAGGGCGGCGCCGGACTCGTCGGCGAGCGGGACGACCCCCTCGGGGGCGAGGGTCTCGCCGTCCAGACGGAAGAGGGAGGAGCGGTCGGAGACGGCCGCGAGGGAGCCGTCGCGGTCCACGGCGAGCCCGGAGAGGTTCCCGACGAACGTTCCCTCGTACGTCGTCTTGTCGAGCGCGTCGGAGAAGCGGTCGATGGAGACGGCGGCCGAGCAGGCGTGGCCGCCCCGCGGGTCGGTGTGGGCGTTCGCCGGGCCGGCGGCGGTGAGGCAGGTGGCCGCCGCCAGGCCCGCCGTGGCGGTCGCGAGTACGGTTCTCAGACTCATGGGGGTCACCGTAGGGCGGGTCGGTGACGCGGGGTGGGCCGCCGCGTGAAGCGTCAGCTCGCCGCGAGGTCCCGGTGGATGACCTTGGCGACGCCCTGGATGGTCGTGATGCCGTAGTTCATGGTGCTGTTGCCGTGCGTGAGCACCGTGATCATGTAGTCGTGGCCGCCGCCCTTGAACGCGCCGACGCTGTGCACCCGCCAGCCCTGGGTGGACCGCTGCAGCCAGCCGTTCTTGACGGCCACGGTGACACCGGACGGCACCCCGTACGGCGTGCCCCAGCGCTGCGAGGAGACGACCTGGCCCATCAGCTTCAGGATGTAGGCGCGGGAGTTGTCGCTGAGCACCGAGTTCCTGGCGGTGATGAGCTTGAGCAGCTTCTGCTCGTCGGTGACGGTGATCTGGGTCAGGCCCCAGTAGCCGTTGGCGCCCGGCTTGGTCTGGGTCATGCCGGCCGCGGCCAGGAAGCCCTTGATCTTCGTCATGCCCAGCTGCTTCCACAGCTTGCTGGTCGCGTCGTTGTCCGACTTGGTGATCACGGCCTTGGCGAGGGCCACCTCACGGTCGGTCAGATACCGGTCGTGCTTCTTCGCGTCCCACAGCAGCGTGGCCAGCACGGTCACCTTGACGACACTGGCGGAGTCGAAGGCGCTGGACGCCCGCAGGGTGCAGGTGGTGTTGGTGGAACGGTCGTACAGCCCGACCGCGATCGTGCCCTTGCGGTTGGCCAGGGCGGCCGTGATGTCCCTCTTCAGCTTGTCGGCCAGTCCCGCCCTGGCGGACGTGCAGCTGACGGTGGGCGCGGCCGCCGCGGCCGCCGCGGCCGCCGGGGTGGCGGCCGCGACGGACGGTATGAGGATGCCGGCCCCCACGCCGACCGCCAGGAGCGCTCTCGCACGCCTGGCGCCTGTCGTCTTCTTGCTCGATGTCCCGCTCGATGTCCCATGAGTCATGTCCTGTTGACCAACGAGCCCATGGGGAAGGTTGTACGCGGATGACCGCTGACGGCCTACTGTCCGGGGGACGGTTGCCCCGAAAGGCCGAGGCCGGTGTCCGGATCGGCACTACGGCGGTCCGGTTCCGGGTCGTCCTCGTCCCACGCGGGCCCGGCGAGTCGCGCGCCCCGGCTCTCCGCGACGCGACGGACATCGGCCAGCGCCTCGCGTATCCGGGCGAGCAGGAACCGGAGCTGGTCGGGCGTCACCCGCCGGTCGGCGAGCACGTCGTCCACGTGGCCGAGAAGGTCGGCCGCCATGCCGAGCTGGACCTGCTCGGCGGTGTCGGCCAGGCGGGAGAGCCTGCCGGTTCCGTCGGTGTCGAGGTAGCAGGGCTTGCCGCCTTCCCCGGTCCACGGCAGCAGCCGTACGCCCGTCCGGTGGGGGGCGCGGTTCACGACGCCTTCCCCCGGATGATCACCGTGCACTCCTGGGGGATTCCGCAGGACCCGAAGCCGATACCGGGTACGGCGACCCGGGGCGCCCTCTCCCGGGACGTGTACGGGCCGGTGTGACGGACCGTCGGACCGGCCACGACGACGCCCGGCCGGACCCGGCTCGTGTGGTGGCCCCGGCGGCGCAGCAGACGCGAAAGCGGCGTGCGCAAGAGGGTGATGGCGATACGGTGACTCATGTCGTCGACTCCTGCTGTTCGTTGATGACCACGCCCCCGGACCGGTCGCGCGGTCGCGGGGGTATCGCTTTGCGTAGCGATCAACTCACAGACTGAGACGAAGCGGGCTAGCCTCGCCAGAGGGTCGCGTGTGACCAGGCATTCGTCGCAAAGGAGTTGGCCATGAGCAGCACGTACGGTGACTGGCTGAAGCAGCAGCGGGAGGCGACGGGGCTGACCCAGCAGCAGCTGGCCGAGCGGGCGATCATGACGCGTTCGCACATCGCGCACATCGAGGCGGGGCGGCGGGTGCCGTCTAAGGAGGATGCTCGGCGGTTGGATGTGGCCTTGGGCACGGGCGATGTGCTGAGCAGCTTTCTGCCGCAGCGCGACGCAGCGGTCGAGGACTATTTCGAGGCGGCCAGACAGCTCGAACAACAAGCCTCGGCCATCCGTGAGTTCGCACCCATTTTCGTGCCGGGCATCCTGCAGACGGAAAGGTACGCACGCGCCCTGCTGAGCGTGGGGTACCCCCCTGTGAGCGAGCAGGAGCGTGACAAGCTCGTCGTCACACGGCTTGAGCGTGCCCGAATCCTCGCCGACCCGGTGACGCCTGTGGTGTGGGCCCTGCTGGACGAGGCAGTGCTACGACGCCCGGTCGGCAGTCCCGGAGTCATGGCCGAACAGCTCACTCACCTTGTGCGCCTGGCCGAATCCGATCGGGTACGCGTCCATGTGATGCCGTACGGCGTGGGCGCATACCAGGTCCTCAACAGCATGCTGACGCTGATGTGGTTCGAGGACCAGCCCCCGGTCGCCTACACCGAGGGCCTGCAGATCGGCAAGGTTCACGACTCCCCCGCCATCGTCGAGCGGCTCCAAGGCGCCTACCATCTCGCTTTGAGCGATGCGTTGTCGCTGCAAGAGTCACTCGCCCTGCTGAGGGTGACAGCGAAGGGCTACGGACACCATGACTGAGCACGCGATCCCGGGTGCGGACATACCGATGGGTTGGCGCAAGTCGTCCTACAGCGGAACCGAAGCCAACAGCTGCCTCGAAGTCCTCGACAACCACCCCGCCGGCGTCCCCGTCCGCGACTCCAAGGTCCCGCAGGGCCCGGCACTGCTCTTCTCCGCCGCGAACTGGTCGGCCTTCGTCGCCGCCGTCAAGGAGTCGGGGCGCCGGGTGAGCTGAACACCGGCACACCCCCGCACCGGAAGGGCCCCGACTCGTCGGGGCCCTTTTTCACGGCCAACTCGCGTCGACAAGCGCCGATTTGCGATTTCCCGTCACCTGATCGACACATTCAAGCCATCGACATCGCCGCATGTCCATGCCACTCTCCGGTTGCCGCCTCCATTCAACCCGCGTAGATGGGACACCCCACATGCTGGCGACACGCATAGCCCGCCGCTGGAGACCAGTGGCGCTGACGACGGCCGCCCTCCTGGTCGGCCTCACCCCCGCGCTCACCGCGACCCCGGCCGCCGCGACGACGACGCAGTACGACGACACGTACTACGCCGGCGCGGTCGGCAAGACCGGTACGGCGCTGAAGGACTCGCTCCACACGATCATCAGCGAGCAGAGCACGATCTCGTACTCGGCCGTCTGGAATGCCCTGAAGGTCACCGACCAGGACCCGAACAACAGCAACAACGTGAAGCTGCTCTACAGCGGCATCTCCCGCAGCAAGTCCCTCAGCGGGGGCAGCACCGGCAACTGGAACCGTGAGCACGTGTGGGCCCAGTCCCACGGCGACTTCGGGACCACCGCCGGACCCGGCACCGACCTGCACCACGTGCGCCCGGAGGACGTCCAGGTCAACTCCATCCGCGGCAACAAGGACTTCGACCACGGCGGCAGCGGCTTCACCAACTCCGGCGGCAGCCTGACCGACTCCAACTCCTTCGAGCCCCGTGACGCCGTCAAGGGCGACGTGGCCCGCATGATCCTCTACATGGCCGTCCGCTACGAGGGTGACGACAGCTGGCCCGACCTGGAGGCCAACGACTCCATCAACGGCAGCGTCCCCTACCACGGCCGCCTCTCCGTCCTGAAGCAGTGGAACGACGAGGATCCGCCGGACGCCTTCGAGGAGCGCCGCAACGAGGTCATCTACGCCAGCTACCAGGGCAACCGGAACCCGTTCATCGACCACCCGGAGTGGGTCGAGGCGATCTGGTAGGCGAGCCGGACCTCTCCGGTCGCCCTGAGTGCGCCAGAGGCCTCACCGGCCCCCGGCGCACTCGGCCACCACCTGTGCAGCGGAGTGACCCGCGCCGATCCACCGCCGTTGACCCGGCTATGAAGAAGATCAGCGCGCTCGCCGCGCTCACCATGGCAGCCCTCGTACTCGCCGGTCCGGCACACGCCGACGACGGCGACCGGGGCCGTATCAACATCGCCGGCTACTCCGGCGCCAACCTCTGCCGGCAGGCACTCGCGCTCGTCCCGTTGGCCGCGCCGTGGACCAGCCCCGCGGTGGACGACGCCTGCTACAACCGCGACCACGTCGACGACACGCGCGACTAGACGCTGAAGCGTCACCCCGTCAGGTGCGTGGGCGCGAACATCCGCAGCACCGCCGGGAGCACCACCACCGAAGGGCCCGGCGCGGACAGCGCCTTCGCCAGGTCGGACTCCAGCGTCTCCGGGGTCGTACGGACCCCGGGGACGCCGAAGGAAGAGGCCAGCGCCACGTAGTCCGGCCGCGTCAGTTCCGTCGCCGTCGCCATCGTCTGCCCGAAGGCGTCCGTCATGTACTCGCGCAGGATGCCGTAGCCGCCGTCGTCCACGATGAGCCAGGTGACGTTCAGGTCGTACTGGCGGGCCGTCGCCAGCTCGGCGATGGAGTACAGGGCACCGCCGTCGCCGGACACCGCGAGGACCGGGCGGGTCGGGTCCGCCACCGCCGCGCCGAGCGCGGCCGGGAAGCCGTAGCCGAGGCCGCCGGAGCCCTGGGCGGAGTGCATGTGGTTCGGGCCCTTGGCGTCGAAGGCCGACCAGGCCCAGTAGGCCAGGATCGTCATGTCCCAGAAGGACGGCGAATCGGCGGGCAGGGCCCGGCGCACGGACGCCAGCACCTCCTGCTCCAGGGTGAGTTCCTGGGCGGCGATGCGCTCGGTGACCTTCGCGAGCAGCTCCCGGACCCGGTCCGGAGCCGACGGGTCCTCGCGCCGCGTCACCGTCTCCAGCAGCGCCTGCAGGGCGAGACGCGCGTCCGCGTGGATGCCCAGCGCGGGGTGGTTGGCCTCCAGCTTGCCGAGGTCGGCCTCGATCTGCACGACCCGGCCGCGGGGCTTGAACGTGTGGTAGTTGGAGGAGAGTTCACCCAGTCCGGAGCCGACGACCAGGAGGACGTCCGCGTCCTCCAGGAAGTCCGTGGTGTGCCGGTCCTCGATCCAGGACTGGAGGGACAGGGGGTGCGTCCAGGGAAAGGCGCCTTTGCCGCCGGGGGTGGTGACGACCGGTGCCTGGAGTTTCTCGGCCAGTTGCCTCAGCTTGCCGGAGGCGTCCGCCCGCACCACTCCCCCGCCCGCGATGATCGCCGGGCGGGCTGCCCTGGAGAGCAGATCGGCGGCGACCGCCGTCAGTTCGGGGCGCGGCGGCAGCTCCTCCGGGAAGGCGTCGCCGCCCGTCACCACCGGGATCACCGTCTCGGCGAGCAGGACGTCCTGCGGGATCTCCACCCACACCGGCCCGTGCGGGGCGGTCAGCGCCGACTTCCAGGCGGCCTCGATCGCGGAGGGGATCTGGGACTGCGCACGGACGGTGTGGACCGACTTCACCACGCCCCTGAACGAGGCCGCCTGGTCGGTGAGTTCGTGCAGATAGCCGTGCCGGCCACCGCCCAGTCCCGCCGTCGGGATCTGACTGCTGATCGCCAGCACGGGGGCGGAGGCCGCCGCCGCCTCCTGGAGCGCGGCCAGGGACGTCAGCGCGCCCGGACCCGTGGAGAGCAGCAGCGGCGCCGCCTCACCCGTGATCCGGCCGTACGCGTCCGCCGCGAAACCGGCGTTGTTCTCCACGCGCAGGCCGACGTACCGCAGGTCGGACCGGCGCAGCGCGTCGAACATGCCCAGCGCGTGCTGTCCGGGCAGCCCGAACACCGTGGTCGCGCCGAGTCCGGCCAGCGTCTCCACGACCAGGTCTCCGCCGTTGCGGCCGGCCGGAGGGTTCAGGGCGGCGGCGGTCTGCGCATCGGTCGGGCGGAGCACCAGGTCGTGGTCGTGGGTCACTTGGCCTTGTTCTCCTCGCGGGCCTGGGCGATCTGGCGGGACATGATGGTGGTCAGTTCGTAGGCCGTGTGGGACGCGGCCACCGACGTGATCTCGGCATGATCGTACGCGGGAGCCACCTCGACGACATCGGCGGAGACGAGGTTGCAGGACGCCAGGCCCCGCAGGATCTCCAGCAGCTCCCGGGAGGTCATGCCGCCCGCCTCGGGGGTGCCGGTGCCGGGCGCGTGGGCCGGGTCGAGGCAGTCGATGTCGATGGAGATGTACAGCGGGCGGTCGCCGATGCGCTGGCGCAGCTGGTCGGCCACCTCGTCGGCGCCGCGGCGGTAGATGTCCGCGGAGGTGACGATGCCGAAGCCCATCTTCTCGTCGTCGGTGAGGTCCTGCTTGCCGTACAGCGGGCCGCGGGTGCCGACGTGGGAGAGGGCGGAGGTGTCGAGGATGCCCTCCTCCACCGCACGGCGGAAGGGCGTGCCGTGGGTGTACTCGGCGCCGAAGTAGGTGTCCCAGGTGTCGAGGTGCGCGTCGAAGTGGAGCAGGGCGACCGGGCCGTGCTTCTTGGCGACCGAGCGCAGCAGGGGCAGCGCGATGGTGTGGTCGCCGCCCAGGGTCATCAGGCGGGCGCCGGTGCCCAGCAGCTCGTCGGCGGCCGCCTCGACGGTCTCCACGGCCTCGTTGATGTTGAACGGGTTCACGGCGATGTCACCGCCGTCCGCGACCTGGGCAAGGGCGAACGGGGAGGCGTCCTGCGCCGGGTTGTAGGGGCGCAGCAGCCGGGACGCCTCGCGGATCGCGTTGCCGCCGAAGCGGGCGCCCGGCCGGTACGAGACGCCCGAGTCGAACGGCACGCCGACCACGGCGACGTCGGCGCGGCCGACCTCGTCGAGGCGCGGGAGCCGGGCGAAGGTCGCGGGTCCGGCGTACCGCGGGATGCGGGAGGAGTCGACGGGGCCGCGGGGCGTCTCGGTGCCGGTCATGGTGGATTGCCTTCTTTCCTGCGTGTGGTCGTGTGTGCGCTTCCGCGGTGGATCGCGGGTGGCGGGGGGCCACGGGCCAGTGGCTCACGGAGACGTCCGCGACGTCCGCCCGCGCCCGCGCGCTGCCGGGTCCGAATCGACAGTAGATGGCCGGAAAGCGGCTGCGAAGTGTACGTTTCATCCATCCGAGGCTGTGTGACTGGAGGAAGCGTCCATATGCCGGAGCCCGCCGTTCCGCCGACCCCGCCGGTGCCTCTGTCGGCCCTCCTGGCCCGGGAGGACCTGGGCCTGCGCCAGATCGCCGGTCCCAGGGGCGCGGACACGGTGATCCACTGGGCCCACACCTCGGAGATGACCGACCCCTACCCCTATCTTCTGGGCGGCGAACTGCTGCTGACGGCCGGCGTGCACATCCCGCAGGCGGCGGGGCAGGGGACGTACTTCGACGACTACGTCACGCGGATCGTCGCGGCGGGCGGCGCGGCGCTCGGCTTCGGGCTCGCCCCCGTCCACGACACGGTGCCCGGCGCACTGGTCACGGCATGCGAGACGTACGGCCTTCCGCTGCTGGAGGTCCCGCCGCGGACCACCTTCTCGGGTGTCGCCCGCGCGGTCTGGCAGCTGATGGCCCGGGCCCGGCTCGCCGAACTGCGCCGTGTGACGGAGGCCCAGCAGAGCCTCGCGGCGGCGGCCGCACGCCCGGACCCGGTCCGCGCCGTGCTGCGGCAGCTGGCCCGGCGGGTCGGCGGCCGGGCGGTGCTGTACGGACCGGAGGGCGCGGTGGTCGGGCAGGCGGGGCGGGAGCCGGACGCCGAGGTCCGGGAAGGGCTGGCGAGGCTCGCGGGTGTCGTCACCAGCAGGTCCTCCACCACCGCCACCGACACCACCACCTCCGGCACCCACCTCGCCGCCTACGCCCTCGGGGCCGGCCGGGGCTTCGTGCTCGGGGTCGCCGCGCCGCGCCGCGACACCGGCGACCACACCATCGCCTCCGTCGCCGCCGTGCTGCTCTCCCTCCTCACCGGCGAGCAGCAGAGCGGCTCCGGAGCGGCCCGTTCGGCGGCGCTCGTACGGCTGCTGCTGGGCGCCGAGCCGGAGACGGTCGCCCCGCTCCTGGGCGTCGACCGCCTGCTCGTGGTCCACGCCCGCCCCGACACCGCGCCCTGCGATCCGGTGGCGGCCTCGGCGCTGGGCGCGGCCCTCGGCTCCCCGATGGTCGACCTGGCGCCGGACGTCGTGCGCGTCCTCGTGCCGGCGGACCGCGAGCCGGCCGCGCAGCCCGGCTGGACCCTGGGTGTCAGCGCCCCCGCGGAGCCCCGGGAGTGGCCGGCCGCCGACGCCCAGGCGGCCCGAGCGCTGTCCCGGGCGAGGGCCACCCGCGCGCCCCTGGTCCGGCACGGCGCCCACCGCCCGGCCCTGACCGACCTGCTCTCCCCCGACGAGGCCCGCGCACACGCCCGGTCCCTGCTCGCGCCGCTCACCGCCCCGCTCACCGAGACCCTGCGCACCTGGCTCTCCCTGCACGGCAGTTGGGACCGCACCGCGGTGGCCCTGTCCGTCCACCGCAACACCGTCCGCCAGCGGATCGCCCGGTGTGCCGCGCTGCTCGACACCGACCTGGACGACCCGGACGTACGGATGGAGCTGTGGTTCGCGTTGCGGCACACGGAGCGGTGACGCGCACAGTGACGCGCATCGCACGCGCACCGGACGCCGACGTTCGGGCAGTTGTCTGCCTCACAATGGGAACCATGCCGATACCCGGGACACCCAGCCGCGCCGAACTCGTCGACCACCTCGTCAGTACCCGTATCGCGGGCGATGTCGCGACGCCCCGCGAGAACAACCTCTCCCACTACCGCCAGCTGGCGAACGGCAACCGCCACTACTGGCTCGGCCTGGAACTCGGCGACCGCTGGACCGACGAGCAGGACGTGCTCGCGGTGATGGCGGAGCGGGTCGGTGTGAACGACGACGCGGAGCACCGCCACGGTCAGGACACGATCGATCCCGAGCTGACCGTGGCCGCGCTGGAGCGGATGGCGGCCCGCCTGCGCAAGGCGGCGGACGGCGGGCAGCGCGTGCTGTTCGCCACCGGGCACCCGGGTGGTCTGCTGGACGTCCACCGCGCCACCGCCGCCGCGCTGCGCACGGCGGGCTGCGAGATCGTGGTGATCCCGGAGGGCCTGCAGACGGAGGAGGGGTACGTCATGCAGTTCGCCGACGTGGCGGTCCTCGAACACGGCGCCACCCTCTGGCACACCCACTCCGGTGAGCCGATGAAGGCGATCCTGACGGGGCTCGAACGCGAGGGACGCCCGCTGCCGGACCTGGTGGTCGCCGACCACGGCTGGGCGGGCTGTGCCGGGCAGCACGGCGTCGACTCGGTCGGCTACGCGGACTGCAACGACCCTGCGCTGTTCCTGGCGGAGGCGGAGGGAACCGTGCAGGTCGTCGTGCCGCTGGACGACCATGTGGTGAGCCCCCGCCACTACGACCCGATGACGGCGTTCCTGCTGGCGGAGGCCGGGCTGTCGTAGGTGTCGGAGCGCGGCGGCGCCTCCGCCTCGGCCGGATCCGTGGCCGGACGGGCCCGGCCCAGCAGCAGTCGCGGCCGTCCTCACCGACCCTTTAGGTCAAGTCTTCGTAAAATACGCGCATGATCATCGCTGCCGTGTCCGGCGCACCCGTCGGCGGAGTCGCCGGCTGGGCGGCCGGCCTCATGGAGAAGCTGGGCGGTCCGGGCGCCGGACTGGCCATCGCGCTGGAGAACCTGTTCCCGCCGCTGCCGAGCGAGGTGATCCTGCCGCTGGCCGGGTTCACCGCGAGCCAGGGCCGGATGGACGTCGTCGCCGCCGTCGTGTGGACGACCGCGGGTTCGGTGGTGGGCGCGCTGGCCCTCTACCTGCTCGGCGCGCTCTTCGGCCGGGAACGTCTGATCGCCGTGGCCGCCAAGCTGCCCCTGGTGAAGGTCGCGGACGTGGAGCGGACGGAGGCGTGGTTCCTCCGGCACGGCACCAAGGCCGTCTTCTTCGGCCGCTTCATACCGATCTTCCGCAGCCTCATCTCGATACCGGCCGGTGTGGAACGCATGCGGCTGCCCCTGTTCCTCGCGCTCACCGCGGTGGGCAGCCTCATCTGGAACACCGCCTTCATCTGCGCCGGCTACGCCCTCGGCGCCCGCTGGCACCAGGTCACCGACCTGGTGGGCCTGTACTCCAAGGTGATCCTTGCGCTCGTGGCGCCGGCCGTCGTCGGGTTCCTGGCCCTGCGGGTGCTCCGGTCGGGCAGCGGCCGACGCCGCGGCGGCGACCGGTCGGCCGAGCGTCCGACGGTCACCGTGGAAGAGCGGGAGGCGGTAGGGCGTTAGGGCGGACGGGCGGGGGACGGGCGATCAGCCGTCACCGCGGGACGCGGACCACGCCCTCCTGGATCACCGACACCGCCAGCTGCCCGTCCTGCGTGTAGATGCGGGCCTGTCCCAGGCCACGTCCGCCGTGCGCAGACGGCGACTCCTGGTCGTACAGGAGCCACTCGTCGGCCCGGAAGGGCCGGTGGAACCACATCGCGTGGTCCAGCGAGGCGCCGACCACGTCCCCGACGGCCCAGCCGCCCCGGCCGTGCGCCAGCAGGACCGAGTCGAGCAGGGTCATGTCGGAGACGTACGTGGCGAGTACGACGTGCAGCAGGGGGTCGTCGGCGAGCTTGCCGTTGGTGCGGAACCAGACCTGGGAGTGCGGTTCGCGCGGCTCGCCGAACCGGCCGTACGGCGGCTCGTCGACGTAGCGCAGGTCGACCGCCTGGCGTGCCTCCAGGAACCTCTCGACGACCGCCGGGTCGAGGTGGTCGTAGCCGCGCAGGCGCTCCTGGGAGGTGGGGAGCGACGCCGGGTCGGGCGCGGGCGGCATCGGGGTCTGGTGGTCCAGCCCCTCCTCGTACGTCTGGAAGGACGCCGACAGCGCGAAGATCGGCTTGCCGTGCTGGACCGCGACGACACGGCGGGTGGTGAAGGAGCGGCCGTCGCGCATGCGGTCGACGTTGTAGACGATGGGCGCTCCGGGGTCCCCCATGCGCAGGAAGTACGCGTGGAGGGAGTGGGCGTGCCGGTCCCCGGGGACCGTGCGCCCGGCGGCGACCAGCGCCTGGGCCGCGACCTGGCCGCCGAAGACCCGCGGGACGACGGCGGACCGGGACTGGCCGCGGAAGATGTTCTCCTCGATCTGCTCCAGATCGAGCAGATCGAGGAGATCCTGCAGTGCCTGGTTCATGGCACCTTTTCTCTTGACCGGTGACTTCGGGTCCTGCTGGCCGGTGACGCCGTGCCTTACAGGCCCATGTCCTTCGCGATGATCGTCTTCATGATCTCGCTGGTGCCGCCGTAGATCCGGTTGACGCGGTTGTCCGCGTACAGGCGGGCGATCGGGTACTCGTTCATGAAGCCGTACCCGCCGTGCAGCTGCAGGCAGCGGTCGATCACGCGGTGCGCGACCTCGGTGCAGAACAGCTTCGCGGAGGCAGCCTCGGCCGGGGTCAGCTCGCCGGCGTCGAGGGCCTCCAGCGCGCGGTCGGCGACGGCCTCGGCGGCGTCGACCTCGGCCTGGCAGGCGGCCAGCTCGAACTTGGTGTTCTGGAAGGCGGCGACCGGCTTGCCGAAGACGGTGCGCTCCTGCACGTACTGCTTGGCGAACCGCACGGCCGCCTTGGCCTGGGCGTAGGCGCCGAAGGCGATGCCCCAGCGCTCGGAGGCCAGGTTGTGGCCGAGGTAGTAGAAGCCCTTGTTCTCCTCGCCGAGGAGGTCCTCGACGGGCACCTTGACGTCGACGAAGGCCAGCTCGGCGGTGTCGGAGGTCTTCAGGCCCAGCTTGTCGAGCTTGCGGCCCACCGAGTAGCCCTCGGACTTGGTGTCCACGGCGAACAGGGAGATGCCGTGGCGGCGGTCCTCGGCCGTCGGGGCGGCGGTACGGGCGCAGACGATCACGCGGTCGGCGTGCACACCGCCCGTGATGAAGGTCTTGGCGCCGTTGAGGACGTAGTGCGTGCCGTCCTCGGAGAGCTTGGCGGTGGTCTTCATGCCCGCGAGGTCGGAGCCGGTGCCCGGCTCGGTCATCGCCAGCGCCCACATCTCCTCGCCGGAGACGAACTTCGGCAGGAACCGCTTCTTCTGCTCGTCGGTGGCGAGCATCTTGATGTACGGCAGGCCGAGCAGCACGTGCACGCCGGAGCCGCCGAACTGGACGCCCGCGCGGGCCGTCTCCTCGTACATGATCGCTTCGAACTTGTACGAGTCGATGCCGGCGCCGCCGTACTCCTCGTCGACACGGATGCCGAAGACACCGAGCTCGGCGAGCTTGTAGTAGAAGTCGCGCGGCGCCTGGCCGGCCGCGAACCACTCGTCGTAGACCGGGACCACCTCGGCCTCGATGAAGGCCCGGATGGTCTCCCGGAACGCCTCGTGATCCTCGTTGAACACCGTACGGCGCACGCCGTCCACCTCCACCGGTACATGTCTAAGCGCTTGCTCATTCAACCGTACCGGCGGGTAGGGAGCGGCGTCCAGGGTGGGGCGGCCGTAACGCTCGTCACTCTCCTGGTCTGCCGTACCGCCGGAATTCGGAGGTCTCGACCCTCCAGGGCCCGAACGGCACCGAGTCGCCGTAGATGTAGGCGTCCTTGCGCATGTAGCGGCCCCCGCACGGATCGGAGTGGACCTCGACGGTGCCGGTGCGGGGGTCGACGATCATGCAGTCGGCGATACCCATGGCCGGGTAGTCGGCCAACTTGTCGACGAAGTCGCCGGTCGGGCCGGCCGGCGAGAAGACCTCCACGACGGCCGGCACCTGCACCGCGTCGACGGCGAAACCCTCCTCGTCGAGCGCAGCCTCCGGAAGGACGACCGCGTCCGGGAGCCGCATACGGCCGAGCGCCGGGTCCTCGATCACAGGGCCCCTGACGCAGATGTGGCCGGGATGCGTACGGGGCAGCTGCTCGTCCAGTTGCAGACGGATACGCAGGACCGTGCCCGCGTGCCGCTTCGGCAGGCGCCTCATGGCCAGTACCGGGCCGGAGGAGCCGATCTCGACGCTCCACGCCCCTTCGAGCCGTTCGGCGTAGGAATCAAGACGCTCGGCGATCGCGCGCATCCTGGCGTAGTCCATTGCCACGGCCGCAGCGTACCCAGTGCGCACGGATGGGCGTGTCCGCGCGGCTCAGCCCTCCGCCGCCCCGAACGCCCCCCGCGCCATCCGGTGCAGCAGCTCCGCCGTGACCCCGCGCCCCGGCAGCGCCCCCGGACGGCCCAGGTGAGGGGTCGAGTTCAGCAGCCCGAACACCGAGTGCACGGCCGAGCGGGCCGTCGGTTCCGCCAGGTCCGGGTACACCTTCCGGACCACCTCCACCCACAGCTCGACGTACTGCCGCTGGAGCTGCCGGACGAGCTTGCGGTCGCTGTCGCGGAGGCGGTCCAGCTCACGGTCGTGCAGGGTGATCAGGGGGCGGTCGTCGAGGGCGAAGTCGATGTGGCCCTCGATGAGGGAGTCGAGGACCGCCTCGGGCGGCACCCCGTCGGCCTCCGCCAGCCGCCGCTTCGCGCCCGTCAGCAGCTGGCCGCTGATGCCGACCAGCAGCTCGGCGAGCATGGCGTCCTTGCCGGCGAAGTGCCGGTAGAGACCGGGCCCGCTGATGCCCACGGCGGCGCCTATCTCGTCGACGCCGACGCCGTGGAAGCCGCGCTCGGCGAAGAGCCGCGCGGCCTCCTTGAGGATCTGTTCGCGGCGGGTCGGGGCGTCGGTTCTGGTGGCCATGCAAGCAATTCTAGACAGGGAGGTTAGCGGTCGTTAACCTGATGGAAATGGTTAACGCTCATTAACAGTCGATCACTGGGTGAGGGGACCGCAGGATGCACGAGGCACCGGAGCTTGCGAGCGCGGCAGATCCCGCGTCGGAGGCATGGCGGGCCAATGAAGAGGCCCACCGGGCGCTGGTGGAGGAGCTGCACGGCAAGCTCGCCGCCGCCCGGCTGGGAGGCGGCGAGAAGGCGCGCGCCCGGCACACGGCGCGCGGGAAGCTGCTGCCCCGGGACCGGGTCGACACCCTCCTGGACCCCGGCTCCCCCTTCCTGGAGCTCGCTCCCCTCGCCGCCGACGGCATGTACGACGGGCAGGCCCCGGCCGCCGGTGTCATCGCCGGCATCGGACGGGTCAGCGGACGCGAGTGCGTGATCGTCGCCAACGACGCCACGGTCAAGGGCGGCACGTACTACCCCATGACCGTGAAGAAGCACCTGCGCGCGCAGGAGGTGGCTCTGGAGAACCGCCTGCCGTGCGTCTACCTCGTCGACTCCGGCGGCGCCTTCCTGCCCATGCAGGACGAGGTGTTCCCGGACCGCGAGCACTTCGGGCGGATCTTCTACAACCAGGCCCGGATGTCGGGCGCCGGGATCCCGCAGATCGCCGCGGTCCTCGGGTCGTGCACGGCGGGCGGCGCGTACGTCCCCGCGATGAGCGACGAGGCCGTCATCGTCCGCGATCAGGGCACGATCTTCCTCGGCGGCCCCCCGCTGGTGAAGGCCGCCACCGGCGAGGTCGTCACCGCGGAGGAGCTGGGCGGCGGCGAGGTCCACTCCCGGGTGTCCGGCGTGACCGACCACCTCGCCGAGGACGACGCGCACGCGCTGCGCATCGTGCGCAACATCGTCGCGACCCTGCCCGCGCGCGGGGCGCTCCCCTGGGAGGTCACGCCCGCCGCGGAGCCGAAGGTCGACCCCTACGGCCTGTACGGCGCCGTGCCCGTGGACTCCCGCACCCCCTACGACGTCCGCGAGATCATCGCGCGCGTGGTCGACGGCTCGCGCTTCGCGGAGTTCAAGGCCGAGTTCGGCCAGACACTCGTCACCGGCTTCGCCCGGATCCACGGCCACCCGGTCGGCATCGTCGCCAACAACGGCATCCTGTTCTCCGAGTCCGCCCAGAAGGGCGCCCACTTCATCGAGCTGTGCGACCAGCGCGGGATCCCGCTGGTCTTCCTGCAGAACATCTCCGGGTTCATGGTCGGCAAGGACTACGAGGCCGGTGGCATCGCCAAGCACGGCGCCAAGATGGTCACGGCGGTGGCCTGCACCCGGGTGCCGAAGCTGACGGTGGTGGTCGGCGGGTCGTACGGCGCCGGGAACTACTCCATGTGCGGCCGGGCGTACTCGCCCCGGTTCCTGTGGATGTGGCCGGGCGCCAAGATCTCCGTGATGGGCGGCGAGCAGGCCGCCTCCGTCCTCGCGACCGTCAAGCGGGACCAGTTGGAGGCGCGCGGCGAGTCGTGGCCCGCCGAGGAGGAGGACGCCTTCAAGGCGCCGATCCGCGAGCAGTACGAGCGCCAGGGCAACGCCTACTACGCCACCGCCCGGCTCTGGGACGACGGGGTCATCGACCCGCTGGAGACCCGTCAGGTGCTGGGCCTGGCCCTGACCGCCTGTGCCAACGCGCCCCTGGGTGACCCCCAGTTCGGCGTCTTCCGGATGTGAGGGGGACGGAACCCATGTTCGACACAGTGCTCGTGGCCAACCGGGGCGAGATCGCCGTACGGGTCATCCGTACGCTCCGCTCGCTGGGCGTGCGCTCGGTGGCCGTCTTCTCCGACGCCGACGCCGACGCACGGCATGTACGCGAGGCCGACACGGCGGTACGGATCGGTCCGGCGCCGGCGTCCGAGAGCTATCTGTCCGTGGAGCGGCTGCTGGAGGCGGCCGCACGCACCGGCGCCCAGGCCGTGCACCCGGGTTACGGATTCCTCGCGGAGAACGCCGACTTCGCGCGCGCCTGCGCCGACGCCGGCCTCGTCTTCATCGGACCGCCCGCCGACGCCATCTCCCTGATGGGCGACAAGATCCGCGCCAAGGAGACGGTGAAGGCGGCCGGGGTCCCGGTCGTGCCCGGGTCCAGCGGCAGCGGGCTCACGGACGCCGAACTGGTGGACGCGGCCCGGGAGATCGGCATGCCCGTGCTGCTCAAGCCCTCCGCGGGCGGCGGCGGCAAGGGCATGCGCCTGGTGCGGGACGCGGTGGTGCTCGGGGACGAGATCGCCGCCGCCCGCCGTGAGGCCCGCGCCTCCTTCGGCGACGACACCCTCCTCGTCGAGCGGTGGATCGACCGTCCCCGGCACATCGAGATCCAGGTCCTGGCCGACGGCCACGGAGGCGTCGTCCACCTCGGTGAGCGCGAGTGCTCCCTCCAGCGGCGGCACCAGAAGATCATCGAGGAGGCGCCGTCCGTCCTGCTGGACGAGGCCACGCGCGCGTCGATGGGCGAGGCCGCGGTCCAGGCGGCCCGCTCCTGCGGCTACCGGGGCGCGGGCACGGTCGAGTTCATCGTCCCCGGCGGTGACCCGTCGTCGTACTACTTCATGGAGATGAACACCCGGCTCCAGGTGGAGCACCCGGTCACCGAGCTGATCACCGGGCTGGACCTGGTGGAGTGGCAGCTTCGGGTCGCCGCGGGCGAGCCGCTGCCGTTCACGCAGGACGACGTCCGGCTCACCGGCCACGCGATCGAGGCCCGGGTGTGCGCGGAGGACCCCGCGCGCGGGTTCCTGCCGTCGGGCGGCACGGTCCTCAGGCTGCGCGAGCCCCAGGGCGACGGCGTGCGCACCGACTCCGGGCTCAGCGAGGGCACCGAGGTCGGCAGCCTGTACGACCCGATGCTGTCCAAGGTGATCGCGTACGGCCCGGACCGGGCGACGGCGATCCGCAGGCTCCGGGCGGCGCTCGCCGAGACGGTCACGCTGGGCGTGCAGACCAACGCCGGGTTCCTGCGGCGCCTGCTCGCGCATCCGGCGGTCGTCGCGGGCGAGCTGGACACGGGCCTGGTGGAGCGCGAGGCGCCCGACCTGGTCACCACGGACGTTCCCGACGAGGTCTACGAGGCGGCGGCGGCCGTACGGCTGGAGGCGCTGCGCCCGAAGGGCGACGGCTGGACGGACCCGTTCTCGGTGCCGAGCGGCTGGCGGCTGGGCGGCGTCGCGAAACCGGTCGCGTTCCCGCTGCGGGTGCAGGAGCCCGTGGAGTACGTCCCGCGCGGCACGCACACCGTCACCCCGGACGGCGTGTCGGTCCTGCTGGACGGCGTCCGCCACACCTTCCACCGGGCCGGCGACTGGCTCGGCCGCGAAGGTGAGGCCTGGCACGTACGCGACCACGACCCGGTGGCCGCGTCCCTGACCGGTGCCGCGCACGCGGGCGCCGACTCCCTGACCGCGCCGATGCCCGGCACGGTGACGGTCGTGAAGGTCGCGGTCGGCGACGAGGTGAGCGCGGGTCAGAGTCTGCTGGTGGTCGAGGCGATGAAGATGGAGCACGTCATCTCCGCGCCGCACGCCGGGACGGTCGCCGAGCTGGATGTGGCGCCGGGCGCCACGGTCGCCATGGACCAGGTGCTCGCGGTCATCGAGCCGGTGGAGGAGGAGCGATGACGCTGCCCATGACGGTGCCGGCACCGAACCTGCCCGCCCGGGTGCGGATCCACGAGGTCGGCGCGCGCGACGGCCTGCAGAACGAGAAGTCGAGCGTGCCGACCGAGATCAAGGCGGAGTTCGTGCACCGGCTCGCCGAGGCGGGGCTGACGACGATCGAGGCCACCAGCTTCGTCCACCCCAAGTGGGTGCCCCAGCTCGCCGACGCCGAGCGGCTGTACCCGCTCGTCAGCGGCCTGGAAGGCGTGCAGCTGCCCGTCCTGGTCCCCAACGACCGCGGTCTGGACCGTGCCCTGGCCCTCGGTGCCCGGCGGGTCGCCGTCTTCGCCAGCGCCACGGAGTCCTTCGCCAAGGCCAACCTCAACCGCACACTGGACGAGTCGCTGGCGGTGTTCGAGCCGGTCGTGGCGCGGGCGAAGGACGAGGGCCTCCATGTCCGCGGCTATGTGTCCATGTGCTTCGGCGACCCGTGGGAGGGCGCGGTCCCCGTCCCCCAGGTGGTGCGTGTGTGCAAGGCGCTGCGGGACATGGGCTGCGACGAGCTCAGCCTCGGCGACACGATCGGGGTCGCCACGCCCGGTCATGTGCGCGGGCTCCTGTCCGCCCTCGACGCGGAGGGTGTGCCGACCGGCGTCGTCGGCGTCCACTTCCACGACACCTACGGCCAGGCGCTGGCCAACACCTACGCCGCCCTGGAGCACGGTGTCACGACCGTCGACGCCTCCGCCGGCGGCCTGGGCGGCTGCCCCTACGCCAAGTCCGCCACCGGCAACCTCGCCACGGAGGACCTCGTGTGGATGCTGCGGGGCCTCGGCATCGACACCGGAGTCGACCTCGGCCGCCTCGTCGCCACGAGCGCGTGGATGGCCGAACAACTGGGCCGACCCAGCCCGTCCCGCACCGTCCGAGCCCTCTCCCACAAGGAGCACTGAACAGCCATGAACCACCGTCTCTCCCCCGAACTGGAGGAACTGCGCCGCACGGTGGAGCAGTTCGCGCACGATGTCGTGGCGCCGAAGATCGGCGACTTCTACGAGCGTCACGAGTTCCCGTACGAGATCGTCCGGGAGATGGGCCGCATGGGCCTGTTCGGCCTGCCGTTCCCCGAGGAGTACGGCGGCATGGGCGGCGACTACCAGGCCCTCGGGGTGGCGCTGGAGGAACTGGCCCGCGTGGACTCCTCGGTCGCCATCACCCTGGAGGCGGGCGTCTCGCTCGGTGCGATGCCGATCCACCTCTTCGGCACCGAGGAGCAGAAGCGGCAGTGGCTGCCGAAGCTGTGCTCCGGCGAGATCCTCGGCGCCTTCGGGCTCACCGAGCCGGACGGCGGCTCCGACGCGGGGGCGACCCGGACGACGGCCCGGCTCGACGCGGAGACGAACGAGTGGGTGATCAACGGCACGAAGTGCTTCATCACCAACTCGGGCACGGACATCACGGGCCTGGTCACCGTCACGGCGGTCACCGGCCGCAAGCCCGACGGAAGGCCGCTGATCTCCGCGATCATCGTCCCGTCCGGCACAAAGGGCTTCACGGTCGCCGCCCCCTACTCCAAGGTCGGCTGGAACGCCTCCGACACCCGCGAGCTGTCCTTCTCCGACGTCCGGGTCCCCGCCGCCAACCTCCTGGGCGAGGAGGGCCGTGGCTACGCCCAGTTCCTGCGCATCCTGGACGAGGGCCGGATCGCCATCGCGGCGCTGGCGACGGGCCTGGCGCAGGGCTGCGTCGACGAGTCGGTGAAGTACGCCAAGGAGCGCCACGCCTTCGGCCGCCCCATCGGCGCCAACCAGGCGATCCAGTTCAAGATCGCCGACATGGAGATGAAGGCGCACACGGCGCGCCTCGCCTGGCGCGACGCCGCCTCGCGCCTGGTGGCCGGGGAGCCCTTCAAGAAGGAGGCGGCCCTGGCGAAGCTGTACTCCTCGACGGTGGCGGTGGACAACGCCCGGGACGCCACGCAGATCCACGGCGGCTACGGCTTCATGAACGAGTACCCCGTCGCGCGCATGTGGCGGGACTCCAAGATCCTGGAGATCGGCGAGGGCACCAGCGAGGTGCAGCGGATGCTGATCGCGCGGGAGTTGGGGCTGGCGGGCTGACGCCTACGGAACGCGCGAGGCCCAACTTTGCCTGAATGAAAGGAAGTTGGGCCTCGCAGGCTGAGACGCCAGGCTTCACAGGGTGGGCACACTTGGGAAAGCAAGGCCCCCGCCACTGGACATCAGCTCAGGTTAGGCTAACCTACCTTCGAATTGTCCGCGGGTGATCCGCCCTGTTCGAAAGCAGCGTAGCCATGTCCAACGCCAGAGCCACCCACCTCTCCCGCCGCGGCATCCTCGCCGCCGGCGGCGCCCTCGGCCTCGGGGCCGTGCTCGCAGCCTGCGGGGACGGCGACGCGAAAAACGGTGGTTCGGACGACGCCACGACGGCTGCCAAGTCCGGCCCCTGGACGTTCAAGGACGACCGCGGGACCACCGTGAAGCTCGACAAGGTGCCCACGAAGATCGTCGCCTTCGTCGGCGTCGCGGCCGCCCTGTACGACTACGGCATCGAGATCAAGGGCGTCTTCGGGCCCACCAAGACGCAGGACGGCAAGGCCGACGTGCAGGCCGGCGACATGGACGTCAGCAAGCTGACCGTCTTCGGCAACGTCTGGGACCAGTTCAACGTCGAGAAGTACGCGGCGTTCGCCCCCGAGGTCCTCATCTCCACGACCTTCGACAGCGCCGGCACCCTCTGGTACGTCCCCGAGGCCTCCAAGGACAAGATCGCCAAGCTCGCCCCGAGCGCGGCCATCTCCGTCTACGACCGCCAGCTGACCAAGCCGCTGGAGCGGATGTGGGAGCTGGCCGAGTCCCTCGGCGCGGACCTGAAGGCCGACAAGGTCGCCCAGTCCAAGAAGGACTTCGAGGCGGCGGCGGAGCGGCTGCGCAAGGCCGCGAAGGCCCGCCCCGAGATCAAGGTGATGGCCGGTTCCGCGAGCCAGGACCTGTTCTACGTCTCCGGCACCAACCTCTCCATCGACCTGGAGTACTTCAAGGCCCTCGGCGTGAACTTCGTCGAGCCGCCGGAGAGCGCCAAGAAGCAGGGCGGCGGCTGGTTCGAGTCGCTGAGCTGGGAGAACGTCGACAAGTACCCGGCCGACATCATCATGATGGACGACCGCTCCTCGACCATCCAGCCGGCCGACATCACCGAGGCGACCTGGAAGAAGCTGCCGGCGGTCAAGGCCGGGCAGGTCATCGCCCGTTCGCCCGAGCCGATCCTCTCGTACGCCAAGTGCACGCCGCTGCTCACCAGCCTCGCCGAGGCCATCGAGAAGGCCAAGAAGGTCAGCTGACCAGGCCCCAGCCACCCGGGGAGCCGTGGGCCGCCGCGGCCGCTCGCGCCCATGCGACACAGCCGCACACCGGTACACGGCCCCCGGGCAGCACCCCTGACGCCGATTCAGGAGTTACCCCATGACCACAGCCGTAGCCGCCCCGTTCCGGTTCTTCTCCCTGCACGTCGTACGGACGCGGCGGCTCGGTCCGTCCATGGTCCGGGTCACCTTCGGCGGGGACGATCTGCGGTACTTCTTCTCCGACGGGCACGACCAGTCCCTGTCGCTGTTCCTGCCGCATCCGGGCCAGAGCGAGCCGCGGGTCCCGCTGGAGCTCGGTGACGGCTGGTGGCAGGGCTGGCGTGAACTCCCGGACGACGTACGGGCCGTGATGCGGTCGTACACGCTGCGCGCGCTGCGCCGGGACCCCGGCGAGATCGACATCGACTTCGTCCTGCACACCCCGGCCGGCCCCGCCTCGCGGTGGGCCGCCCGCGCCGCCGCGGGTGACCGGGTCCTGCTGCTCGGCCCGGCGATCGCCGACAACCGGGCGATCCGGTTCCGGCCACCGGCGGACACCGACCTGCTGGTGATCTGGGGCGACGAGACCGCCGTACCCGCCGTCTCGGCCATCCTCGAATCCCTGCCCGCCGGTACCCGAGCCCGGGTCTGGCTGGAGGTGCGCGACGCCGCGGCCATGCAGGACATGGTGACCGTGGCGGACGCCGAGATCACCTGGCTGGTCCAGGAGGAGACGCGCGCCGAGGGCTCCCCCATGGCCCTCGACGCGATCCGCGCCGCCCGGCTCCCCGCCGCCGAGCACCCGTACGTCTGGATCGCGGGCGAGTCCGGCGGGGTGAAGGCGTTGCGCCGGCACTTCGTCGAGGAGCGCGGCGTCGACCGCCGGCGGGTCACCTTCGTGGGGTACTGGCGCCAGGGGCTGACCGAGGAACAGCTGCGCGAGCAGGGCTGAGCACCCACGAAACCAAGGCACTCGGGCATGCACTGCGACCGAAGTGATCGTAGTCACCCTTGATGCTGCCATCACCCAAGGGAACTTAGGTTAGGCTAACCTAAGTTGATCACAACTCCCCACAGCACTCACGGCCCGTCCCCACCGGAGGACCTCCCCATGCGCTCGCACCTGCTCAACGACACGACCGCGGAGCAGTACCGCCGTTCCGTGACCGAAGGCATCGAGCGGGTGGCGGCCAAACTCGCCACCACCGACCGTCCGTTCACCGGAGTCACGGTCGACGACCTCGCCCCCACCATCGACGCGATCGACCTCGACAAGCCGCTGCTCGACACCGCCGCGGTCCTCGACGAGCTGGAGGACGTCTACCTCCGGGACGCGATCTACTTCCACCACCCTCGCTACCTCGCCCACCTCAACTGCCCGGTCGTCATCCCGGCCGTGCTCGGCGAGGCGATCCTGTCCGCCGTCAACTCCTCGCTGGACACCTGGGACCAGTCGGCCGGCGGCACCCTCATCGAGCGCAGGCTCATCGACTGGACGACGGAGCGCATAGGGCTGGGCGAGAACGCCGACGGCGTCTTCACCTCCGGGGGCACCCAGTCCAACCTCCAGGCCCTGCTCCTGGCCCGCGAGGAGGCGAAGAGCAACTCCTTCGCCGACCTGCGCATCTTCGCCTCCGAGGTCAGCCACTTCAGCGTGAAGAAGTCGGCGAAACTGCTCGGCCTGGACCAGGACGCCGTGGTCTCCATCCCGGTCGACCACGACAAGCGCATGCAGACCGTCGCCCTCGCCCACGAGCTGGAGCGCTGCCGGAAGGACGGCCTCGTCCCCATGGCGGTCGTCGCCACCGCCGGCACCACGGACTTCGGGTCCATCGACCCGCTGCCCGAGATCGCCGAGCTGTGCGAGCAGTTCGGCGCCTGGATGCACGTGGACGCGGCGTACGGCTGCGGTCTGCTCGCGAGCCTCAAGTACCGGGGCCGCATCGACGGCATCGAGCGCGCCGACTCGGTCACCGTCGACTACCACAAGTCCTTCTTCCAGCCTGTGAGTTCCTCCGCCGTGCTGGTCCGCGACGCCTCGACCCTGCGCCACGCCACCTACCACGCGGAGTACCTCAACCCGCGCCGCATGGTGCACGAGCGCATCCCCAACCAGGTCGACAAGTCCCTGCAGACCACCCGCCGCTTCGACGCCCTCAAACTGTGGGTGACCCTGCGGACCATGGGCGCCGACGGCATCGGGCAGCTCTTCGACGAGGTCTGCGACCTGGCCGTGGAGGGCTGGAAGCTGCTGGCCGCCGACCCGCGCTTCGACGTCGTGGTCGAGCCGACCCTCTCCACCCTGGTCTTCCGCTACATCCCGGCGGCCGTCACCGACCCGGCCGAGATCGACCGCGCCAACCTGTACGCCCGCAAGGCCCTGTTCGCCTCCGGCGACGCGGTGGTCGCGGGCACCAAGGTGGGCGCCCGCCACTACCTGAAGTTCACCCTGCTCAACCCCGAGACGACGACCGACGACATCGCCGCCGTCCTCGACCTGATCGCCGGCCACGCCGAGCAGTACCTGGGAGAGTCCCTTGACCGCGCGTCCTGAAAACCCGACCACCACCCATGACTTCGTGGGGATCGGGCTCGGCCCGTTCAACCTCGGCCTCGCCTGCCTGACCGAGCCGATCGACGAGCTCGACGGCGTCTTCCTGGAGTCGAAGCCCGACTTCGAGTGGCACGCGGGCATGTTCCTGGACGGCGCGCACCTCCAGACGCCGTTCATGTCGGACCTCGTCACCCTGGCCGACCCGACCTCGCCGTACTCCTTCCTGAACTACCTGAAGGAGAAGGGCCGACTGTACTCGTTCTACATCCGCGAGAACTTCTACCCGCTGCGGGTCGAGTACGACGACTACTGCCGCTGGGCCGCGAACCAGCTGAGCAGCATCCGCTTCGGCACGACCGTGACGGAAGTCCGCTACGAGGACGAGCTGTACGTCGTGCACACCGCCGCCGGGGACACCTACCGCGCCCGCCACCTCGTCCTCGGCACGGGCACCCCGCCCCACATACCCGAGGCCTGCCAGGGGCTGGGCGGCGACTTCATCCACAACTCCCGCTATCTGCAGCACAAGGCGGAGCTGCAGAAGAAGGACTCGATCACCCTGGTCGGCTCCGGCCAGTCGGCCGCCGAGATCTACTACGACCTGCTCAGCGAGATCGACGTCCACGGCTACCGGCTGAACTGGGTCACCCGCTCCCCGCGCTTCTTCCCGCTGGAGTACACCAAGCTCACGCTGGAGATGACGTCACCGGAGTACGTCGACTACTTCCGCGAGCTCCCGGAGGCCACCCGCTACCGGCTCACCGCCGAGCAGAAGGGCCTGTTCAAGGGCATCGACGGCGACCTGATCAACGAGATCTTCGACCTGCTCTACCAGAAGAACCTCGGCGGCCCGGTCCCCACCCGGCTGCTCACCAACTCCGCCCTGACCAGCGCGGTGTACGAGAACGGCACGTACACCCTCGGCTTCCGCCAGGAGGAGCAGAACAAGGACTTCGAGCTCAGCTCGCAGGGCCTGATCCTGGCGACCGGCTACAAGTACGCCGAGCCCGAGTTCCTGGCGCCCGTCAAGGACCGCCTGGTCTACGACTCCCGGGGCAACTTCGACGTCGCCCGCAACTACGCCGTCGACGTCACCGGCCGCGGCGTGTTCCTGCAGAACGCCGGCGTGCACACGCACAGCATCACCAGCCCCGACCTGGGCATGGGCCCGTACCGGAACGCGTACATCATCCGCGAGCTGCTCGGCACCGAGTACTACCCCGTCGAGAAGACGATCGCGTTCCAGGAGTTCTCCGTATGACGTTCACGTTCCGCCCCCTCGACCCCCTGCAGGACGCCGAGCTCCTGCACGCCTGGGTGACCCACCCCAAGGCCGCCTTCTGGATGATGCAGGACGCGCGGCTGGAGGACGTCGAGCGCGCCTACATGGAGATCGCGGCCGACGAGCACCACCACGCCCTGCTCGGCCTCGACGAGGACGGCGTTCCCGCCTTCCTGATGGAGAAGTACGACCCCGCCCACCGGGAGCTGGTCGGCCTGTACGAGCCCCAGCCGGGTGACGTCGGCATGCACTTCCTCACCCCCGCGACCGACAAGCCCGTGCACGGGTTCACGAGGTCCGTCATCACCGCCGTGATGGCGCACCTGTTCGAGGACCCCCAGGTGCGGCGCGTGGTCGTGGAGCCCGACGTCTCCAACAAGGCCGTCCACGCCCTGAACGAAGCCGTCGGTTTCGTGCCCGAGCGCGAGATCCAGAAGCCGGAGAAGAAGGCGTTGCTGAGCTTCTGCACCCGCGAGCAGTTCGAGGCCGCCCGAGGAGTAGCCGTATGACCCTGTCCGACGCCGTGGCGCATCTGTCCCCCCACCGCTGGGCGCGGGCCAACCGCCTCCTGATCCGCAAGGCGCTCGCCGAGTTCGCGCACGAGCGCCTGATCACGCCGGAGGCCGGCGGCGACGGCACGTACGTCGTCCGCAGCGACGACGGCCTGACCCGGTACACCTTCAGGGCCGTGATCCGCGCCCTGGACCACTGGCAGGTCGACGCCGACTCGATCACCCGCCACCGTGACGGGTCCGAACTCCCGCTCGCCGCGCTGGACTTCTTCATCGAGCTGCAGAAGTCGCTCGGCCTGAGCGACGAGATCCTGCCGGTCTACCTGGAGGAGATCTCCTCCACCCTCTCCGGCACCTGCTACAAGCTCACCAAGCCGCAGGTACCGGTCGCCGAGCTGGTCAGGTCCGGCTTCCAGGCCATCGAGACCGGCATGACCGAGGGCCACCCCTGCTTCGTGGCCAACAACGGGCGGCTCGGCTTCGGCATCCACGAGTACCTCGCGTACGCCCCCGAGACGGCGAGCCCCGTCCGCCTGGTCTGGCTCGCGGCCCACCGCTCGCGTGCCGCGTTCACGGCCGGTGTCGGCATCGAGTACGAGACCTTCGTACGGCAGGAGCTGGGCGAGGAGACCGTCGAGCGCTTCCACGGCGTGCTGCGCGAGCAGGACCTCGACCCCGCCGACTACTTCCTCATCCCCGTCCACCCGTGGCAGTGGTGGAACAAGCTCGCCGTCACCTTCGCCGCCGAGGTCGCCCGCCGCCACCTCGTCGTCCTGGGCGAGGGCGACGACGAGTACCTGGCCCAGCAGTCCATCCGCACGTTCTTCAACCGCACCAGCCCCGAGAAGCACTACGTGAAGACGGCCCTGTCCGTCATCAACATGGGCTTCATGCGCGGGCTGTCGGCCGCCTACATGGAGGCCACTCCCGCGATCAACGACTGGCTGGCCCAGCTCATCGAGAACGACCCGGTACTGAGGTCCACCGGTCTGTCGATCATCCGCGAACGCGCGGCCGTGGGCTACCGGCACCTGGAGTACGAGGCGGCGACGGACCGCTACTCGCCGTACCGCAAGATGCTGGCCGCGCTGTGGCGCGAGAGCCCGGTGCCGCAGCTGAAGGAGGGCGAGTCGCTGGCCACGATGGCCTCCCTCGTCCACGTCGACCACGAGGGCGCCTCCTTCGCGGGCGCGCTGATCGAGCAGTCGGGGCTGGCGCCGACGGAGTGGATGCGCCGGTACCTGAAGGCGTACTTCACTCCCCTCCTGCACAGCTTCTACGCCTACGACCTGGTCTTCATGCCGCACGGCGAGAACGTGATCCTCGTCCTGAAGGACGGCGCCGTCGAGCGTGCGATCTACAAGGACATCGCCGAGGAGATCGCCGTCATGGACCCGGAGGCGGTACTGCCGCCGACGGTCGAGCGGCTGCGCGTGGACGTGCCCGAGGACACGAAGCTGCTGTCCGTCTTCACGGACGTCTTCGACTGCTTCTTCCGCTTCCTCGCCGCGAACCTCGCCGCCGAGGGAGTCCTGGAGGAGGACGACTTCTGGCGCACGGTCGCCGAGGTCACCCGGGACTACCAGCGCTCGGTGCCCGAACTGGCCGACAAGTTCACGCAGTACGACATGTTCGCCCCCGAGTTCGCGCTGTCCTGCCTCAACCGCCTCCAGCTGCGCAACAACCAGCAGATGGTCGACCTGTCGGACCCGGCCGGCGCCCTGCAGCTGGTCGGCACCCTGAAGAACCCCATCGCGGGGCTGTAGTCCACGGCCCCCTCGGACGGACGGGCACCCCGGAGTACGGTCCTTCGGGGTGCCCGTCGGCATGTCAGCCCCGCGAGGCGGGCCAGGGGACCTGCGGCGACCGGTAGTACCCGATCCCCAGTGCCTCCCACCGCGGCCCCTGCGCGGCGAGCCGCAGCCGGTAGCCGTCCCAGTCATGCGTGGAAGCCGGCGACCAGCCCAGCTCGGCCACGCCCGCCAGTCTCGGGAAGGCCATGTACTCGATGTCCGCGGACTTCGTGATCGTCTCCGTCCACAGCGGTGCCTCCACACCCCTGATGGCCGAAGCGGGCACCCCCGGCAGGTAGTCGCCCGGATCCCAGTCGTAGGACCGCCGCACCTCCACCAGGCCCGCCCAGTCCAGGCCCAGCGGAGTGTCGGCGGTGTACTTCATGTCCAGGTAGATCCGGTCGGCGGGCGAGAGAACGACCCCCGTCCCGTTCCGTGCGGCCTTCGCCACCTGCGCCTTCTCCTCGGCACTCGTACCGTCGAGCCCCCAGTACTGGGCGAGCGCCCCCTTCGCCGGAGTCGCGCCGGTCAGCTGGTGCCAGCCGACCACCGTCTTTCCGTACTCGGCGACGATGGGCTGCACCCGCTCCATGAACGCCACATAGTCCTGGTGGCTGGTGGAGTGCGCCTCGTCCCCGCCGATGTGCAGGTACCGGCCCGGCGTGAGCGCGGCGAGCTCCCGGATCACGTCGTCCACGAAGTCGTACGTGATGTCCTTGCCGACGCACAGCGAGCTGAAGCCGACCTCGGTGCCGGTGTACAGCGGGGGCGCCACGCCGTCGCAGTTCAGCTCGGCGTAGGAGGCCAGCGCCGCGTTCGTGTGGCCGGGCATGTCGATCTCGGGGACGACCTCCAGGTAGCGGGAGGACGCGTACCGGACGATCTCCTTGTAGTCGGCCTTGCTGTAGTGGCCGCCGGGGCCGCCGCCGACCTGCGTCGAGCCGCCGTAGGTCGCCAGGCGCGGCCAGGAGTCCACGGCGATGCGCCAGCCCTGGTCGTCGCTGAGGTGCAGATGCAGTTTGTTGATCTTGTAGAGGGCGAGTTGGTCGATGTAGCGCTTGACCTGGTCGACGGTGAAGAAGTGCCGGGACACGTCGAGCATCGCGCCGCGCCAGCCGTAGCGCGGGGTGTCCTTGATCGTGCCGCCCGCGACCAGCCAGGGGCCGGGCTGCACGGAGTCCTTCTCGACGGCCGCCGGGAGCAGCTGGCGCAGCGTCTGCACACCGTGGAAGAGGCCGGCGGGCTTCGCCGCGGTGATGGTGACGCCCTTGCGGCCGCTGTCGAGGCGGTAGCCCTCGTTCCCGAACGCGCCCTCGGCCAGGCGCAGCCGGATGCCGCCGCCGGCGCGGGTGGTGACCGGGAGGCGGTAGCCGGTGGAGGGGCGCAGGACGGTCGCGAGGTACTCGCCGATCCGGCGTGCCTCACGGGAGTCGTCGACGCGGATGTGCGTGGCGGGGGTGATGCGGTACGGGGCGCCACCGGGGGCGACCGACGCGGGCGCGGGGACCACGCGGTCGAGCGGGGCGGAGGATGCCGGTGGTGCGGGAGCCGCGCCTGTCACGCAGACGCCCATCGCGACCAGCAGCAGGGAACCGAGAAGGCGGAGCGTTCTGTGGTGCTGTCTCACACGGCCAGCTCTCACAAGCGTGTCCCTTCCATGAGCCGTCGAGTTCCATGAGCCGTTGAGCCCCAAAAGGTCTGGACCACTCTCTCGTGAGACTGGTGGAACAATCCACCCCATGGCGGAAATCATCCAGAAGGACGGCACATGGGTCTTCGACGGCGACGCCCTGCGCCTGATCCCCGGACGGGACAAGTCCGTCAGTCTGTTCCGCAGGACGCTGGGTGAACTGGTCGTGCCTCTGGGGGCGTTGGCGGGGGTCTCCTTCGAGCAGGGCAAGAAGGCCGGGCGCCTCAGGCTGCGCCTGCGCGACGGCGCCGACCCGCTGCTGCACGCCACCGGCGGCCGGCTCACCGAGCCCCACGACCCGTACCAGCTGATCGTCGAGTCCGACCGGTACGGCGTCGCGGAGTACGTCGTGGACGAGGTGCGAGGCGCCCTGCTGCTCGACCGGGTCCCCGCCGATCCGGTCGAGGAATTCCTGCTGCCGGGCCCCTCGGTGCCGCTGTCGGTCTCCGCCGGGGACGGCACCGCGAGCTTCGACGGCGAGCAGGTCCGGCTGGAGTGGAACTGGAAGACGGAGGACGCCAAGGCCGCCGCCGGCACCCGCTCCCTCCCCCTGTCCGACATCGCGGCCGTGGAGTGGCAGCCGGCGGTGGGCCTGGAGAACGGTTGCCTCCGCTTCACCGTGCGCAACGCGCCCACCAAGGCGCCGCCCAAGTACGACCACAACTCCGTGGAGCTGTGGGGCTTCAAGAAGGACCCGCTGATGGCCCTGGTCGCGGCGGCGGTCCAGGCCCGCCTCCCGCACCCGGCCCGAGCCACCGCCGCGGCCGCGGCCGCACAGGACGCGCCACCGGCGCTGCCGGCCCCGGCCGCGCCCGCCGAGGACGACCACGACGCCCTCCTGCGCCGTCTGCGCGAGCTCGGCGAACTGCACCGCACGGGCGTGCTGACGGACGAGGAGTTCAGCCTGGCCAAGCAGGCCGTCCTCAAGCGGATGTAGTACACCGGCCCGCCTGGGGTCGGCGTCCGGCCCGTTGCCGCGGAGCGCGAAGCGGGCCTCCCCACCCCTAGACTTTCCGCAGGCCACTGCCCGAAATCGGGCAGGTTTCTTGCGAAACCGGCTCCGGTACCCCAGGATCTACCGGGTGCACGAGGAACTTGTCGATCACCTGACGCGGTCCACGCCCCTGAACAGGGGCGAGGCGCTGCGGGTGATCCAGGACGTGCTCGCCTACTTCGACGAGACGACCGAGGACTACGTCCGTCGCCGCCACCGCGAGCTCCAGGCTCAGGGTCTGGTCAACGCGACGATCTTCGAGCGGATCGAGGCGGATCTCAAGTATCGCGCGGTGGCACCGCCGGACCTTTCGCTCCGGCAGCTGCGGCGCATCGTCTACGGCTAGGAATACGTATATATATGTGCGGAATCGTCGGATACATCGGGAAGCGTGACGTGGCTCCCCTGCTGCTGGAGGGCCTGCAGCGCCTGGAGTACCGCGGCTACGACTCGGCGGGCATCGCCGTCACCTCCCCGAAGGCGGCCGGCCTGAAGACGGTCAAGGCCAAGGGCCGCGTCCGTGACCTGGAGGCCAAGGTCCCGGCGCGCTTCAAGGGCACGACGGGCATCGCCCACACCCGCTGGGCCACCCACGGCGCCCCCTCCGACGTGAACGCCCACCCGCACCTGGACGCCGAGGGCAAGGTCGCCGTCGTCCACAACGGCATCATCGACAACGCCTCCGACCTGCGCCGCAAGCTGGAGGCGGACGGCGTCGAGTTCCTCTCGGAGACCGACACCGAGGTCCTCGTCCACCTCATCGCCCGCTCGCAGGCGGAGAAGCTGGAGGACAAGGTCCGCGAGACCCTCCGGCTCATCGAGGGCACGTACGGCATCGCCGTGCTGCACGCCGACTTCCCGGACCGTATCGTCGTCGCCCGCAACGGCTCCCCGGTCGTCCTCGGCATCGGCGAGAAGGAGATGTTCGTCGCCTCGGACATCGCCGCGCTGGTCGCCCACACCCGGCAGATAGTGACCCTCGACGACGGCGAGATGGCGACCCTCAAGGCCGACGACTTCCGCACCTACACGACGGAGGGCACCCGCACCACGGCCGAGCCCACCACCGTCGAGTGGGAGGCCGCCTCCTACGACATGGGCGGCCACGACACCTACATGCACAAGGAGATCCACGAGCAGGCCGACGCCGTGGACCGCGTGCTGCGCGGCCGCATCGACGACCGCTTCTCCACCGTGCACCTCGGCGGCCTCAACCTGGACGCCCGCGAGGCCCGCCGGATCCGCCGGGTGAAGATCCTCGGCTGCGGCACCTCGTACCACGCGGGCATGATCGGCGCCCAGATGATCGAGGAGCTGGCCCGCATCCCCGCGGACGCCGAGCCCGCCTCCGAGTTCCGCTACCGCAACGCGGTCGTGGACCCCGACACGCTCTACATCGCCGTCTCCCAGTCCGGTGAGACGTACGACGTGCTGGCGGCCGTCCAGGAGCTGAAGCGCAAGGGCGCCCGGGTCCTGGGCATCGTGAACGTCGTGGGTTCGGCGATCGCCCGCGAGGCCGACGGCGGGATCTACGTCCACGCGGGCCCCGAGGTCTGCGTCGTCTCGACGAAGTGCTTCACCAACACCACGGTCGCCTTCGCCCTCCTCGCGCTGCACCTGGGCCGCACCCGCGACCTCTCCGTCCGCGACGGCAAGCGGATCATCGAGGGCCTGCGCAAGCTGCCCGCCCAGATCGCCGAGGTCATGGAGCAGGAGGCGGAGATCGAGAAGCTGGCCAAGCAGTACGCCGACGCCCGCTCGATGCTCTTCATCGGCCGCGTGCGGGGCTACCCGGTCGCCCGCGAGGCCTCCCTGAAGCTCAAGGAGGTCTCCTACATCCACGCCGAGGCCTACCCGGCCTCCGAGCTCAAGCACGGCCCGCTGGCCCTGATCGAGCCCGCCCTCCCGACGGTCGCGATCGTCCCCGACGACGACCTGCTGGAGAAGAACCGCGCCGCCATGGAGGAGATCAAGGCCCGCAGCGGCAAGATCCTCGCGGTCGCCCACCAGCACCAGGAGAAGGCCGACCAGACGATCGTGGTCCCGAAGAACGAGGACGAGCTGGACCCGATCCTGATGGGCATCCCGCTGCAACTCCTCGCCTACCACACGGCCTTGGCCCTGGGCCGGGACATCGACAAGCCCCGGAACCTCGCCAAGTCGGTGACGGTCGAATAGCCGACCCCTAGGGGCGCCGCGGGGAACTGCGCGAGAAACCACGACGCACCCGCACAGGCCGACGAAACAAGACGGACCCCCCGTGATGCCACCCATCACGGGGGGTCCGTTTCGATGGCCGGGGAGCCGCCCAACTCCCCGGCCTGCGCGGCTAACCGGTGGCCGTCACCCCCCGGCCCGCAGCGCGTCGTGGCAGGGCCGTCGGCCAGTGGGCCAGGGCCGCGGTCGCCGCGTACCAGGCCACCGCCCCCGCGGCGACGGCGAACCAGCCGCCCGCCCGGGCGAGTACGTCGCCGTCGGCGAAGCGGGCGACCGCCATGAGAAGCAGGGACACGGAGAACAGCCCGTACGCGCCCTGCCCGAGCTGGTCGCCACCGGCGAGCGTGAGGGACAGCGCCACAAGGGCGAACAGCAGCAGGAAGAGCCCCGCCGCGTTGTCGGAGACCGCCGCGTCGGCCGAGACGGCCCAGGTGAACCAGAGGGCGCCGAGCGCCACGAACGCGGTCCCGTTCGCGGCGTCACGGTCGCGCAGGGCCATCAGGCCGGTGGCGAAGAGGGCGATACCGCCCACGTACTGGGCGATTGATACGGCGTCAGCAGCCGACACACCGTCGATCACACCGGTGTACCCCAGCCCGAAGGCCAACAGGGTGATACCCAGGGCGAGTCGGCCGACCACGGTGGTGGTTGCGCTTCCCGCGGAGACGTCGTTGTCCACGGCGGGCTCCCTTCGTGCATGTGCAGTTGTGCGGTGAGCGATATATGCCCTTCACAAAGGCACAAACACCTCTACGCGGCAGTAGGTTCACACATCGAGAAAGGGAGCCGCACTCTTCCCGGGCGTCATCCCGCCTGGGCCGACAAGGAGTTACGGGATCACGACGACGGGCCGCTTCGCCCGCTTCGCGAGCCGCCCGGCGACGGAGCCGAAGATCCGCCCGACGAGACCGTGCGTGGAACCGACGACGATCGCGTCCGCCTCGTACTCCCGCCCGACCTCCTCCAGCTCGTGGCAGATGTCGCCGCCGCGCTCGACGAGGATCCAGGGCACCTCGGCGAGATAGTCGGCACAGGCGAGTTCGAGGCCCAGCACCTCGGTGCGGTGGTCCGGAACGTCGACGAAGACCGGTGGCTCGCAGCCCGCCCACACCGTGGTGGGCAGCCGGTTGGCCACGTGGACGATGATCAGGCCCGACCCGGAGCGATGGGCCATGCCGATGGCGTACGCGAGGGCGCGCTCACTGGAGGTGGAGCCGTCGAAGCCGACGACGACGCCGTGCTTGAAAGCCGGATCGCAGGCGTGGCGTGGCTCATCCGCCGCCAGGGGATCGGCCGCCGTGGGATCGGCGACCGGCCGCTTGCGGTCCGCGGGTTCGAAGAATTCGTGACCGGCCATGGCTGTCTCGGCGTATTGATCCTTTATGGGTGGGCCCGCGAGCGGAGCTCGCTGACGGATCCAGCAGTGTGCGGCGGAGCTGTGTCCGGGAACGGTCTTCCCAACCCCATACCCCAAGGGTACGGCGGCACGCCTCCTTAACCCAGGTCCCCGCTCACGGTCGGTGCGGGTTCCAGGGAGCATGCACGAGGGGACGCCCGTAACGCAATGGTTGCTGCGGTGTACAGGCGGTTTGCACAGGATTCACTCGCCGGTACGGTCATGACCGCCACCGGGACGGCCCCGCACCAGTGACCGACCGCTCGAACCGGCGTTGATCACCGTGTCCACCGCCCAGGGAGCCCAGGAGCACGCATCGATGACCGGACCCCGCACCCCCTCCGAGGACAGCGCCACCGTGGTCCGGTGGGCGGTCTTCAGCTGCGTCCTGGTCCCGGTGGTCCTCCTCTGGTACGGCACTTCCCTGGCCGGCGCCGCGGGCACCGCCCTCGGTCTCGCGGCCGTGACGGCCGTCTGCCGCGTACTGCTGCGCGAGTCGGAACGCGGTGCGGCGCGCATGAAGGACGAGGATCGGGTCACCCAGTCGACGTCCCGTCGCGGTCGCCATCACAGGACCGGAACCGGGGCTCACAGAGGCGGACGTCACACTGGGGGAAATACACCGGTCGGCTGACCGGTTTCGGTGCACGGGAACGCTGCTTTTCAGCCAACTTCCAGCAGGCCCTCATCACCCCCTCACCACACCCCCCAACCCCCGTTCCACCTGCACGGAAAGGGTCTCCGGGGCCCTGCGCACCCTACGTGGATTGGCCACCGCCACGAGGCGCACTTCCCTGCACGGCTCGGGAGTGCAACGCTTCGTGATCGAATGCTTCACGCCAAGTTGCCAAGTCGACAATGCGCCGGGTGCCGAACCGGCCATTGCGGCGTGACACGACCCAGTAGATTCGATCTTGACTGTTACGGCGGGGGACTCGTGCAGGACCAAGGGGAAACGTGCAGGAGCGACACGACCGAGGAGCCGCGACCACCGAGGGGGGCTTAGCAGTATGAGCCACGACTCCACTGCCGCGCCGGAAGCTGCGGCCCGGAAGCTTTCCGGACGACGCCGCAAGGAGATCGTCGCGGTGCTGCTGTTCAGCGGCGGCCCCATCTTCGAGAGTTCCATACCGTTGTCGGTGTTCGGGATCGACCGCCAGGACGCCGGCGTGCCGCGCTACCGCTTGTTGGTGTGCGGCGGCGAGGAAGGCCCACTGCGGACCACAGGGGGCCTGGAACTCACCGCGCCACATGGCCTGGAGGCGATATCGCGGGCGGGCACGGTCGTCGTGCCGGCCTGGCGTTCGATCACCTCACCGCCACCGGAGGAGGCGCTCGACGCGCTGCGCCGCGCGCACGAGGAAGGCGCCCGCATCGTCGGGCTGTGCACCGGCGCCTTCGTGCTGGCCGCGGCCGGCCTGCTGGACGGCCGTCCCGCGACGACGCACTGGATGTACGCACCGACACTGGCCAAGCGCTACCCGTCGGTGCATGTGGATCCGAGGGAGCTCTTCGTCGACGACGGAGACGTCCTGACATCGGCGGGTACGGCGGCCGGAATCGATCTCTGTCTCCACATCGTGCGGACGGACCACGGCAACGAGGCGGCCGGGGCCCTGGCCCGCCGCCTGGTGGTCCCGCCGCGTCGTTCCGGCGGTCAGGAGCGCTACCTCGACAGGTCTTTACCGGAGGAGATCGGCGCCGACCCGCTGGCCGAGGTCGTCGCCTGGGCGCTGGAGCACCTCCACGAGCAGTTCGACGTGGAGACGCTGGCGGCACGCGCGTACATGAGCCGCCGGACGTTCGACCGCCGCTTCCGTTCGCTGACGGGCAGCGCGCCGCTGCAGTGGCTGATCACCCAGCGGGTGCTGCAGGCGCAGCGGCTGCTGGAGACGTCGGACTACTCGGTGGACGAGGTCGCGGGCCGTTGCGGCTTCCGCTCACCGGTGGCTCTGCGCGGTCACTTCCGCCGCCAACTGGGCTCGTCGCCCGCCGCCTACCGCGCGGCGTACCGGGCGCGGCGCCCCCAGGGCGACAGGCAGACGGACGCCGAGCCCGCGCTGGGCCACGCCCCGGCACCCTCGGGCCCGCCGCCGTCCCCGTACTCCGAGGGCGGTCCGGTCCCGATGCAGACCCGCCGCACACCGGCGCCGAGCACCATCGGGACCTCGGCGTCGCTGTCGGTCCCGTCGGACAACGGCCGCGAGGCGTACGCGGGCCGCGCGAGCCTGCCGGGGCAGCGCAGCGGTTCGTGAGGCGGACCCTCGAACGCCGGGTGGGCCGAGTGCGCTCGACCACCCGGCGTTTCGCCGGGCGCGACGCCGGGCAGCTCGCACACGGAGGTCGGCCGTAGGGTGGTCGCATGAACGATCGCATGGTGTGGATCGACTGCGAGATGACCGGCCTCTCGCTGTCCGACGACGCGCTCATCGAGGTTGCCGCCCTCGTCACCGACTCCGAGCTGAACGTCCTCGGCGAGGGCGTGGACATCGTCATCCGCCCGCCCGACTCGGCGCTGGAGACGATGCCGGAGGTGGTGCGTCAGATGCACACCGCGTCCGGCCTGCTCGCCGAGCTGCCCGGCGGCACGACGCTGGCCGACGCCGAGGAGCAGGTCCTGGCGTACGTACGCGAGCACGTGAAGGAACCCGGCAAGGCCCCGCTGTGCGGCAACTCCGTCGGCACCGACCGCGGCTTCCTGCTGCGCGACATGCCGACGCTGGAGGACTACCTGCACTACCGGATCGTCGACGTCTCCTCGATCAAGGAGCTGGCCCGCCGCTGGTACCCGCGCGCGTACTTCAACAGCCCCGAGAAGAACGGCAACCACCGCGCCCTCGCCGACATCCGCGAGTCCATCGCGGAACTGCGCTACTACCGCGAGGCCGTCTTCGTACCGCAGCCCGGGCCGGACTCGGACACGGCGAAGTCGATCGCCGCGAAGCACGTCCTGCCTGCTCAGTAGGTGCGCAAGGGGCCCGGACAGGGGGCGCCGCGAAAGCCGTGCGCGAGCACCCCTTCGGACCCTGTACACTTTTTCTCGGCCGGTCGGGGACTCCACGGAAGTCAACCGCCGGTCATGGTGGGTGTAGCTCAGCTGGTAGAGCACCTGGTTGTGGTCCAGGATGCCGCGGGTTCGAGTCCCGTCACTCACCCTGCTGGATACGAAGGGCTGACCTGTGAAAACGGGTCAGCCCTTCGTCATGTGGCGGGACTCTCCGGTACGACCCGGGCTGCGGGGGGTGTCCGAACCGTGGCCCCGCACGGCCACGGCCACCGGGGATCACACCGAGATCGTCTGGATGGCCGGTACGGCGTGGCAGGGCCGCGGGTTCCGCGTCCCCGGCCGACCACGTCCGGCGGCAGTCCGTCCGCGGTCGTCGGACGGCTCCGCCCCGGCCGCCTGGCCTCCGCCCGCCGTCGCCGCGGCGGCGCGCCGACCGGTGCACGCCGAATTCCGCCGCGGGTTCCGCGGAGTGGAGCGGCGGGTGGCCGTCAGGACGACGCCCGCGTCACCAACTCCGTGGCCAGCACCACCTGCGGGCGCTCCAGGCCCCGGGAGGCCGCCGGGCGGCGATCGGCGATCTCCGCGAGGAGGAGGTCCAGCATCCGGCGGCCCATGTCCTCGATGGGCTGGCGGACGCTGGTCAGCGGCGGGTCCAGGTGGCGGGCGATGGCCGAGTCGTCGTAGCCGACGAGGGCGACGTCGTCGGGGATGCGGCGGCCCGCCTCGCGCAGCGCCTGCCGGGCGCCCGCCGCCGTCACGTCGGACGCCGCGAAGACCGCGTCCAGGTCGGGGCAGCGCTCCAGGAGCGCCGTCATCGCCCGGGCACCGCCCTCCTCGGTGAAGTCGCCCGCCTCGATCAGCCGCTCGTCCGTCCCGTACCCGGCGTCGCTCATCGCGTCGCGGTAGCCGTCGACGCGGCGCTGGGCGCCGTAGACGTCCAGGCGGCCGGTGATGTGGGCGATGCGGGTCCGGCCGCGGGCCACCAGGTGCTCGACGGCCGAGCGGGCGCCGCCGTAGTTGTCCGAGTCGACCGAGGTCAGGGTCTCCGCGGCGGATCTGGGACCGCTGATCACCGCGGGGATCTCCAACTGGGCCAGCAGGTCCGGCAGGGGGTCGTCGGCGTGGACGGAGACCAGGAGCACTCCGTCGACGCGGTGCGCCGCGAGGTACTGGGCCAGCCGGCGTCGTTCCCGGTCGCTGCCCGCGAAGGTGAGCAGCAGTTGCATCTCGGTGTCGGCCAGTTCGGCGCCGACGCCCTTGAGCATGTCCGAGAAGTAGGGTTCCGCGAAGAACCGGGTCTCCGGTTCGGGGACCACCAGCGCGATCGCGTCCGTGCGGTTCGCCGCCAGGGCACGGGCCGCCGTGTTCGGGACGTAGCCGAGTTCCGCCACCGCCGCCTCCACCGCCGCGCGCGTGGCGTCACTGACCCGTGGCGACCCGTTGATCACCCGGGAGACGGTGCCGCGGCCGACACCCGCGCGGGCCGCCACCTCTTCGAGGGTGGGCCGGCCGCCGCTGCGGCTCCGCGCTCCATGGCTTGCCATTGGGCCCCGCCTTCCGCCGTTGTCATCACGCTGGCCTGGAATTTAACAGCCCCGTACGGGAGAGTGACCGCCGCCGGGTGCCGGCGCCCGAAGACCTCCGCCGCGGCCCGGACGCCTCGCCCCGGTCGCCGGGCGGTCTCGAGCGGGCCCAGTTAACAGGCCGATAACTGAACGCATCTCTCCGCGTCGACTCCCTTGACACCCCCGCTCGGACCGGCGAACCTTCAACACATCACACGTGGGAGCGCTCCCACGGTACCTGACACATACACATCCCGCACGTTCCCCGCCCGAGCCGCAGCGATGCAAGATGACGTTTCAACGGGCCCAACAAAGCCGTTGGCCGGGGGGTCGGCACGTCAGGCAACAGGAGGACGCAATGCGCACGAGTACCCGCGGGTCCCGCAGGCTGACGACCCTCGCGGTCGTCGCCGCGCTGACGACAGGGCTGCTCGCCGGCTGCGCCGAGGACTCGGCCGACCCCTCGGACGAGGGCGGTGACAACGGCGGCGGTGGCAAGACCACCCTCACCATCGGCACCTTCGGCACCTTCGGCTACAAGCAGGCCGGCCTCTACGACGAGTACATGAAGGCCAACCCCGACATCACCATCAAGGAGAACGTCACCACCCGTACCGACGTCTACTGGCCCAAGGTCCTCACGCGTCTGCAGGCCGGCGCCGGTACCGACGACATCCAGGCGATCGAGGTCGGCAACATCACCGAGGCCGTGCAGACGCAGGCCGACAAGTTCGTCGACCTCGGCAAGGAGGTCGACAAGTCCCAGTGGCTGGACTGGAAGAACGCCCAGGCCACCACCCAGGACGGCAAGCAGATCGGGCTCGGCACCGACATCGGCCCGATGGCCATCTGCTACCGCAAGGACCTGTTCGAGAAGGCCGGCCTGGAGACGGACCGCACCAAGCTCGCCGAGCAGTGGAAGGGCGACTGGAACAAGTACGTCGACCTGGGCAAGGAGTACATGAAGAAGGCGCCGAGCGGCACCAAGTTCGTGGACTCCGCCTCCTCGGTCTACAACGCGGTCCTCAACGGCGAGAGCGAGCGGTACTACGACAAGGGCGGCAACGTCGTCTGGGAGAAGTCCGCGGGCGTGAAGAAGTCGTGGGACATCGCCATGAAGGTCGCGACGAGCGACATGTCGGCGAAGCTCAAGCAGTTCGACAAGCCGTGGGACCAGGGTTACGCGAACGGCACCTTCGCCACGGTGGCCTGCCCGGCCTGGATGATCGGCTACATCCTGGAGAAGTCCGGTGACGCGGGCAAGGGCAAGTGGGACGTGGCCGTCGCACCCACCTCGGGCAACTGGGGCGGTTCGTTCCTCGGGGTGCCGACGGCGAGCAAGCACCAGAAGGAGGCCGTCGCCCTGGCGAAGTGGCTGACCGCGCCGGAGCAGCAGGCGAAGGTGTTCGCCAAGCAGGCCAGCTTCCCGTCGACCCCGTCGGCGTACGGGAACCTGAAGCCGGCCGCCGCCACCACCGAGTACTTCTCGAACGCGCCGATCACGGAGATCTTCTCCGCCTCGGCCGAGGCGATCCCGACCACGTACCACGGCCCGAAGGACCAGCCGATCGGCACCGCGATCACCGACATCGGCATCCTCCAGGTCGAGCAGAAGGGCAAGAGCGCCGACGAAGGCTGGGACGCGGCGTCCGAGGAGATCAAGGACGTGCTCGGCCAGTGACCAGCCCCAAGCAGGCCCTCACGCATCCCGCGTCGAGCGCCGACGCCGCGCCCGGTGACCAGCCGGGCGCGGCCGGCCGCGCGCACGGTCGCGGTACGCCGCCTCCGCCGGGTTCGGGTTCCCGGCGGAGCCGGCTGTACCGCTGGGACATGAAGGCGTCGCCGTACGCGTTCATCTCCCCCTTCTTCATCGTGTTCGGGGCGTTCGCGCTCGTCCCGCTGCTGTACACGGCCTGGTACTCGCTGCACGACGTGCAGCTGTCCAACCTGGACGGCCAGACCTGGGCGGGGCTGAAGAACTACGAGAACCTGCTGTCCTCGGACTTCTTCTGGAACTCGCTGTGGGTCACCTTCACCATCGGCGTGATCTCCACGGTGCCGCAGCTGCTGATGGCGATCGGCCTGGCGCACCTGCTCAACTACAAGCTGCGCGGCTCGACCGTGTGGCGGGTCGTGATGCTCACCCCGTACGCCACGTCGGTCGCGGCGGCGACGCTGGTGTTCGTGCTGCTGTACTCCTGGGACGGCGGCATGATCAACTGGATGCTCGACTTCGTCGGGATCGATCCGGTCAACTGGCGTGAGTCCGACTGGGGTTCGAAGTTCGCCGTGTCGACCATCGTGATCTGGCGGTGGACGGGCTACAACGCGCTGATCTATCTCGCCGCCATGCAGGCGATCCCGTCCGATCTGTACGAGTCGGCGGCGCTGGACGGCGCCAACCGCTGGCAGCAGTTCATCCATGTGACGATTCCGCAGCTGCGGCCGACGATCCTGTTCACGGTGGTCGTCTCGACCATCGGCGCGACCCAGCTCTTCGGTGAGCCCCTGCTGTTCGGCGGGGTCAGCGGCTCGAAGGGCGGCTCGGACCACCAGTACCAGACGCTCGGCCTGTACATGTACGACCAGGGCTGGATCATCGGCAACCTCGGCAAGGCGTCCGCCATCGCCTGGTCGATGTTCCTGATCCTGCTGATCGTCGCCGCGATCAACCTGCTGATCTCACGACGGCTGAGGAAGTCCCTATGACAGCGACCGATCTGACTCCCTCCCAGGCCGCGAAGAAGACCACCTCCGGGCGGGGACGGCCGCGGGTGATACGCGCGGGCAAGCAGCTGCACGCGGGCCCCCTCACCTACATCGTGCTGACCCTGTTCGCGCTGGTCTCGCTGGCCCCGCTGGTGTGGACGGCGATCGCCGCCTCGCGCACCAACACCCGGCTGGCGCAGACTCCGCCGCCGCTGTGGTTCGGCGGGAACCTGTTCAAGAACATGGAGACCGCGTGGGAGGAGGCCGGGCTCGGCACCGCGATGGTCAACACGACGGTCGTCGCGGGCACGATCACGGTGGCCACGGTGCTGTTCTCCACGCTCGCCGGCTTCGCCTTCGCCAAACTGCGGTTCAGGTTCTCCAACGTCCTGCTGCTGCTGACCATCGGCACGATGATGATCCCGCCTCAGCTGGCCGTCGTGCCGCTGTACCTGTGGATGGCGGACCTCGGCTGGTCCAACCAGTTGCAGACGGTCGTCCTGCCCACGCTCGTGACCGCCTTCGGTGTGTTCTTCATGCGGCAGTACCTGGTGCAGGCGCTGCCGACGGAGCTGATAGAAGCGGCGCGTGTGGACGGCGCGAGCAGTCTGCGGATCGTCTGGCACGTGGTGTTCCCGGCCGCCCGGCCCGCGATGGCCGTCCTCGGCCTGCTGACCTTCGTGTTCGCCTGGAACGACTTCCTGTGGCCGATCATCGCCCTGAACCAGGAGAATCCGACCGTTCAGGTCGCGCTCAACTCGCTGGGCACCGGCTACGTCCCCGACCAGTCGGTCATCATGGCGGGCGCCCTGCTCGGCACACTGCCGCTGCTGATCGCCTTCCTGCTGTTCGGCAAGCAGATCGTGGGCGGCATCATGCAGGGCGCGATCAAGGGTTGACGCCCACTCCTTCCCGTCGGCCGTACCAGTCGTCCGTCTTCGGGGGCCGGGTCACCGCCGCCTCGGCCCCCCGTACCGCCTTCCCCCCTCTCCTTCTCCGACCCGTCGGTCTCAACGACCCCCTATGGGAGCGCTTCCATGCCTGAGCCCATGACCTCCGTGTCCTTTCCCCCCGCCTTCCTCTGGGGCGCCGCGACATCCGCGTACCAGATCGAGGGGGCGGTGCGGGAGGGCGGTCGCACGCCCTCCATCTGGGACACCTTCAGCCATACGCCGGGCAAGACGGCCGGTGGCGAGCACGGTGACATCGCTGTCGACCACTACCACCGCTACCGCGACGACGTGGCGCTGATGGCCGAACTCGGCCTGAGCGCGTACCGCTTCTCCATCTCCTGGCCGCGCGTGCAGCCCACGGGCCGGGGCCCGGCGGTGCAGGTGGGCCTGGACTTCTACCGCCGCCTGGTGGACGAACTGCTGGCGCACGGCATCAAGCCCGCCGTCACCCTCTACCACTGGGACCTCCCGCAGGAGCTGGAGGACGCGGGCGGCTGGCCGGAGCGCGACACCGCGTACCGGTTCGCCGAGTACGCGCAGATCGTCGGCGAGGCCCTCGGCGACCGCGTGGAGCAGTGGATCACGCTCAACGAGCCGTGGTGCAGCGCGTTCCTGGGCTACGGCTCCGGGGTCCACGCACCGGGCCGCACCGAGCCGGCTGCCTCGCTGCGCGCGGCGCACCACCTCAACCTGGCGCACGGGCTGGGCTCGTCGGCCCTGCGGTCGGTGATGCCGGCCCGCAACTCGGTGGCGCTCAGTCTCAACTCCGCGGTGGTGCGGCCGCTGTCCCAGGACCCGGCGGACCTGGCCGCGGCCCGGAAGATCGACGACCTGGCCAATGGGATCTTCCACGGTCCGATCCTGCACGGCGCCTACCCGGAGTCGTTGCACAAGGCGACCGCACCGCTGACGGACTGGTCGTTCGTCCTGGACGGCGACCTGGCGGCGATCAACCAGCCGCTGGACGCGCTGGGCCTGAACTACTACAGCCCGTCCCTGGTCTCGGCGGCGAAGCCCGATGCCGGCAGTCCGAGGGCCGACGGCCACGGGGCGAGCGAGCACTCGCCGTGGCCGGCCGCGGACGACGTCGCCTTCCACCAGACGCCGGGCGACCGCACGGAGATGGGCTGGACGGTCGACCCGACCGGCCTGCACGAGCTGATCATGCGGTACACGCGGGAGGCGCCGGGGCTGCCGCTCTACATCACGGAGAACGGGGCGGCCTACGACGACAAGCCGGACCCCGACGGCCGCGTGCACGACCCGGAGCGCATCGCCTACCTGCACGGGCACCTCTGCGAGGTGCGCCGGGCCATCACCGACGGCGCCGACGTCCGGGGCTACTACCTGTGGTCCCTGCTGGACAACTTCGAGTGGGCGTACGGCTACGGGAAGCGGTTCGGCGCGGTGTACGTCGACTACTCGACCCTGGAGCGGACGCCGAAGTCGAGCGCGCGCTGGTACGCGGACGCGGCACGCACGGGGACGTTGCCGGCGGTGGAGCGGGAGCTCTAGGGCACACCCGGCCGGGGGACGGGGCGCGGCACACCCGGGGGGTTGCCGCGCCCCGGCGACGATCCGGGTCCGCCGGGTCCTCGGCCTCGGCGCACACGCGTGCCCCGGCCGGTTGGGGGGAGCCGGCCGGGGCACGCCCCCCGTGGTCCGAGAGGCCGCCCGGGTCAGTTGTAGGCCGCGAACGCCTTCGAGAACGCGAACCTCTCCTGGAGGATCGAACTGCACGTCGCGTCCGCCGCCGGCTTCTCGCCGCCCGCGCACTGCTTGTCGCGGGTCGCCGACCACATCGACAGCCAGCCGAGGCCCCTGGATTCGGCGAACTCCACCAGCTGGGCGGCGTCGTCGACCTTGAAGATCTCGGTCGTGACGTCGTTGACGCCGATCATCGGGGTCACGGCGACCGTCTTCCAGGCCGCCGTGTCGGAGAGGCCGAGCACGCCCTTGATCTGGGCCTGGGTGGCGGTGGCCGCCTGTTCGGCGTACGTGCCCATGTCGCCGCTGTAGGCCGGGCCGTAGTCCATCGCCATGATGTTGACGGCGTTGATCTTCACACCGTTCTTCGCCGCGTCGGCGAGGAGGTCGACGCCCGGCTGGGTCAGGCCCTCCGGCATGACGGGGAGGGTGAAGGAGACGTCCAGGTCCGGGTGCTGCCGCTGGAGCCGGGCTATCGCCTGGGCCCGGCGGGTGTTGGCCGCCTTGTCGGGCAGCGCGCCGCCCTCGACGTCGAAGTCGACCTTGGTCAGCTTGTAGGCGTCCACGACCTTGCCGTACGCCGCGGCCAGCGCCTCCGCGGAGGAGCAGGTCGTGGCCAGCTCGCTGCCGGCCGCGCCGCCGAAGGAGACACGGACGTCACCGCCCTTGGCGCGCAGGGCACCGATCTGCGCGGCCACCGCGTCCCGGCCGAGGTCCGTGACCCCGCCCCACTTCGGGGTGCAGCCGCCGCCGTCGGTGACGAAGGCGAGGTTGTAGTTCTTCACGCCGGTCGCCTCGGCGCCGGCCACCAGGTCGAAGGCCGGGTGGAGGGAGGTGTCGACGTACGGGGCGAAGCCGGCGGTGGTGCCGGTGCCGGTACCGGGGCTCTGCGAGGGCTTCCCGGTGGGCGTCGCGGACTGGGTGGGGGGCGTCGCGCCCGGCTCGGTCGCCGTCGGGGTGGGCTTCGGAGGCTGGGACTGAGTCGGGCGGCCGCTGGGCTCCGGGGTCGCGCCGTCGTCCGTGGAGCACGCGGCGTCGTCGATCCGGCAGCCGGTGGGGGCGCCCGTGCCGTTCACGACGAAACCGACCGTCACCGACTCGCCGGCGGCCAGCCCGTCCTTGTCCCACTTCGGCGGCGTCACGGTGACGTGCTGCCCGCTCACCCGCGATTGCGCGTTCCACAGCGAACTCAGCTTCGAGCCCGCCGGAAGGTCGAACTCCAGCGTCCAGTCCTTCTTCGCCGCACCGCTGTTGTTCGTGACGACGTACTGCGCGGTGTAACCCGTCGACCAGTCACTGGTCTTCGTGTACGCCGCTCCGGTCGCGGCCGCCTGGGCGGTACCGGTGAACACGAGGGCGCCGCCGCCGACCACGGCCGCGGCCACGAGGCCGCCGATCGCCTTGTTCCTGCCACTGAGCCTGCGCCGGTGGGTGCTCATCGCGTGCCTGCCTCACTGTTCACGGGGGTGGGGTGCGGCAGCACGCTAGCGATCCGGAATCGGGCAAAACGCCTGATCGAGGCCGGAGTTGAGGATCTTAGGGCGCGCTTAAGGAAGGGATCGGGGACGGTTAAAGGTGGGGACGGATCTGCGGGGACGCCGTCTGCGGACCGCCCCTCGATGCCCCTTGCGCACAGGCGCCCGCCCGTCCAGCTGGATCCAGATCCGCACCTCGGTGCCGCCGAGCACCGACGACCCGATCCGCACGTCACCGCCCGTCGACTCCGCGAGCCGCCGCACGATGTCCAGCCCGAGCCCGGTCGACCCGTCGCTGCCCGAGCCCCGCCCGCGTGCCATCGCCGCCTCGGGATCGGCGATGCCGGGCCCCGCGTCCGAGACCAGCACGATCACCGCGTCCTCGCCGTTGTGCACGTCGACCGCGAACGCCGTGCCCTCGGGCGTGTGCCGGAACACGTTGCCGAGCAGGGCGTCCAGCGCGGCCGCCAGGTCCGCCCGGGCCACGGGTATGCGCACCGGCCGGTCCACGCCGGCCACACGCACCTTGCGGCCCTCGTCCTCCGCCAGCGCCGACCAGAACGCCATGCGCTCGCGCACCACCTCGGCCGCGTCGCACCCGGCGCCCGGACCGGCCGCAACCGTCTGCGGCTTGGCCTCCCGGGCCGTACGGATGATGGTGTCGACCTCGCGCTCCAGCTGGGCCACGGCGGCCCTGGTCTGCTCGGCGGCCGGGCCGTCCCCCAGTGACGCCGCGTTCAGCCGGAGCACGGTGAGCGGGGTGCGCAGCCGGTGCGACAGGTCGGCCGCCAACTCGCGCTCGTTCGCCAGGAGCTGGACGACTTGGTCGGCCATCGAGTTGAACGCGACGGCCGCCAGCCGCAGTTCGGTCGGTCCCTCCTCGGGCACCCGGGCGCCCAGCTTGCCCTCCCCCAGTTCGTGCGCGCCCTCGACCAGACGCTGCGCGGGCCGCACCATCCGCACGCCCAGCCGGTCGGCGACCGCCACCGAGCCGACGATCAGCGCGACCCCCACCCCGGCGAGCACCGCCCAGGCGGTGGCCAGCCCGTTGGTGACGTCGGAGTCGGGGACGTACACCTCGACGACGGCGATCTCGCCGGAGCTCAGCGCGACGGGTTGGAGCAGGGTGGATCCGCCGGGCACCTCGGAGGTCGAGGCGCGGCCCAGCCGCCGCACGGTGGCGATGTCGTCGGCGGCGGCGCGCCGCCGGCCGAGGTCGACGGCGGCCGCGTCACCGGAGGCGGGTATGTGCACGGCCATGCCCGCGTCCGACCCGGCCGAGGCGACGACCCGCTCCAACTGGTCCCGGTCGGTGGTGATGGACAGGGCGGGGGCGACGGCCGCGGCCTCCCGCTCGGCGTTGGAGAAGGCGCGGTCGCGGGCCATCTCCCGGATGACGAGTCCTAGCGGCACCGCGAAGGCGACCACGACCATGGTGGTGACCGCCAGACAGACCTTGACCAGTGCCCACCTCATCGCGGCGGCTCCTCACCGGGTGGTTCGAGTTTCACGCCGACGCCGCGCAGGGTGTGCAGATAGCGCGGTCGTGCGGCGGTCTCCCCGAGCTTTCGCCTGAGCCACGACAGGTGGACGTCGATGGTCTGGTCGTCGCCGTACGACTGCTGCCACACCTCGGCGAGCAGTTCCCTGCGGGGTACGACCACCCCGGGCCGGGCGGCCAGGAAGGCGAGCAGGTCGAACTCGCGCCGGGTCAGGTCGAGTCGGGCACCGTCCAGCTCGGCCTGGCGGCGCAGCGGGTCGACGCTGAGGCCGCCGACGCGCAGCACGGTCTCCGGCGGCACGTCACCCGCGGAGGCACGGGAACGCCGCAGGACGGCGGCCATGCGGGCCGAAAGGTGTTCGACGGAGAAGGGCTTGGTGAGGTAGTCGTCCGCCCCGGCGTTCAACAGCCGCACGATCTCCGTCTCGTCGTCCCGCGCGGTGGCGATGATCACAGGGACGTCGGTGATCCCGCGCAGCATCTTCAGGGCCTCGGAGCCGTCCAGGTCGGGCAGGCCGAGGTCGAGGACGACCACGTCGAAACGGAAATGGGCGACCTCGCGCAGCGCCTCCAGCGCTGTCCCGACACTGCGCACGGCGTGCGCCGCGTCGGTCAGGTGCCGGATGAGCGCCGAGCGAACGAACGGGTCGTCCTCGACCACGAGCACACTTGCCATGCGCCGCACCGTACGCCATGCGGCGGACGGGCATCCGGGCCTGTGGATAACTCAGTCCGTGTGCGGTCCGTGTGACGCGTGGGGCAGTATGGCCCGCGATGCGCAGAGGACTCGTACACGTACTCGCCTGGTCGCTCGCCACCGGCGCGGCGGTCACGCTGTCGTGGTGGGGTGTCCACACGGTGATGGCCGGCACGGTGTACGACCGGCCGCGCGCCCTGCCCATCACGGCGGCCGACGCGACCGCGCGGAAGTCGGAGCCGCTGGCCTCGTCGACGAATCGGCCGACCCCGTCGAAGAGCCCGTCGAGTCCCGCCCCGAAGCCGACCGGGACGCCCCGCGAGCCGAGCCCGTCGAGGACCCCGCCGAAGAGCGCCGGTCCCGCCCCCACGCCCGCGGGCCAGGTCAAGGGCTATGACACCGAAGGCGGCCGGGTGGTCTTCGACATCGGCGAGAGCTCCGCGTCGCTGGTCTCGGCCACCCCGGGCGCGGGCTGGTCGATGCAGGTGTGGAAGACGCAGACGTGGATCCGGGTGGAGTTCGCCGCGGGCACGGACCGGGTGTCGGTGTTCTGCACCTGGCACGACGGGCCGCCGCGGGTGGACATCGGTACCTACTGAGTCAGCGGCGCGCGGTCACCGGAAGACGGACGGGGGCGGGGCCGGGGAGGCCACCGCCGCGAGGTCGGTCACGGGGGCGGCGCCACCGGTGAAGTCGGTGAGCGCCTTGCCGTGCTCGACGCGGGCGGGGTGCGGGTCGGAGGCGGCGCTGCGGGTCAGTTCGGCGACCGGCAGTGGCCGGTCGGAGGCGACGAGTACGGCGTTGCCGAAGCGCTTGCCGCGCAGTACGGCCGGGTCGGCGACCAGCGCGAGTTCCCCGAAGCGGGCGGCGGCGGTGGCGATCTGCCCCCGCAGGTGGCCGAGCGGCGGGCCGTCGGCGAGGTTGGCGGCGTACACACCGCCGGGCGCCAGCACCCTGCGAACGTCGTCGAGGAACTCGGTCGAGGTCAGATGGGCAGGGGTGCGGGCCCCGCTGAAGACATCGGCGATGACGAGGTCGGCCCACCCGTCGGGCACCTTGGCGAGCCCGTCCCGGGCGTCCGCCGAGCGCACCCGGATCCGGGCTCCGGGATCCAACGGCAGCTCCCGCCTGACCAGTTGGACGAGGGCTGCGTCCCGCTCGACGACCTGCTGGGTGGAGCGGGGCCGGGTGGCGGCGACGTAGCGGGCGAGGGTGAAGGCGCCACCGCCGAGGTGCACGGCCCGTACCGGCCTGCCGGGCGGGGCGACGAGGTCGATGACGTGCCCCAGGCGCCGCTGGTACTCGAAGGAGAGGTGGCCCGGGTCGTCCAGGTCGACGTGCGACTGCGGCGCCCCGTCGATCAGGAGCGTCCAGGCCCGGGCTCGATCCCGGTCGGGTATCAGCTCGGCGAGCCCACCGTCGACGCTCTCGACGACGGCTTCGGCTGCGGCCGACCGGCGCCGGGCGTTCCTGGACTTTCCCATGGGCTCATTCTCGCAAGGCCGTGGTCGGGCCGCCCGGGCAGCCGGGTCAGCGGCAGTTGTCGGCCGCCTCGATCAGGCGTGCCGCCTCCCCCAGCGCCGCCCGCAGCGCCGTGGGGTCCGTGGCCAGGTCCGCCTCGCCGGGCGGCAGCAGCCAGTCCGAGCCCTCGACCGGCGGCTCGGGGTCGAGGTCCAGGCTCAGGCCCCGGCCGTCGGTCTGCGTGCAGGTGCTGCCCGGCAGGTCCCAGGCGGCCGCCGTGCCCGAGGGGACCACGAAGCCCAGGGTGTCGCCACCGTCGTCGTGCAGGACAGGTCCCACCGCGTCGGCGGTGCCCCGCCGCAGGATGTCGACCGCCTCCAGGCCCTGCCGGGCCGGAACGGTGACCACGTCGCAGCCCGTTCCCGGCGGCTCGCTGCACCGCGCGCCCGGCGCGTGCCCCGCCGTTGTCGACGGCGTGCGAGGAACGACGCTCTGGCTGGTCTCCATCCCGACCTCCACCACGGAACCCCTTTTACGGAACCCCTTTTGCAGTCCGAGGAGTTCAACGCGGCGCCGCGTCAACGGCTACGGCGGAAGTGCGCCGCAAAGGATGGCAGTTCATGGCAGATCTTGTATGAGATATCCGGTTTGTAGCCAAACCCAGCGTGGCGAGTCCGACACAGCAGGTACGTTCTTGCCCGCCGGAGACAAGGGGCACCACACGGATATTCGGCCCGACTCGCCGATGCCCGAGGCGACTTGGCCCCCCTCCTGCATGGTTCGACGGTTCGCACGAGAGGACCCGGCCATGGCGTCGTCAGAGCTGACCTCGTCCCAGCCCCCGAGGCCGCTGCGGCCGAATCTCGCGTTCCGGCAGTTGCGCGGACAGCGCTCGCCGGCCGAGTTCGCCGCCGCGGTGCGGCGGGCCGCCCGCGAGATCGGTGAGCGGGTGAGCTGTGACGCGCGCTATGTCGGGCGGGTCGAGGCAGGCGAGATCCGCTGCCCCAACTACGCGTATGAACGGGTGTTCCTGCACATGTTCCCCGGCCGCACGCTCACCGACCTCGGCTTCGCGCCCCGCTCGTCCGTCCGCGGACGCCGGGCGCACGCCGACGAGGACGCGCCCTTGGTGCACACCACGCTCCAGGTGCCCGCCTCGTCCGAGACGTGTGCGGGCCACGTGCCGTATGACCCGCTGAACCCTCAGGACCCGTACGGCTTTCACGACCCGTACGGCGCACAGCAGAACGACCGGAACCACCAGAACCACGAGAACCACGAGGAGAGCGACGTGCTGCGTCGCGCATTCATGACCGGCGGAGGCGCCACGATGGCCGCCGCCTCGCTGAGCCCACTGGGGCTCGCCTTCGACGCCGCGGCCGCGGAGCGTCCCGTCAGACGGGTCGGGGGTCGTGAGGCGGACGCGCTTGAGGAAGCCGTACGCCGAATCCGGCTGCTCGACGACCGGCACGGTGCCGACGGCCTGTACCGGCGTGCTGCCGCCCCGCTGCGGGCCGCCTACGAACTGCTCGACGCCGGGGCGACCCGGCAGGCGACCAGCGAGCGGATCCACGCGGGCGCGGGGGAGCTGGCCATCTCGGTGGGCTGGCTGGCGCACGACTCGGGACGGTTCGACGACGCGCGCTCGCACTACGCGGAGGCACTGGCGACGGCCCGGATGGCCGGGGACGCGGCTGTCGAGGCGCACGCCTTCTGCAACACCTCGTTCCTCGCGCGGGACGCGGGCCGGCCGCGTGAGGCGGTGCGGGCGGCGCAGGCCGCACAGCGTGTCGCGCGTGCCCTGGGCTCCGCCCGCCTGATGTCGCTGCTGGCGCTGCGCGAGGCGGGCGGCTGGGCGGGGCTCGCCGATCGCACCGGCTGCGAGCAGGCCCTCGTCCGCGCCCAGGCGCTCTTCGAGCGGGGCCGTTCGGACGCCGACCCGGAGTGGATGACCTTCTACGGCGAGGCCGAGCTGGAGGTCCTGGAGGCGCAGTGCTGGTCGACGCTGGGCAACTGGCAGCGGGCGGCGCGGCACGCGGGGCGGGCGGCCAAGCTCCAGGATCCGCACTTCACGCGCAACATCGCGCTGTACACGGCGGAGCTGGCGGACGATCTGGCCCGTGGGGGGCGGCCCGACGAGGCCGCCGCGGCGGGGATGCGGGTGCTGGACCTGCTGGACCAGGTCCAGTCGTCCCGGGTGCAGACGATGCTGGCGGGAACGGCGCGGGTACTGCTGCCGCACCGGCGGGCGAGCGGGGTGTCGGCGTTCCTGGAACGGCATGCCTCGACGCCGCGGACCGTGTGAGCGCTGCGGCCGGGCGGTTCGCCGGTGCGCTTCGCTACGCCAGGTGCCCCAGGTCGTTCCAGCTCTCGACGGCCGGCTGTCCGTACGCCCAGCCCAGCACCGACAGCGACGTGGGATTGAGGCGTATCCGGGCCGCGAAGTCGAGCGGCAGCCCCAGCCAGCGCGCCCCTATGGACCGGAGTATGTGCCCGTGCGCGAAGACCAGGACATCGCGGTCCCGCTCACGCGCCCAGGCCACCACCTCGTCGGCACGGGCGGTCACCTCGGCCAGGGTCTCGCCCTCGGGTACGCCGTCGCGCCAGATGAGCCAGCCGGGCCGGACGGCCTGGATGTCCGCCGGGGTCATGCCCTCGTACGCGCCGTAGTCCCACTCCATGAGCGTGTCCCAGGCACGCGCGCGTTCACCGAAGCCGGCGAGTTCGCACGTCTCACGCGCGCGTGAGAGCGGGCTGGTGCGCACCTCGACCCCTGCCAGCCCGTCGTACGGCGGCCGGTGCAGGCGTTCACCGAGGAGCTTCGCGCCTCGGCGGCCCTCCTCCAGGAGCGGTACGTCGGTCCTGCCGGTGTGCTTGCCGGACAGCGACCACTCCGTCTGTCCGTGCCGGGCCAGCAGGATGCGCGGTGCCATGAAAGGGCCTTCCGGGAAATGAGAGGCGGAACCCCTCCATCATCGCGCACGCTGTGCGGGGGCAACCCGCGGGGCGATCTCTGCGTCTTGAGGGCCGGGGCGCCCGAAAGGGGCGCACGCATACACCGTAAAGTGGAACGGCCGGTCAACCGGGCGCCGTGACGAGAAGGGGGAGGCGATCGGATGCCACACGCCGAGACAGCTGGCGTGGAGGCGACGCCACGGACCCGCCTGCGCTGGTGGACCGAGCTGCCGCTGATACTCCTGGTCTACGCCTGCTACTCGGCGGGCCGCCTCCTCGCCCGGGGCGACGTGTCCACCGCCGTCGACCACGGCCTGGCGATCCTCGACTTCGAGAAGGCCCTGTACCTCAACGCCGAGCACCCCCTCAACCGGCTCTTCACCCGTGAGCCCTGGATCGGCGTCCCGGCCGACTTCTGGTACGCCTCGCTGCACTACCTGGTCACGCCGGTGCTCCTGGTCTGGATCTTCCGATCGCGCACCGTGCACTACCGGGCGGCCCGCACCTGGCTGATGACGTCGACCTTCATCGGCCTGATCGGCTTCACCCTGCTGCCCACCTGCCCGCCGCGGCTGCTGGACGCGAGCCACGGCTTCGTGGACACGATGGCCCACTACAGCTCGTACGGCTGGTGGGGCGGCGAGGCCAGCGCGCCCCGGGGGCTCGGCGGTATGACGAACCAGTACGCGGCCATGCCGAGCCTGCACGTCGGCTGGGCGCTGTGGTGCGGGGTGATGCTGTGGCGGTACGGCGGGACGCGCCTGGCCAAGGCCGCGGCGATCGCCTACCCCCTGATCACCACGATCGTGGTGATGGGAACCGCCAACCACTACTTCCTCGACGCGGTGGCGGGCGCCGCCGTGATGGGCGTCGGGCTGCTGCTCGCGCCGCTCGTCATGCGGACCGCTGACCGGGTCCGGGCCCGGTTCGCCACGGCGTCCGCGTCGGTCGCGACGGCCTCCGGCGGCACGGCCCGTACCGGCTCGGCCGGGGCCGCGGCCCGGGTCGCCGCCGACCCCGTCACAGTGGGCTCTGCCGACGCTCCTTCCTCGATTGTCAGTGACGGATGCCAGACTTCCGCGGGTGAGCGAATTCCACGGCAGCGCGATTCCCGGTTCGGAGCCGGAGCCGAGCCGAGTGCCGTCCCCCAGGACGCGGGGGACGGCGCTCCGGCACCGGCTCGCTGAGCTGCGCGGTCCCGACGTACCGGCCAAGGCGCTGGACGCCCGCGCCCTGGCCGCCCTCGCCGCCAACCCCGGGTGCAGACGCCGCGCGATCCTGGACGGCGCGGGGGTGAACAAGGCGGCACTGGCGAGCGCGCTGGGCGCGCCGTCGGTGTTCGGGCAGTCCCAGTTCGCCCTCACGCGCGGGAACGCCTTCGAGGCCAAGGTCAAGGCGGACGGCGGCGCGGAGCTGCTGCGGCTGGTCCACGAGAGACTGGACCGCACCAGCGAGCCGCCCGCCGGCACGCGGGTGCCCGACCTCACCGCGACCGGCCCCGAGGGCCGCACGGCCCGTACCGCGCTGGCGCTGCGCGAGGCCACCGAGGCGCGCGGCGAGTGGACGCTGCTCGACCACCCGATGCTCGCCCTGGACGTCGCCGGCTCGCCCGCCTTCCTGGAGCCGGACGCGGTCGTCGTGCACCCGGACGGCAGCTGGACGGTCGTGGAGATCAAGTCGTTCCCGATGCTGGACGGCTCGGCGGACCCCGCCAAGGTGGGCGCGGCGGCCCGGCAGGCAGCGGTGTACGTGCTGGCGCTGGAGCAGGTCGCCGCGCGGCTCGGCGCGATGCCGCAGGGGCCCGCCTCGCAGGGCGCCCCCGCGTCCCGGGTGCGCCACCGTGTCCTGCTCGTCTGCCCCAAGGATTTCTCCAACCTGCCCACCGCCTCGGCCGTGGACGTCCGCAAGCAGCGCGCGGTGACCGCCCGCCAGCTGGCCCGTCTCACCCGCATCGAGGACATCGCCGATGCCCTGCCCGCCGGCACCTGCTTCTCCCCGGAGCTGCCCGCGGCCGACCTGACCGCCGCCGTCGAGTCGGTCCCGGCGACGTACGCGCCCGAGTGCCTGTCCGCCTGTGAGCTGGCCTTCCACTGCCGCGCCCGGTCGCGCGCGTCCGGCGCTGTGACATCGCTGGGCCGCTCGGTGCGGGCGGAGCTGGGCGGCCTGACGACGGTCGAGGACGTCCTGTCCGCGGCCCGCGGCGAGACGGGCGACCCGGACGACCCGGCGGTGGCCGCCCTGCGCAGAGCGGCCCGACTGCGCGCCGAGGCCCTCGGGCAGGAGGCGGTGGTCCCGTGTCGCTGATCTCCACCCTCGCCCGCCTCGAAGCCGTCAGCACGGGCCGCGCCCAGCGCGCCGCCACCGTCCGCCACCGGCACCTGTCCGACCGTCCCCTGGTGTTCGTGCCCCTCACCACCGCCGGTGAGGCGGGCGCCCCGCTCGGCGCGCTGGTCGGCACCGACCGGGACGCCCCGCACCTGCTGGTGGTGCCCCAACCACGGGACCGCGACCTCCGGTTCGCCTTCCTGGCCGAGCTGGCGGACGTCGTCCTGCCGTACATCGACGCGTACGCGACGGACGTCGAGGCCGCCGAACGCAACGAGACCGACCCGGAGACCGGTAAGCGGGTCAAGGTCGAGGTCGAACTGTGCGCCGACGCGCCGCAGTTGATCGTTCCGAGCCGCGGAGGCGTCGACTTCGTACGGCTGCTCGGCCGCTCCATGCGCTTCAGGCGTACGGCGGAGCAGGACCCTGAGGCCCCCTATCCCGCTCCCCCGCGCGTGCCGCTGCTCGGCCGCTGGCTGACCCACTTCGGCGAGCGGGCGCGGGTGCCCGGCTCCTCGCTGCTGCTGGCCATGACGGACGTCCTGGCCCGGCACTGGGTGACCGGCCAGTCCACCCTGGAGGACCAGCACCTGGGCGCGCTGCTCGCCTGGATCGACCCTCCGGAGGGTGAGACGGGCGCCGAGGCGGCGCTGCGGGCGGAGTTGGCGAGGGACCCACAGGGCCAGTTGCTGTGCCCGCCGGCCGGTCCGGCCACCGACCCGGCGTTCGACAACAGGTTGCTCGCCCCCGCCATCGAGCGTTACGACCGCGCCCGCACCGCCCTCGCCGCCGCCGAGGACGGTCTGGAGGCGGACGACCGGTTCGGTGACCTGACCGCCGCCGAACGGGAGATCCGCGGGCTCGTCGAGAGCCGGACCCGCCCCACCTGGGACGCGGTGTGGCGGGCCCTGGACCTGCTGCGGGAGCTGCCGGAAGCCGGGCGGGTCGAGGAGCGCTGGACCCGCGACCGCTGGTCGTTCACCGGCCACCGCGACCGTGTCCTCGCCGGTGAGCCCCCGCAACCGCGTCGCGACGACGCGGTCACCGCGGCCAACAAGCTCGCCGCGCGGGAGCGTGAACAGGCCCGCCTGGAGGCGCAGGAAGCGCTCGACGACCCGCTGGTGATGGCGGGGCGGCGGCTCGCCGGGGAGGCGTTCGCGGGCGAGGTCACCGAGGTGGTCATGGCCTACAGCGAGGGCAAGCGGCCCAGCCCGCGCCCCCTGGTCACCGTCCGCACGGAGGACCGGCCGTATCTGGGCGAGCGGGCCAAGGTGTTCCGGTCGCTGGGCGGCAAGCCCCAGTCGGCGGAGTTCGTCGGCTACGAGGGGGCCGTCGGGGACGACGGCGCGCTGGTCGTGCTGCGGGTGCTCGACAAGATGGGCCGCGGCCGGGAACCGGAGGAGGGGTCCGTGCCGGAGAAGGGCGACCTGGTCTGCTTCACCTTGTTCGAGCACGAGCAGCGCGGTGGCGCGAAACTGCCCGAACCGGAGGAGACGCCGTGGACGCACGGCGGGCCGCCCGGCGAGCAGGTGACCGAAGCCGCCGACCCGATGACCCAGGAGGACGTCCTGTGACCGCCGTGTTCGACCCCGGTGCAGCGGCGGCCCGGGCCACCGACGCGATCCTCGCCGACACCCTGCACGGCAGCGCGCGCGGCGTCGTCGTCGACTCCCCGCCCGGCGCGGGCAAGTCCACGCTCGTCGTCCGCGCGGCCCTGGAGCTGGCCGACGCGGGCCGCCCTCTGATGGTCGTCGCGCAGACCAATGCGCAGGTCGACGACCTGGTGCTCAGGCTCGCCGAGAAGAACCCCGAGCTGCCGGTGGGCCGGCTGCACAGCAGTGAGGCCGACCCGTACGACAAGGCGCTGGACGCCCTGCCCCATGTCCGCAAGTCGGCGAAGGCCGGTGATCTCACCGGGCTGGCGGTCGTCATCTCCACCGCGGCCAAGTGGGGGCACGTGAAGGCCGACGAGCCCTGGCCGCACGCGATCGTGGACGAGGCGTACCAGATGCGCTCGGACGCACTGCTGGCCGTGGCCGGCCTGTTCGAACGGGCCCTGTTCGTCGGTGACCCCGGTCAGCTGGACCCGTTCGCCATCGTGGGCAGCGAGCAGTGGGCCGGGCTGTCGTACGACCCGTCGGCCTCCGCGGTCACCACGCTCCTCGCCCACAACCCGGAGCTGCCCCAGCACCGTCTGCCGGTCTCCTGGCGCCTGCCCGCCTCCGCCGCGCCCCTGGTCTCGGACGCCTTCTATCCGTACACCCCGTTCCGCAGCGGCACGGACCACGGCGACCGCCGGCTGTCCTTCGCGGTGCCGTCGGACGGCTCGGGCCCCGACCGGGTCATCGACGAGGCGGCGGAGGCGGGCTGGGGCCTGCTGGAACTGCCCGCCCGGCACACCCCGCGCACGGATCCCGAGGCGGTACGAGCGGTGGCGACGGTCGTACGGCGTCTGCTGGACCGGGGTGGGGCGGCCACGTCGGAGCGCTCACCCGACCCCGCTCCCCTCACCACCGAACGGATCGCGGTCGGCACGGCCCACCGGGACCAGGCGGCGGCCGTCCGGTCGGCGCTGACCGAACTGGGCGTGACGGATGTCACCGTCGACACCGCGAACCGTCTGCAGGGCCGTGAGTACGACGTGACGGTGGTCCTCCACCCGCTCTCCGGCCGCCCCGACGCCACCGCGTTCCATCTGGAGACGGGCCGTCTGTGCGTCCTCGCCTCCCGGCACCGGCACGCGTGCATCGTGGTGTGCCGGGCAGGCGTGAGCGAGCTGCTCGACGACTACCCGTCGACCGAGCCGGTGCAGCTGGGAACGGTGGTGAAGTTCCCGGACGGCTGGGAGGCGAACCATGCCGTGCTGGCGCGGCTGGCGGAGCATCGGGTCACGTGGCGGGCGTGAGTGGTGCGATGACCCGGACTCACTTGCGCGAGCGCGGGACAATGGACGGTGGACCGGTCCACGGGCTGGGTAGCGATGGCCTACGAGACCGGTGACGCACGAGGAGGAGAAAACATGGCGGAGCCCACGCCGCGACGGAACGAACCGCGGCTACGCCCCGCGCCCCTGCTCTTCGAGCCCGCGCAGGTGGCCGCCGACCCGGAGCACTTCTTCGACCTGGAGTCCATCGACGACCCGCGGGCGCTGCTGGCGCGGGCGACCGAGCTGACACAGGCGTTCCGGGCGGCGACGGACCGCGCGGTGGAGTTCCAGGCCATCGCGGCGGCCCAGCTGGCGGACCCCCGGCGGTTCGACCGGCTCACGCCCGCCGACATCGCCGCGCAGGCGGAGTGGACCGAGGACTACGCCAAGAAGATGGTGGAGTTCGGCCGGGATCTGATGCGCGGTGTGGAGGGCCCGGGGCACGTCGACCCCGTGTGACCACCGATCCCCCGCCCCCGATCCCGCAGACTCCGGGCCTAGCACCCCGCCACGAGAACCGGGCGCCACACCGCGATGGCATATGCCAGGCGGGCAAGATACGCCCTGCCACCCCGCCCTGTCCCGATTTCCGGGAACTCTGGGGAACCACTCACTCACCCTCGGTAGATGTATCTGCCATGAGCAGCACGCGTATCGCCCCGTTCTCGCCCGCCTCCCTCACCGCGGACGGCGCCGCATGGCTCGCCTCTGCAGAACCGTATCCGCGCAGCAGCCGGGCGCTCCGTGACGAGCGGCCGGCCGCCTCCATGGCCCTGGCCTGCGGTTCCGTCTTCGACGTAGTGAGCGCGCCGGTGCTTTTCGGGCGCCGCATGGTCGACCAGCTGTGGGAGGAGGGCCCCGGGACGGGACCGGTGGCGGTCTTCCGCGGCCGGATGCTGCTGTTCGCCGCGCCCGGCACGGCCCAGCGGCTGCCGTCGCTGCTGCGGTGGGAGGAGTTCGGCCGCGCCGGCGACGTCCCCCCGCTCCTCTGCCATGGCACCGGAGACGCGGTGACCGTGCCGGCCCGGGCCGGCGCCAGCGCCTCCCCGAGCTCGCGCTGGCTGGTCGCCCCCGACACCCGTCATCCCTGGTTACCGGGCCCGGAGGTGCTGCTCTGGGCGGCGGTGCGGGCGGCTCGCGAGGCCGTTCGGATATCGATTTTTCCCCACGCGGATCAGGGTGCTAAGGTCTACGACGTCAGCAGGCGCCGCTAGCTCAGTTGGTTAGAGCAGCTGACTCTTAATCAGCGGGTCCGGGGTTCGAGTCCCTGGCGGCGCACGACATGAAAGCCCCTCGCGTGAGCGGGGGGCTTTTCATATACCCCCGTGCGGAGCCCCGTACCGCCCCCACCCGGTCGCCCCTACCCGGTCGTACCCCGCCTCCGGTCGCGCCCTTACCACCGGCACGCCGCTCCGGCCACGGGGCGCACCGCCACTCCCCGGCGCATCGGCCGCCCGCTGCACGACCCCCCGTTCGGCGCGGGCGCTACCCCCCTGTCGCGATCCTCACGGTCCACGCCCCCGAAGCCGTACGCCCCTCGACCTCCACCCGCACCCCCTCCCCCGGCACCGTGAAGCTCTCCCCCGGCCCGACCGGCGCGTCCGCGAGCGGCGGGTACACCGACTGCTCCCAGCAGGCCTCGGTGCGCGGATGGGCGTCGACCACCTCGACCGGACCGCCGCCGGACTCGGTCCGGCTGCGCACCCGGTACACCAGCACCCCCTGCCGGCAGGCCGCCACGTCGTTGCCCACCGGCCCGCGCACCTCGAAGGCGAGAGCGCTCTCCGGCCCGGTGCGCACGACGGCGAGCTTGATGCCGTGACCCAGCCCGAAACCAGGCACACCACCGACCGCCGCCGACCCACCGGCCGCACCAGGCCCACCGACCGCCTCAGGCCCAGCACCCGCCCCGGTGCCACCGACCGCCTCAGGGCCAGCACCAGCCCCGGCCCCACCAACCACCCCAGGCCCAGCACCGGCCTCGGTCCCGCCTACCACCCCAGGCCCAGCACCGGCCTCGGTCCCGCCTACCACCCCAGGCCCAGCACCGGCCTCGGTCCCGCCAACCACCCCAGGCCCAGCACCGGCCTCGGTCCCGCCAACCGCCCCAGGCCCAGGCCCAGGCCCAGCACCAGCCCCGCTCCCGCCAACCGCACCGGCACCGTCGAGCCTGCCGGACGCGCCGAAGCCGCCGCCCTCACCCGCCGCGCCCAGCGCGCCGACCGTCTCATCCGGTGCGCCCGCCGCCCCCGCCCGCGCCGGCTCACCGGGCCCGGCCGACAGCGGCTCCAAGGTCAGCCGCGTGGAACCGGACCTCGACCCCCGCACGCACACCACCTGCCGGGGATCCAGCCACCCCAGCTTCCACTTGTGCCATCCGAACAGATCCGGCGCCATGCCGAACTGACTGCCCATCAGGTCCCAGTCACCGACGTAGGTGTCCCAGTCACCCTTGCCGTCCACCGGGCGGTGGTACAGGTCCGGCAGGTCGAAGACATGGCCGGTCTCGTGCGCCAGGACCAGCCGGTCCGGCGGATGGTTCTCGAACACCGTGACGACACGCCGGATGTCCGTACCGTCGGCCCGCAGGGGCTCGTCCAGGTTGACGACCTTGGTGGCGTCGGAGTCGACGCCGGGCGCGTCGGGGTCGGCCACGAAGTAGACGACGTCGTAGCGGGAGAAGTCGACCTCCCGGTCCGCCAGGGCGAGGGCGTCGCGCAGATAGGCGGTGCGGTGGGCCATGTTCCAGTCACGCTGTATGGCGTACGCCGTCGACGGGCGCGGCATCTGGAGCCAGTGCCGCAGCGGATGCGGGCGCAGGGTGAATCTGCCGTAGGAGGCGCGCTCGAAGAAGCGGGTGGTGAGCGGGAAGTGGTCGGCCGCCAGCTCGGCGGGTGTCGTGCGGGGCGGCGCGTCCGGGAAGGACAGGAACACCATGACCGCGTCGAGCTTGCGGGTCGGACGCGGGTAGGCGGCGTTCCAGGTGTCCAGGCCCTCGGAGTGATGGGCGTCCGTGCGTTCCAGGGCGCAGGGTGTCGCGCCGAGCGACTCGGCGGCCGAGGGGCCGGCCACCAGGGAGGTGGCGGCGAGCGCCGACATCGTGGTGAACACCGCGGCGACACTGCGCAGTCGAGGCCATTCCCGCAGCCGACCCATGCCGGGGAGCAGGGGGAACTGACGCTGCACGGGGACCTCCGGGAGCGGTTCGCGGGACACCGCACCCAGCCTGAGTCAGATTGTCGTACTACGCCCTGTTTGCCTGCACCGGACGGGTGAGAGGGCCGAGGAATCGCCCGTACCGACACCCCGATTCGCTCACGGAACGTCACAACCGGTCGAGAGACCGAAGAAGCCGTCCAGGTGCGGGCAGAAACGATCTGTCAGAAGCTCAGGTCCTATGGGAACACCGGACTGCGGGTGGAAGGGCCAGAAGCCAGCCTCTATGATCGGCACACTTTCCTGACACTTTCCTGCACGGACACGGCCTGGCGGCCGACCGCCCCCCGGCCGGCCATTCCGATGAGACCCATCCGAAGAACGAGTGCACTGCGGGAGCGAGCGGTGAGCGGAACGTCCGAAGGGCCGACGCCCGCGGCAGACCTCATCGGGCCAGCCGTCACAGAGAGTAACGTAAAGACATCTGCCGGTACCGGGGCGCCGCCCTACTCCTCCGCCTTCCGCGCCGCGCCCCTGGCGATGGCGGTGGTCGACGGCGAGGGCGTGGTGACCGGTGCCAACTCCGCCCTCGCCGAGCTGCTCGGCACACCGCCCGGGGAGTTGGCCGGTTCCGTCGCCGCCGACCTGGTGGACCTCACCTCCGACGCGCGCACCTGGCACGCGTACCTGGAGGTGCTGCGCGGCCGCCAGGCCCGGCTGCGCTGCACGCGCCGCCTGAAGCACCCGGACGGACACTCCCTGTGGGCCCAGGTCACGGTCGCGCCGCTGCCCGGCGAGGAGCGGGGCGGCGTCCTGCTCTCCGTCGCCGACATCAGCGCCCACCGCGAACTCCAGGCGCGACTGAGGCACTTGCAGATGCACGACCCGGTGACCCGGCTGCCCAACCGCACCCTGTTCTTCGAGCGCCTGTCGGCGGCACTGGAGCCGGAGTCGTACGAGGACAGCGGGGCCACCGGCCGCATCGGCCTGTGCTACCTGGACCTCGACGGTTTCAAGGCCATCAACGACACCCTCGGCCACCGCATCGGCGACACCCTGCTGGCCGCCGTGGCCGAACGGCTCACCCGGTGCGCCGAGGAGGCGGGCTACGCCAGATCGAGCCCACCCCTGGTGGCACGGCTCGGCGGCGACGAGTTCGCCCTGCTCGTCGAGGACTCGACGGGCACCGAGCAACTCGCCGACCTCGCCGAGTCGGTGCTCGGCTCCCTACGGGCCCCTTTCGAGATCTCCAACCGGCGCCTGTCGGTGTCGGCCTCGATCGGCGTCGTGGAACGCCAGGCGAGCGGCACCACCCCGACCGCCCTGATGCAGGCCGCGGACACCACGCTGTACTGGGCCAAGGCCGACGGCAAGGACCGCTGGACGCTCTTCGACCCCGAGCGCAACGCCCACCGCATGACCCGCCAGGCCCTCGCCTCCACACTTCGCCCGGCCATCGAGCGCGGTGAGTTCGCCCTGGAGTACCAGCCGTTGGTGAGCATGGAGGACGGCCTGCTGCGCGGAGTCGAGGCACTGGTCCGCTGGAAACATCCTCAGTTCGGCGTACTGGCGCCGAATCGGTTCATCGGACTGGCCGAGGAGGACGGCTCGATCGTGCCGCTCGGCCGCTGGATCCTGGCGACCGCCTGCCGTCAGGCACGCGCCTGGCAGGTGACGCACCCCGACGAGCCGCCGATCTTCGTCAGCGTCAACGTGGCCGTACGCCAGGTCTGGGACTCCGACCTGGTGGCGGACGTGGCGCGGATCCTCGACGAGACGGGACTCGCCCCGCGCCTGCTCCAGTTGGAGCTCACCGAATCAGCGGTGATGGGCTCGGCGGGCAGACCGCTCCAGGTGCTCCAGGCGCTCAGCGACATGGGCGTGCGGATCGCGATCGACGACTTCGGCACCGGCTACTCGAACCTCGCCTACCTCAGCCGGCTGCCCGTCTCGGTCCTGAAGCTGGACGGTTCCTTCGTACGGGGCTTCCAGTACGAGAGCGAGAACACCTCGGCCGTCCCGCCGAACCCGGCCGACGAGGTGGTCGTCGAGGCGATGATCCAGCTGGCCCACCGACTGGGCCTGACGGTCACAGCCGAGTGCGTGGAGACCCTGGCCCAGGCCTCCCGCCTGCGCCGGATCGGCTGCGACACCGGCCAGGGATGGCTGTACTCGCGGCCGGTGCCGCCGGATCGCATCAGCGAGTTGATGAGCAGCGGGCCCGACGGGGTGACGGTCGACGTGTGACGGCCCCGTCAGGCGGTGGGCAAGTCGTAGGCGTCCGCGACGAGTTCGTAGGAGCGCAGGCGCACGTCCATGCCGGGCGCGTTGCTCGTGATCATCAACTCGTCGGCGCCGGTGCGCTTGTGGAGGTCGTCGAGACCGGCACGGACCTCGTCGGCGGTGCCGTGGATGACGTTGGCGTTCCAGGAGTCGGCGAACTCGCTCTCCATCGCGGTGAATTCATGGGCCTCGGCCTCCTCCGGCGTGGGGATGAGGCCGGGGCGTCCGGTGCGCAGCCGGATCATGCCGAGGGCGGCGGCCCTGACCTGACGACGGGCCTCCTTCTCCTCGTCGGTGGCGAGGGCGGAGACGCCGATGAGGGCGTACGGCCGGTCCAGGACGGCGGACGGCTGGAAGGACTCCCGGTACAGGTCCAGGGCGGGGATGGTGTGGCGCGCCGAGAAGTGGTGCGCGAAGGCGAAGGGCAGTCCGAGGACGGCGGCGAGGCGGGCGCTGAAGCCGGAGGAGCCGAGCAGCCAGATCGGCGGCCGGTGCGGGGACTGGACACCGCCGGGCGAGGTCGCCTGGACGGGGCCGGGAACCGCGTGGATGCGGCGGTAGGGGTGGCCGTCGGGGAAGTCGTCGTCGAGGAAGCGGGTGAGTTCGGCGAGCTGCTCGGGGAAGTCGTCGGCGGCCTCGTCGAGCAGGTGGGTGCGGCGCAGGGCGGCTGCGGTGGCGCCGTCCGTGCCGGGGGCGCGGCCGAGGCCGAGGTCGATGCGGCCGGGGGCCATGGCCTCCAGGGTGCCGAACTGCTCCGCGATGACGAGCGGGGCGTGGTTGGGGAGCATGACACCACCCGAGCCCAGCCGGATGCGGTCGGTGTGGGCGGCGAGATGGGCGAGGATCACGGCGGGCGAGGAGGAGGCCACTCCGGGCATGGAGTGGTGCTCGGCGACCCAGTAGCGGTGGAAGCCGCGGGACTCCGCGAGGCGGGCCAGGCCGACGCTGGTGCGCAGGGCGTCGGTGGCGGTGCGGCCTGCGCTGACCGTGACCAGGTCCAGTACGGAGAGGGGGACGGGGGCGGTGCCGCGGGTCGTGCCCCGGATCTCGTCCGGCTGGGTGTCGTCCGCCGCCACGTGTGCCTCCTGTGTTCGCCGTGCGGTGTGCTGTCCTCGGCGATAACAGGAGGCAGGCTCCGGTTTATTTCCGCTCGCGTCGCCGCCGCCCGTCCCTTCCCGGGTGCCCCCGCCCCGGCCGGCCCCGCCCGAGGGATGCCGTCCCGCGGGCCCCGTGCCGGCCCGACGGGCCTCGTCCTCGAACCTCCCGCGCCGGGGCGCGCCCCGGACGGGCCCGACGAGGCGGACCGGCTACACCTGCACGATCGGCTCCCTCGTGAAGAGCGCGCCCAGTTCCGGTGCGTTCACACGGCGGTCCGTCAGGCGCAGGGCCTCCCAGACCGTGACCTGGTTGGCGGTGAGGACCGGCTTGCCCACGTGCTGCTCCAGGTCCGGCAGGTGGGAGGCGGTGTGCAGGGCGGTGTCCGGGAGGAGGACCGCCTCCGCGTCGGGGTGGTCCGCCTCCTTCGCCAGGGCGAACAGCTCCTTGTCGCCCCAGGTCCCGACCTCGGCCGCGGTGATGATCCCGGAGCCGCGCACCGCCACCACCTCCACGTCGGCGGCGCGCAGGAACTCCGCGAAGAGCCGGGCCACGTCGTCCGGGTAGGTCGCGCCGATCGCCACCCGGCGCACCCCGAGTTCCCGGATCGCGTGCACGAAGGCGAAGGACGTCGAGGAGGCCGGCATGCCCGCCGCGACGGCGAGGGCGCGCACCTGCTCGTGGGCGCCCTCCCAGCCGTAGACGAAGCTGCCGGAGGTGCACGCCCACACCACCGCCTCGGCGCCGGTCAGCCGCAGTTCCTCCACGCCCGCCGCGAGCCGCTGTGCGGAACCCATCTGCCGCAGCGCGTCCTCCCGGTGCGCGTCCTCGCCGATGTCGGTGTGCACCAGGTCGAGGCGGATGTCGCTGGCGAGCAACTGCTCGATGCGTGGATAGTCGTCCTCGGCGGAGTGGCCCGGGTAGAGGAATCCGAGTGCGGTCATGTCAGCCTTCCTACTGCTGTTCCTGCTCTGGAACATCCGGCACGTCCGGAAGTACGGGACCGCCACGCGCCGCCGGATCGATCAGCGCCTGATACGGCCCCACCGCTCGGGTACCCAGCCGACGCAGCGCCGCCCACATCGTGACCTGGTTGGCCGAGAGCACCGGGATGCGCAGCTCGGCCTCCAGCTGGGGGATCACGTCGTAGGTCGGCAGATTGGTGCAGCTGATGAACAGGGCGTCGGCACAGCGGCGTGCGGCCTTGCGCGCCATGTCCGCCACATCGCGGTACGGCACCTTCCAGATGTGCCGGGTCAGCCCCATGAACGCGCACCCGGTGACGACGGCCCCCGCCTGCGCCACGTACGCCTCCAGCGACCGGGTCACCGACACGGTGTACGGCGTCACCAGCGCCACCCGTCGTGCGCCCAGCTCGGTCAGCGCCTCCAGCAGGGCCCCGGACGTGGTGACCGCCGGTATCGCCCCGGCGCGGGTCATCGCCGCGCACATCGCCCGCTCGCCCGCGATGCCGCCGACGAAGCTGCCGGAGGTGCAGGCGTAGGCGACCACCTCGGGCGCGATCGCGGTCAGGGTGCGGACGCCGTCGCTCAGCGTCTCGTGCTCGCTGACGAGGCGGGCCAGGTCGAGGCTGACCTCGACGGGCACGTACGGAGTCCGGGTGAGGTGCAGCGAGACCTCGTCCGGCACCCAGCGCCAGAGCTCCCGGTCCAGCGCGAAGTCGAAGGGAGCGACGACTCCGACCCCGCGTTGGGGCCGAGGTCCGCCGAGGAAGGAGATGTCCATGGAACTCATGCCAGGCACCGTCCTCACTACGAGAAACAGGTGAGCAACGGACCGTACGCGCGCCCGTGTTGACGAAGGTAGGTTCGGGTGCGAGCGTGGTCAAACCTCGCATGTCAGACGGCTGGCACGTCCAGTGGAACGCCGGGCGACAGCGCCCGCACCCTCCCGGAACACGCCCCCCCACGCCCCCACACACCCCGGAGAAACGGCCCGCATGACGGCACCCGCACCCGACCTCCCGCCCACCGTCCTGGTCCTGGACGCCGACCCCCTCCCCCGCCTCGGACGCCTCACCGGCCGCGCCCGGGTGGAGCACACGGACGAGTCGGCCCTCGCCGAGCGGCTGCCGTACGCCGACGTGCTGCTGGTCTGGGACTTCACCTCGCACGCCGTACGCCGCGCCTGGCCCGGCGAGGGTCCGCGGCCGCGCTGGGTGCACACGGCGAGCGCGGGCGTGGACCACCTGATGTGTCCCGAGCTCACCGCGTCCGACACGGTGGTCACCAACGCGCGCGGGGTCTTCGACCAGCCGATCGCCGAGTACGTGGCCGCGCTGGTGCTGGCGATGGCGAAGGACCTGCCGCGGACCTTGGAGCTGCAGCGCTCCCGTGAGTGGCGGCACCGCGAGGGGCAGCGTGTGGCCGGCTCGCGCGCGTGCGTGGTGGGATCCGGACCCATCGGCCGGACGATCGTCCGCACGCTCAAGGCCCTCGACGTCACCACCGCGCTGGTCGGCCGGACCCCGCGCACCGGCATCCACGGCCCCGAGGACCTCGACCGGCTGATCGCCCGCGCCGACTGGGTGATCTCGGCCGCGCCGCTCACCGCGCAGACGCACGGCATGTTCGACGCCCGCCGCTTCGGCGTCATGCAGCCCTCCGCCCGGTTCATCAACGTCGGGCGCGGACAGCTGGTCGTGGAGGAGGCGCTGGCCGAGGCGCTGTCGAAGCGGTGGATCGCGGGGGCCGCGCTGGACGTCTTCGAGCACGAACCGCTCGGCGCGGACAGCCCGTTGTGGGGGTTGCCGGGGCTGATCGTGTCCCCGCACATGAGCGGGGACACGATCGGCTGGCGGGACGAACTCGGCCGTCAGTTCGTGGAGTTGTACGAGCGCTGGGAGGCGGGCAGACCGCTGCTGAACGTGGTCGACAAGCAGCGCGGGTACGTACCCGGACGCTGATGTCCACAGCTGGAGGGCGACGCATGACGGATCTCACCGAACTGACCGCCGTACAACTCCTCGACGGGTACCGCAAAGGAGAGTTCAGCCCCCTCGACGCCACCCGCGCGGCCCTGGAGCGGGCCGAGCGGATCCAGCCGGAGGTCAACGCCTTCGTGCGTCTCACCGCCGACGCGGCCCTGGCGCAGGCCCATGCGTCGACGGAGCGTTGGCGGCGCGGCGAACCGGCCGGTCTGCTGGACGGTGTGCCGGTCACGGTGAAGGACATCCTGCTGATGCGCGGCGCCCCGACGCTGAAGGGCTCGAAGACCATCTCGGAGCGGGGCGCCTGGGACGAGGACGCCCCGTCCGTGGCCCGGCTGCGCGCGCACGGCGCCGTCTTCCTCGGCAAGACGACCACGCCCGAGTTCGGCTGGAAGGGCGTCACCGACTCGCCCCTGTCCGGCGTCACCCGCAACCCGTACGACCCGACCCGCACCGCGGGCGGTTCCAGCGGCGGCGCGGGTGCGGCCGTGGCGCTCGGCGCGGGGCCGCTCGCGCTCGGGACGGACGGCGGTGGAAGTGTCCGGATCCCGGCGGCGTTCTGCGGCGTATTCGGTCTGAAACCGACGTACGGCCGGGTCCCGCTCTATCCGGCGAGCGCCTTCGGCACACTGGCGCACGTCGGTCCGATGACCCGGGACGCGGCCGACGCGGCGCTGCTGCTCGATGTGATCGGCGCCCCCGACTCCCGTGACTGGTCGGCGCTTCCGGCCCCGCCCGGCTCGTTCGTCCCGGCGCTGTCCGGCGGGGTGCGGGGCCTGCGGGTCGCCTACTCGCCCTCCTTCGGCGGCCAGGTGGCGGTGCGTCCCGCGGTCGCGGCGGCGGTGCGGCGGGCGGTGGAGCGACTGGCGGGACTCGGGGCGTACGTCGAGGAGACCGACCCCGACTTCACCGACCCGGTGGACGCCTTCCACACCCTGTGGTTCACCGGGGCGGCCCGGGTGACCCAGCATCTCGGCCCGCGGCAGCGGGAGTTGCTCGATCCGGGGCTGAGGGAGATCTGCGGTACGGGCGCGCGCCTGGGCGCCCTCGACTACCTGGCCGCGGTCGACGTCCGCATGGAACTCGGGCGCCGCATGGGCCGTTTCCACGACACCTACGACCTCCTGGTCACCCCGACCCTCCCGCTCACCGCGTTCGAGGCGGGCGCGGAGGTGCCGAAGGGCTCGGGGCACCGCAGGTGGACGGGCTGGACGCCGTTCACGTACCCCTTCAACCTCACCCAGCAGCCGGCCGCGACCGTCCCTGTCGGCAGGGACGGCACGGACGGCGCCGGGCTGCCGGTCGGCCTGCAGCTCGTGGCCGCCCGGCACCGGGACGATCTGGTGCTGCGGGCGGCCCACGCGCTGTACGAGGCCGGCATCGCCGGTCTCACAGCCTCCGGAAGCTGAGCGACTCGCCCAGGGCACCCGACCGCCACAGGTCGTTGCAGCCCTGGGCCATCTCCTCCAGCCCTTCGACCACCTGGCCCCAGACGATGCCGGGCACCCAGCCCACGTCGCCGTTCAGAAGCAGGTTGTTGCGCTCGTAGAACAGGGCCAGGTCGACCAGTGTCGTGCCGGGGCGGACCTCACGGTCGTAGCCGTAGGAGCGGGTGCCCAGTTCGGTGCCCGCGAAGGCGAAATAGCAAAGGTCGCCGGGGATCGGGGTGACTGTCGGGTTTTCCAGGGGCGGCTCCGTCTGCGCGAAGGGCGGGAAGAGGGCGTAGATCTCGTTGCGGGCGTATTTCGCGTGGTAGACGTCGCCGGTCAGGGGCAGGGCGTCCCAGACGGCCGCGCAGGTGAGCGGGGCGCGGTCGTCCAGGAGTTCGGCCGTGCAGTTGATTCCCCGCTTGACCAGCGACACCTCGATGAACCGTTCAGTCATGCAATCCAGGGTGCATACATCGCATGGTCTCGGGTAGCCGCGCCGCCATGGCTCCACCACTGGAACATGTCGAAACACATGTCGGACACAGATCGGGCACCCCCACACGCCGGTCGCTGCTCGCGGGGGTGGCGGCGCTCGGCGCGCTGGGCGCGGCCGGGTGCTCGCGCGTGGCCACGGCCTCGACCGAGGAAGGCGGCGAGTTGCTCGACCGGCTGCGCGCCGCCGGTGTCGTACGGCTCGGGATAGCGGGCGAGATCCCCTTCGGGTACATCGACAAGAACGGTGAACTCACCGGTGAGGCACCGGAGCTGGCGAAGGTGATCTTCAAGCGGCTCGGGGTGGACCGGGTGCAGCCCGTGCCCACCGAGTTCGGCTCACTGATACCCGGCCTCAACTCCCAGCAGTTCGACGTCGTCGCCGCCGGGATGTACGTCAATCCCGAGCGCTGTGAACAGGTCATCTTCTCCGACCCGGACTACCAGATGCTCGACTCCTTCATCGTCCGCAAGGGCAACCCGATGGGGCTGCGCTCCTACAAGGACGTCGTGGAGAAGAAGGCGAAGTTCGCCACCGGCGCGGGCTACGCCGAGATCCAGTACGCCGTCGAGGCGGGGTACGAGGAGGGCGACATCCTCATCGTGCCGGACCAGGTCGCCGGGCTGAACGCCGTCGAGGCGGGTCGCGTGGACGTCTTCGCCGGTACGGCGCTGACCACCCGCGAAGTCGTCAAGAAGTCGGCCAAGGCCGAGGTCACCGAGCCGTTCAAGCCGATCGTGGGCGGCAAACCGCACGTCGACGGCGGCGCGTTCGCCTTCCGCCGTACCGAGACGAGGATCCGGGACGCCTTCAACGTCGAGCTTCACAAGCTGAAGAAGAGCGGGGAGCTGCTGCGCATCCTCAAGCCCTTCGGCTTCACCGAGGCCGAGATGACCGACCTCACCGCGAAGGAGCTGTGCGGAGGGGGGACCGGCGGATGACCTCGGGACTCTGGGAACTCGTCCTGCAAGGAATCTGGGTCACCGTCCAGCTGCTGGTGCTGAGCGCACTGGTGGCCGCGGCGGTCGCCTTCGGGGTCGGCATGGCCCGCACGCACCGGCTGTGGATCGTCCGCTTCCTGGCGGGCTTCTACACCGAGGTGTTCCGCGGGACCTCGGCCCTGATCATGATCTTCTGGGTGTTCTTCGTGCTGCCGGTCGCCTTCGGCTGGCAACTGGTCCCGCTGTGGGCCGGCACCCTCGCGCTCGGGCTGACCTACGGCGCGTACGGCGCCGAGATCGTGCGCGGCGCCCTGAACTCCGTCGACCCGGCGCAGCGGGAGGGCGGGATCGCGCTCAGCTTCACGCCGTGGCAGCGGATGCGGCTGATCCTGCTGCCGCAGGCGGTGCCGGAGATGATCCCCTCCTTCACCAACCTGCTGGTGGAGCTGCTCAAGGGCACGGCCCTGGTGTCCGTGATGGGCATGGGCGACCTGGCCTTCAGCGCCAACCTGGTGCGGCTCGCGCTGCAGGAGAGCGCGGAGATCTACACGTATGTCCTGCTGATCTACTTCGTCATCGCCTTCCTGCTCACCCGGGGAATGCGCGGACTGGAACACAAGCTCAAGGCCGGTGTCGGCAAGCCCGTCGGGCGCACGGCCGACCAGGAGCTGCACCGTCCTGAGACGACCGGTGTGGGCGCGGGAGGTGCTCTCGGATGACCTGGGACTGGGGCGCTGTCGCCGACTTCATGCCGCGTTTCTGGGACGGGCTGCTGCTCACCCTGCAGATCCTGGCCCTCGGCTCGCTCATCTCGTTCGCGCTGGGCCTGGTGTGGGCGCTGCTGATGCGCACACCGACGCGCTGGGTGCGCTGGCCGGTCGGGGCGGTCACGGAGTTCATCCGCAACACCCCGCTGCTGGTGCAACTGTTCTTCCTCTTCTACGTGCTGCCCGAGTGGGGCTTCACCTTCTCGGCGCTGGCCACCGGTGTCTTCGCGATCGGGCTGCACTACTCGACGTACACGATGCAGGTCTACCGCGCCGGCATCGAGGCGGTGCCGGCCGGCCAGTGGGAGGCGGCGACGGCACTCAACCTGCCGGTCACCAGGACCTGGCGGGTGGTGATCCTGCCGCAGGCCATCCGCCGGGTCGTGCCCGCCCTCGGCAACTACGTCATCGCGATGCTCAAGGACACCCCGATCCTGATGACGATCACGGTCATGGAGATGCTCGGCCAGGCGCGGCTGTTCGCGCAGGAGAACTTCCAGTTCACCGAGCCCCTGACGGTCATCGGTGTGGCCTTCGTCTTCATCGCCTATCCGGCCTCCCTTCTCGTACGAGCTCTGGAGCGACGCCTTGTCCGCTGACACCCCGCTGATGAAAGAACCCGACGCGAGCGCCAACCCGCCGGTGGACGGCGCCGAGCTGATCCGCTTCGACAACGTCACCAAGCGCTTCGGCTCCAATACGGTGCTGGACCGGCTCGACTTCTCCGTCGCGTCCGGCAGGCACGTCACGCTGATCGGCCCGTCCGGCTCCGGCAAGACGACGATCCTGCGCATGCTGATGACCCTGCTCAAGCCCGACGAGGGCACGATCACCGTCGGCGGTGAGCAGCTCTTCCCGGCCCCGGAGAAGCAGGTCCGCGAGATCCGCAAGAAGATCGGGATGGTCTTCCAGCAGTTCAACCTGTTCCCGAACATGTCGGTACTGCGCAACATCACCGAGGCCCCGGTCACCGTGCTCGGCCTGTCCAAGGACGAGGCGGAGGCACGCGCCCGTGAGCTGCTGGACATGGTGGGCCTCGCCGACAAGTGCGACGCCCGCCCGACCCAGCTGTCCGGCGGCCAGCAGCAGCGGGTGGCGATCGCGCGGGCGCTGGCGATGCGGCCGCAGGTGCTGCTGCTCGACGAGGTGACCTCGGCGCTGGACCCGGAGCTGGTCGCGGGCGTCCTGGACGTGCTGCGGGACATCGCCCGCAGCACCGACATCACCATGCTCTGCGTGACCCACGAGATGAACTTCGCCCGGGACATCTCGGACCAGGTCCTGATGTTCGACTCCGGACGGGTCATCGAGTCCGGCTCGCCGGAGAAGATCTTCAACGAACCCGAGAACGACCGCACCCGGGAGTTCCTCAGCGCGGTGCTGTGAGCGCTCGTCGGCGGAGCTTGCTGCTGGCATGTGCCAGAGTGCTGGTACCGCAGCTGAGCGGCCCGCAATCTCGTCAACAACCGCTCACTACAAGCCGCTTGCCGGTTATCGTGAAGGGGACTGGCTGACTGCAACCCGGCCCAAGAGAGCGACCGCAGGGGGAACCGTGGCGCTGAAGCACGAGCCGACCGCGCCGTACCACTCGGCCCAGGACGCCCTGCGCGTCCTGGAGACCGTGGTGCGGCACCGTACCGGAGTCACCGACGCCGAACTCGCCCGGCACACCCGCATCGGCCCGGAGCGCCTGACCAGCCTCCTGCGGATGCTGCGCCGGGAGGGCTACGTCGAGCAGGTCGCCGACGGCGCCTACGTCACGGGCGACTCCCTGACCCGCCTCGGTTCCGCGCAGGGCCATGACCAGGCCCTGCGCGAGAACCTCCAGCACACCCTCGACCGGCTGCGCGACTCGGTGGGCGCGGCGGTCTACATCAGCCGGTACGTCGACGGCGAGATCAGGATCGACCAGTACGCGGCCGGCCCGGCCACGCCCGTGGTCAACGAGTGGGTCGATTTCCGCTACTCCGCCCACGCCACCGCGATCGGCAAGAGCCTGCTCGGCCAGCTCGACCACAACGGCCGGCGCGACCACCTCTCCCGCCACAAGATGGCCCGCCTCACCTCGCGCACGATCACCAGCGACAAGGTCCTGCTCTCCCGGCTGGAGTCCCAGCCGCCGACGGTCCCGCACCTCGACCTCCAGGAGTACGCGGTGGGCACGGTGTGCGCGGCGGTCCCGATCACGGCCGGCTCCTCGGTGGGCTGCCTGGCCCTGTCGCTGCCGGTCGAGCACGCGCACCGCCTGCGCCAGGCGGCGGACACCCTGAACCGGAACGCGGCGCCGGTGCTGCTGTCGCTGGCGATCTAGGTCTGATCACCACCTATGGGACCGGACCACCGCGTCGGCGGTGGTCCGGAGCACCCTCGGGGACCAGGTAGTATTTTCTTCGCCGCCGGCCGCGGGAGCACCACGAACGCGGTGGGCGTGAGTCATGCGCCGCTAGCTCAGTTGGTTAGAGCAGCTGACTCTTAATCAGCGGGTCCGGGGTTCGAGTCCCTGGCGGCGCACACCTGTGGAAGGGCCTCTCGTGGGAGCGAGGGGCCCTTCGACATCGTTCTGGGTCAGTCTCCGGTACGTCCGCTCCCCGGGCGGCCGCCACCAGACGGGGTCGGCGCACCGGACCCCTTCCCTTCTGAGCCGGGCCCGATGGATCTTGTTCGTGGCCGTCACCGGCATCCGCTCCACGACCCGCACGAACCGCGGCGCCATCTTCGTCCCGAGATCGGGCTGCGCGGACAGGAACGCCTCGAAGGCCGCCGGCTCGAAGGTCCCGGCGACCGCCGCCATCACCTGGTCCCCGGTCACCGGGTCCGGCACCGCGTACACGGCGACGGCACCCGCCCCCTCGTACCGGGCGAGGATGTTCTCGATCATGGCTGCGGCCAGGTTCTCGCCGTCGACGCGGAGCCGGTCGTCCGTACGGCCGGCGAAGTAGAGGAACCCGTCCGCGTCCCGGCAGAACAGGTCCCCCGTCCAGTACCAGCCTTCCCTGCGCCGTTCCCGCTCCGCCCGCGGATTGCGCCAGTACCCCTCGAAGGGGTTCGGGCCGCGGTTGACCAGTTCCCCGATCGCCTCGTCGCCGTTCAGCAGCCGGCCGCTCCGGTCGAACGCCGCCGGCGGGCACTGAGCACAGGTCTCGGGATCGAGGACGACGAGCCCGGGTCCCGCCCGGCCCACGGCCCCCGCCGGCGTCCCCGGCGACCACTGCACGGCCGCCCCGCCCTCGGAGGAGCCGTACCCTTCCACCAGCCGCACCCCGAACCGCCGCTCGAAGGCGGCGGCGTCCACGGCGCCCGCCTCGGTGCCGAAGCCGAGCCGCAGCGCATGGTCCCGGTCGTCGGGGCGGGGCTCGGTGGCGAGGAGGTACTGGATGGCCCGGCCCACGTAGGTGAAGTACGTCGCCCCGCTCGCCCGTACGTCCGCGAGGAACCCCGACGCGGAGAACCGCCGCCGCAGCGCCACCCCGGCACCGGCCACCAGGGCGGGTGCCCAGTCGGCGAGCACGGCGTTGCCGTGGAACATCGGCATGCAGATGTAGTGCACGTCGTCGGGCCGTACCCGGAACCGGTCGGCCAGGGAGCTCCCGGCGGCCGCCAGCCGCCCCTGGGTGCAGATCGCGGCCTTGGGGGCGCCGGTCGAGCCGGACGTGAAGGAGAGGAGAAGCCGGTCCCGCGGGGTGGCACGGGAGGCGTCGGGCCGCGCGTCGGCGTACGGGGCGAGCAGGGCGTCGTACTCCGGGGTGCCGGTGAGCAGCAGCCGCACGCCGGGCAGGTCGAGGCCGTCGAGCAGGGGCAGCCGGGCCCGCTCGGTGATCAGCACCCGGCACTCGGTGTGCAGGATGTCGCGGGCGAGTTCCGGTCCCCGGCGGGTGGGGTTGATCCCGGCGACGGCGGCTCGCGCGAGGGCGGCGGCGCTCAGCCACAGCGGGTACTCCGGGACGTTGTCGAGCAGCATCCCGATGTGCGGTTCGGCGCCGGGTGGCAGCAGGTCGGCGAGCAGCGCCGCCCGGACGGCGGCCCCGGCGGCCGTCTCGTGCCGGGTCAGCGTCCGTCCCTCGAACCACAGCCCCGGCCGGTGGTCGCCCCACCCCGCGGCGACGAGCTCGGCGACCGTGCGCCCAGTAGTGGACTCCATGCGGGCGCACGGTAACTGATTGTCCGTCAGATGAGGAGGGGTGCGGGGAGGAGAGGTCAGAAACCCGTGCCGTCCATCCCGGAGGAGGTCTGGGCATAGGTCGCGAGGAAGCCGACGCAGAACACCACGACCACGCCGAGGAACACGAGGATGCCGAAGGAGGCCACCGCCTGCCTGCCGTGGCGCGGCCGGTGGGCCGTGGCCACCACGTCGGAGCCGTCGGTGTAGTAGACCGTCACGAAGTCGCCCTCGACCGTCGTACCCGGACCGTCCTCCTCCTCGAACCGGACGAGGCGGCCGTCGTGCGTGGTGAACTCGTAGACATGGTGCAGCGTGGTGCTCACGTGCGAGTCACCGCTGCCGCCGTGGGTCGTCGTGTACATCCGCAGGCAACGGCCCTCCGCCGTGAGCCCGCTGTTCCAGGCGCTGCGCAGCTGCAGCGAGCGGCGCACCACCCGGTACGCCATGAAGAGGGCCACTGCCATGATCAGGCCCGGTACGACGTAGAAGATCGCGTCCATCGTTCATCCCCCGAGGTCGGTGCGCCGGCCTCGTTCGGCCGGCGTGGCAGGAACCTACCCACGCCGGCCGGTGTGGTGACTCAAGGGAACCTCAGAACGTGACGTCCGAGCACGCGTAGAACGCGTTGCCCGTGTCGTGGACCGTCCACACAGCGAGGATGACGTGGTGGCCGCTGAGCCCGGACGGCAGTCTGCCGCTGTGGGAGAGCGTCGCCGGTGGCCGCTGGCCGTTGTACGGGACCGTCAGGAACGGGGTGAGGTTGAGGTCGGAGCGGGCCAGGTTGTGGTTCTGGTTCCAGCCCGGCTTGGTGACGTAGTACTTGAAGTCGGTCGTGGCGTGCATGGCCGTGAACTGCCAGCGGAAGGTGTAGGTCTGACCGCCGCTCACCCGGGTGGTGGGCCAGGCGGCTCCGGACGGGGTCCGCGGTGCGCTGAGCTGGCTGAACTGGCCGAGACCGGCGTTGCATATCTGCCCGTCCGCCGGACCGGAACCCGGGAAGCCCTTCGGGCCCTCGACGCTCTGCGGCTCCCACTGGATCGGGCCGCAGTTGCTCACGGTGCCGTTCTGACAGAGCTTCTGCCGGCTGATGGGGAGGTCGGTGTAGCCGTGGCCGCTGGCACCGCCGGTGGACAGGACGAGGGCGCCGGTCGTGACCAGCCCGAGCGCGGAGGCGTACCACTTGGTCTTTCTGCTGGTCTTCCTGTGCATGCTGCTGCTCCTGGGAACGTGGGGGAAGTTCGACGAGCTTGCAGGTCTAGACCAAGTCCCAGATTATGACTGACCGTTGAACATGTCCATACCAATCGGCGAACCTGTTCGACGGGCCGTCAGCCGGCGCCCTCCCCCCGCCCCGCGCAGAAGGCCACCGTCAAGTCCTTCACCAGAGCCTTGCGTTCGTAGTCGTCGAGCTCGACCAGGCCCCGCACGGTCAGCCGCGTCACCGTGTCCTCCACCGAGTCGACGACCGAGGTGAGCACGGTGGCCCGGTGCTGGGCGTCCAGCGCCGCGATACGGCGGCGGTGCATGGCGGCGGCGACCTCGGGGGCGTACTCCACCCGCACCGGCCGCACCGAGAACACCTCCAGTCCCACCGCCTCCGCGTCCCGCGCCACCAAGCGGGTCAGCGTCTCCGCGGCCGCCTCGATCGAGCCGCGCGGACCGCCCGGCATCTCCACCGGCACCCGGGCCAGCGCCGCCTCGACGCACTCGCGCAGGTACGTCTCGTGGTCCTCCACCCCGAGCAGCGCCCGCGCCGTGTCCCGAACCCGCCACACCACCAGCACGACCGCGCGCAGCGCGACCCCGTTGCCGTCGGCCGCCGGCATCGGCTCGCTGCGCCAGTGCCGCAGGCGTACGTCGACCCGGCGGCGCAGCAGCAGCGGGTTGACCCAGAGCAGGCCGGTACGCCGGACCGTCCCCCGGTAGCGGCCGAACAGCCCCAGCACCCAGGCCCGCCCGGTCCGCCCCCGAGCCAGCCCGCCGAACCCGAAGAGCCCCAGCGCTCCGGCCCCCGTGTAGGCCGCCCACTGCACGAGCCCGAGCCCCGCCCCCGCGGACGCCGGCATACGCAGCGCCTCCACCGCCGGCGGCGGCAGCACCCCCGCCCACCACGACGTGGCCAGACAGCCGGCCGCCCCGCAGGCCCCGGCGAACACACCGGCGGCCCCGGGCAGCACCCGAGCGGACCGCTCCACCAGGTCGGGATCCACCTCCGGCGCGGGGTGCGGCTTCGACTGCGCGGGACGGCGCAGCCGGGGCTGCTCCCCCGTGCCCTGCCTGCGGGCCACGATCGCCGGCTTGAGCGGCACGGCGACCGGGTCGGGGCCGTCACGGAACAGCAGATGGACCGGGATCTCGGTGGTCGCCTCGTTCTGGATCAGCCGCCCCGGCCGGGCGGCCCCCTCGGCCTGCCCCGCGAGCCCGGCGAGCTCCTCGGGCTCGGGCGTATGAGAAGTGGTCGTGGTCATGCGTGCCTCCAGCCTCCGCGCCAGATGCGTCACAGGAAGGTCGTACAGCCGGTCGTGCGCCAGGACCTCGCCCCTCGAGGCCGGCTCGGTTCAGGCGAAGAGCCGGCGCCAGGTCTCCGGCCCCGGACAGCCGTCCGCCGCGCCGCCCCGCCAGCCCTGGGCGCGCTGGAAGGCCTCCACACCGCGCCGGTCCGCCTCGCCCCAGCGCGGTCCCGGCCCGTTCCCGTAGTACTTGCCGAATCCCTTCTTCACGAGCTGCCTGCCGAGCTGGGCGACGTACTGGTTGTTCGCGCCCGGCCGGAACATCGCCCGCCCCGGATACCCGGGCACCCCGTGCGACGCCGGCGCCCCGCGGGCAACCGGTCCGGCCGCCCCCGCCGCGCCGGCCGCCCGGATGTCCTTGCCCCCGCCGCTCACCAGCAGCTTCCACGTCCGCGGCCCCGGCAGCCCGTCCGCTTCCGGTCCGCGCCAGCCCTGCGACAGCTGGAAGGCCTGCGTGGCCCTGCGGTCCGCGTCCGTCCAGCGCGGGCCGGGGCCCTGGGAGTAGTACCGGCCGGCGCCGCGCGCCACGAGCATCCGGCCCAGCTCGGTGACATGCCTGTTGTCGGCCCCGGGGCCGAAGTACGCCCGTCCCGGGTACGGCGCCGTGCCCTGCGGTCCTGACGGACTCTGCGGTTCCCGTGGCTTCTGCGGTTCCCGTGGCTTCTGCGGCTTCTGCGGCTCGGCCGTGACCGGCTGCTGCTGTCCGGTGCCCGGCGGATCCCCGGCGGGCCGCCCGCCGTCGGGCTGCTCCCCCTTCGTACCGCCGCCGTCCGGCTGCCCCTCCTCCTGCTGCCCGGTGTCCGGTTCCCCACCCGTCGAGCCGCCCGTGAGTCCTTTGTAGCGATAGGCGAGATAGCGGTCGGAGTGGCTCCAGTAGGCGTACGGGGTGACCAGTCGGCGGGCGTGGGGGCGGGTCGACTCGTAGGCGACGTAATGGGTGCGCATGTAGTCCGTCCAGCCGCCGAAAATGACGACGTGCGAACCCTTCTCGGGGTCCGCCGGATTATGGAACAGCAGAATGTCGCCCGGCTGGAGATCCTCCCGGGCGACTCGTACGCCGTACTGGTCGAGGCTGCCTGTCCATTCGTTTCCGGGCAGGTTCCAGGCCATCGAGACGAAGCCGGAGCAGTCCTGCCGGTATCCGTCCGACCAGTACCGGTACATGCTGTACGGCACCTTCGCCGCGACCCATTTCTTCGCCCGCCTGATGATCTCCGCACGCGTGGTCGCGGGCGTCGTGACCGCGCCCGGCTCGGTCGGCCGACCGCCCGGGCCGTGCAGCGGAGCCTGGCCGCCCTGAGGTGATGCAGGCTCGTCACCTGCGGGAATGCCGGAGAGGCCCGGTCGCTCCTGCGCGTGCGAGGAGGCGACGGCCGGGGCCGTGTGGCCGATGCCGAGGGTGGTGGAGGCGGCTGCGGCGACGATCAGCGCCCTGGTCCCCGCCGGGTGGCGGCCGGTCGTGGAATGCGGCAGGACGCGCCGCCAGTGAACGCATCCGGGGCAGTCGCAGTCCCACTCCGGATCGAATTCCTCGAATACCGGAGTCCGAGTCTCCATGCGATTCCCCTCACACACCAGATGGAAATGTCCGCGGCTGTACACCCCGTCAGTTTCACAACTGTCTTCGGGACTCGCATGTTGACGGTCCGAATGGTTTACGGCGCTCCGGCGACGCCCGACCGCCGCCGGGAGGTGGTCCGGAGCACCCCGGGAGGTCATGTAGAGTTACGACGTCAGCAGGCGCCGCTAGCTCAGTTGGTTAGAGCAGCTGACTCTTAATCAGCGGGTCCGGGGTTCGAGTCCCTGGCGGCGCACAGACAGTGAAGG
>NZ_JBSFEP010000008.1:133864-352819 GCF_053594495.1 Streptomyces sp. NPDC001920
GCCCCTCGCTAGTGCGGGGGGCCTTCGCTTTTGGGCTGGCCCCCCTCGGGTCCTGCAGGGGCGGCTGGGGGTCCGGGGGTCATCCCCCGGGAAATACAGCATCAGCGGGTCCGGGGTTCGAGTCCCTGGCGGCGCACAGACAGTGAAGGCCCCTCGCTAGTGCGGGGGGCCTTCGCTTTTGGGCTGGCCCCCCTCGGGTCCTGCAGGGGCGGCTGGGGGTCCGGGGGTCATCCCCCGGGAAATGCAGCATCAGCGGGTCCGGGGTTCGAGTCCCTGGCGGCGCACGATGACGACGGCGAGTCATGATCGCGGACAACGCGACCCTGGCTCGCCTTCGTCGTTCCTGTGGCCCGGAAGGGCCTGGAAGGCCCTCGTGCAAGCGAGGGGCCCGCCGTGTGTTTGGCCGGATAGTCTCTGGCCATGGCAGCGCGTGACCTTCAGGAGCGGATCAAGAGGCTCATCATCGACCGCCGGCTGCCCTCCGGGGCCCCGCTGCCGACGGAGCCGGAGCTGATGGCGCATCTGGGTGCCAGCCGGAACTCCGTGCGCGAGGCGCTCAAGGGGCTCCAGGCGATGGGCATCGTGGAGATCCGGCACGGGTTCGGGACGTATGTCGGGTCGATGTCCCTGGCGCCGATGATCGAGGGCCTCGCCTTCCGCACGGTCGCCGGGCACCACCGGGGCGAGGACACCCTGCTCCAGCTGCTGCAGTTGCGCGAGGCGGTGGAGGCGGGGCTGGTGTCGCGGCTCGCGGGGCGTGTTCCGGAAGCGGATCTCGTTGAACTGGACGCGCTGGTCGACCGTATGGAAGAGCAGGCGGCGCGGGGCGGCGACGGGATCGCCGAGACCGACCGGGCGTTTCACGCCACCCTCTACCGGGGGCTGGACAACGCGCTGCTGGGCGAGGTCATGGAGGCGTTCTGGGACACCTTCCACCGCGTCCACACCGATCTCGGCGGCGCGCCGCAGGATCCGCTGGTCACCTGCCGGCAGCACCGGGAGATCGTGGACGCGGTGCGGTCGGGCGAGGCGCTGCGGGCGGAGGAGGCCATACGGGAGCACTTCGGCAACATCCGCGCCCGCGTGTCCCCAACGGGTACACAGCACCCCCACAGGTGCCACAATGAGCGCGTATGACCGGTAAACACCTCGTTTCGCATCTTGCGATCATGTGGCACGACGTAGAACCTGGTGATTGGTTTTTCAAGATGCTGCGCATACGCGGCAGTTGGGGGGCAAGGAGCCGGTTGCCGGTTTTCGAAGGGGAGTAGGGGCCCCGTTCATGACCGCATGCCGAGGGGGGCATGATGCAACCGGAAGGTCGCGTTTCCATGTCTAAGGAGTGGAAGATGTGGTGACTGCGGCCCACCACTGATACGCCTGTGAAGGTCGAGGGGGATCGACACAGTCGTTAAGGAACCGACAGACACGCGGGGGACCTGCGTGTGGGGGGATGACTCATGACGTCGACGCCGACGGGCGCCCGGCATAACTCCGACCCGTCTCAGACCACCCAGCTCAGGGTGCCTTCGCAGACCCGGACCGGAGCTTTTCGCCGGATAAAGAAGACGCTGCCGAAGTACGACTACGAGCACTACAGCCGGCTGGCCGGCCCCCTCACCCAGCCCGACCCGAACAAGCCGTACCGGGTCCAGTACCGCTCGCTGATCTCGCAGGAGCCGCACCGCATCAGGGTCGCGCTGATGCTCGCCGCGGCCCCCGTGCTCTCCCTGGTCCTGCTGTTCTGGCTGCTCCAGCCCGAGCACTGGACGGAGCGGGACTACCCGGCCTTCGACTGGCTGCCCGCACTCGACGTCGTGATGCTCGTCTCGATCGGTCTGATCGAGTTCTTCCGCTGCATGAACGTGGTGTCGAACGCGCACGCCACGCTGGTCGCCCGCGACCCGATCCCGGTGGTGCCGGAGACCGGCACGAGAGTGGCCTTCCTCACCTCCTTCGTGCCCGGCAAGGAGCCGCTGGAGATGGTGACGAAGACCCTGGAGGCGGCCGTCAAGCTGCGCCACCGGGGCCTCATGCACGTCTGGCTGCTCGACGAGGGCGACGACCCGGAGGTCAAGGAGGTCTGCCGGCGACTCGGTGTGCACCACTTCTCCCGCAAGGGCATAGCCAAGTGGAACCAGGCCAAGGGCCCGCACCGCGCCAAGACCAAGCACGGCAACTACAACGCCTGGCTCGACGCGCACGGCGACGACTACGACTTCTTCGCCTCCGTCGACACCGACCACGTGCCGCTGCCCAACTACCTGGAGCGGATGCTCGGCTTCTTCCGCGACCCGAACGTCGGCTTCGTCATCGGCCCGCAGGTCTACGGCAACTACGACAACTTCGTCACCAAGGCCGCCGAGTCGCAGCAGTTCCTCTTCCACGCCCTCATCCAGCGCGCCGGCAACCGCTACGGCGGGCCGATGTTCGTGGGTACGTCGAACGCCGTACGCATCAAGGCGCTCAAGCAGATCGGCGGCCTGTACGACTCGATCACCGAGGACATGGCGACCGGCTTCGAGATCCACCGCCACAAGAACCCGGCGACGGGCAAGAAGTGGCAGTCGGTCTACACGCCGGACGTGCTGGCCGTCGGTGAGGGGCCCAGCGCCTGGACGGACTTCTTCACCCAGCAGATGCGCTGGTCGCGAGGGACGTACGAGACGATCCTCAAGCAGTACTGGAAGGGCTGGTACTCGCTGCCGCCGAGCAAGCTCTTCAACTACACGATGATGATCATCTTCTACCCGATGTCCGCCCTCAACTGGATCCTGGCGGCGCTGAGCTGTGCGCTGTTCCTGGGCCTGGGCGCCTCGGGTGTGAACATCGACCCCACGATCTGGCTGATGCTCTACGGCAACGCCTCCGCGCTCCAGATCGGCCTGTACGTCTGGAACCGCCGTCACAACGTCTCGCCGCACGAGCCGGAGGGCTCCGGCGGTGTGGCCGGCATGGTGATGTCCGCGCTGTCGGCGCCGCTGTACGCGAAGGCGCTGATCGACTCCGCGCTGCGCCGCAAGAGCAAGTTCGTGGTGACCCCCAAGGGCGATTCGGCCAGCCCCGACCGGTGGTTCGGGACGTTCCGGTACCACTGGTACTTCATCGCGATCTTCGGCGCCTCGATCGTCGCCGGCTTCGTGTACGGGCACGCCCACCCCGCGATGATCATCTGGGCGACGTTCGCCATGCTGATCACCGCGACGCCGATCTTCGCCTGGCGCTACATGCTTCGCCAGGACAAGAAGCGGCCCTCCGCACCGGTGCCGGCGCAGCCCGCGCCGTACCAGCCGGAGCCGCAACCGCTGCCCGCGCAGCACGCGGGGCACGCTCCGCACGCGGCACATGCGCCGCAGCACAAACCGAGTTGGGCCGCCTCCGGCAGCGGCACCGACCAGACCATGCAAATCGCCCTTGGTGGACTTGGGGGACGTAAGGAATGAACGACCGTGCAGGCCGCCGCCGCGCCCGTCGACTTGCGATAGGTACGGCGGTGGTACTCGCGCTGGCCGGGATGAACGGGCCGTGGCTGTACCGGGTCGGTACCGAGAAGTATCACGAGTACCAGATCAACAGACCCGAGTACAAAGCCGAGAACGGCAAGTGGGAGATCGTCGATTTCCCCGAGGAGTACCGCCAGAACACCATCCACGCGGCCCTGCTGCACACCGGCAAGGTGCTGCTGATCGCGGGGTCGGGCAACAACCAGGACAACTTCGACGCGAAGAAGTACGACACGCGGATCTGGGACCCGGTCAAGGGCACGATCAAGAAGGTGCCGACCCCGAACGACCTGTTCTGCACCGGCCACACCCAGCTGGCCAACGGCAACCTGCTGATCGCGGGCGGCACGAAGCGGTACGAGAAGCTCAAGGGTGACGTCACCAAGGCCGGCGGCCTGATGATCGTCCACAACGAGAACCCGGACCAGCCGATCACGCTGCCCGCCGGCACCAAGTTCACCGGCAAGGAGAACGGGAAGACGTTCGTCTCCAAGGACCCGGTGCTGGTGCCGCGCGCGAAGAAGGTCTTCGACAAGGCGACCGGCAGGTTCCTGCGCAACGACCCGGGTCTCGGCCGGATCTACGTCGAGGCGCAGAGGAAGGGCGCCAAGTACGAGACCGGCACCCAGGACAACTACCGCATCCAGGGCCTGACCGGCGCCGACGCCCGCAACACGTACGGCATCGCACAGAAGCTCGCCCTCGACAAGAAGGACTTCCAGGGCATCCGGGACACCTACGAGTTCGACCCGGTCGCCGAGAAGTACATCAAGGTCGACCCGATGCACGAGGCCCGCTGGTACCCGACGCTCACCACCCTGAGCGACGGGAAGATCCTCAGCGTCTCCGGCCTCGACGACATCGGCCAGCTGGTGCCGGGCAAGAACGAGCTGTACGACCCGAAGACGAAGAAGTGGACGTACACGCCGAAGGTGCGGCAGTTCCCGACGTACCCCGCGCTGTTCCCGATGCAGAACGGCAAGATCTTCTACTCGGGTTCGAACGCGGGCTACGGCCCTGACGACGTGGGCCGCGACCCGGGCATCTGGGACGTGGAGACCAACAAGTTCACCAAGCTGCCCGGGCTGAGCGACGCCAAGCTGATGGAGACCTCGGGCACGGTGCTGCTGCCGCCGGCGCAGGACGAGAAGTACATGGTGATCGGCGGCGGTGGCGTCGGCGAGTCCAAGGAGTCCAGCGAGAAGACCCGGCTCATCGACCTGAAGGACGACGCTCCGAAGTTCGTGGACGGGCCGTCGCTGGAGAAGGGCACGCGCTACCCGCAGGCGTCGGTGCTGCCGGACGACAGCGTGCTGGTGTCGGGCGGCTCCGAGGACTACCGGGGCCGTGGCGACTCCAACATCCTGCAGGCGCACCTCTATCACCCGGACGGCAACACCCTCGACCGGGTCGCCGACCCGCTGGTGGGCCGCAACTACCACTCGGGGTCGATCCTGCTGCCCGACGGCCGCGTGATGTTCTTCGGCTCGGACTCGCTCTACGCCGACAAGGCCAACACCAAGCCGGGCAAGTTCGAGCAGCGGATCGAGATCTACACGCCGCCGTACCTCTACCGGGACGCGCAGCCGTCGCTCGCGGGTGGCCCGCAGACCATCAAGCGCGGTGGCACGGGCAGCTTCACCTCGCGGCACGCCTCGTCCATCGAGAACGTACGGCTGATCCGGCCGAGCGCCTCGACGCATGTCACGGACGTCGACCAGCGGTCGGTGAAGCTGGACTTCAAGAAGGCCGGCGACAAGATCACGGTGACCGTGCCGACGAACCGCAACCTGGTCCCGTCGGGCTGGTACATGCTGTTCGTGACCGACGACCAGGGCACACCGAGCAAAGCGCAGTGGGTCAGGGTCCCGTAACGGGCCCGTACGCACCTGGGGGCGCCCTCCGTGACCGGAGGGCGCCCCCAAGGCGTCCGAGGCCCGTACCCGGCCCTTCGGCCTACTTGCTGGCCTTGGCCAGGCGCAGGGCGTACGCGGCCCACCACTCGCCCGCCTTCGGGCCGCCCTTGCACTCGCCGTCCGACTCGCCCGGCCGCTTGACCCACACATAGGCGTCGACCAGCGGGTCCGCCGTCTTGGTGGTCGGCGTCTCGCCCAGCGCGCGGCCGGGCGGGTTGCACCAGCGCTCGTTCGGGTCGCCCCCGGTGTAGGGGCCGTTGCCGTTGCGGCTGGTGTCGATCACGAAGGGCTTGTCGCCCACCTTGGCGGAGAGCTCCTTGCCGTACGCGATCGAGTCCTTGGTCGTGTAGAAGTTGGAGACGTTGACCGCGAAGCCGTCGGCCTGGTCGATGCCCGCCCACTTCAGAGGCTCGAAGATCTGGTCCGGGTGGCCCCAGCCGGCGTTGCCGGCGTCCACGTAGACCTTGGTGTTCTTCAGGGACTTCAGCTTGCCGATGGCGCCCTTGAGGAGGTCGTAGCGCTCCTCGTGGAACTCGTCCGGGGTGCAGCCGTCGACCAGGTGCAGTACCGCGTCCGGCTCCAGGATCACCGTCGTGGAGCGGTCCCCGATGCCCTTGGCCACGCCGTCGATCCACTCCCGGTAGGCGTTGCCGTCGGCGGCGCCGCCCTGCGAGTACTGGCCGCAGTCGCGGTGCGGGATGTTGTAGAGGACCAGCAGGGCGGTACGGCCGGCCTTGTCGGCGGCCTCCGTGTAGCCGCGTGCCTCCTGCTCCGGGTTCTCCGGGCCGATCCACTCGCCGGTCGGCTGCTCCGCGATCTTGCGGATCTGCTCGGCGTCCTCCTTCTTGCCGGCCTTCTGGTAGGCCACCACCTGCTGGGCCGCGTTTCCGTCCGGGTTGACCCAGAACGGGTCGACGGACTTGGGCTGTTGGCCTATGCCGGCGCCGGCGCCGTCCTCCGGTTCGTCGCCGCCGTCGGACGAGCAACCCGTGACCAGCAGTGCCGCCCCCAGCACCACGGCGCACGTCCGTGTACGAGCGCCCCTCCAGGCCCCCCTCTTGTGGTACATCCAACTCCCCCCTGGTGCACTGTTCCAAGGCTCAATCCTGACATACCTGTCGTGGGGCACACGAGGTCGCCGGGCCTTGTCGGGGAGCTGTTACAGCCGCCCGGACAGCTCCGCTGACCAGGGGGGTCGTGTTCCCGCGAGGGCCGTGGGGGGAAGAGGGTGTGCGGTCAGGCACCGGTCGCCGACCGCGCGGCCGGCCCGGTGCGGCTCTACAGGCCGGTCCCGGTGAGGTACGCCGAGACGATCACGTTCGCCGTGCAGCCGCGGGGCGTGCGGTCGACGGGGCCGCCGCAGGTGATCAGGCGCAGCTCGGCCCGGCCCGACCGGTGGGCTCCGTAGGCCTGCCGGGCGTCGAAGCGGTCGTGGTCGACGACGTGCACGTCCTCCACGGTGAACTCGGCGACCGTGCCGTCGTCGCGGAGCACCCGCACCGGCGCACCCGGCTTCAGCGCGCTGAGCCGGCGGAAGACGGCGGGCCCGGTCCCGGTGTCGGCATGCCCCACCATCAGCGCGGCCCCGGCGGTCCCCGGCCGCACCCCGTCCGCGTACCACCCGACGACGCCCGGCCGGTCGAGGGGTGGCGGATGGATCGCGCCCGTCGGGTCGAGTCCCCGGGCCACCACCGGCGCCTGCACGCCGAGCCCCGGGATGTCGAGGCGCTGCGGCAGCGCGTTCTCCAACGGCCGCACCGCGGTGGGAAGCTGTACGTGCTGCGGTCGTCCGACCGCGGCGACGTCGCCCGACACCGGGGCGGAGACGTTCAACCGCACGGCGGTGACCTCCCGCCCCCACAGCCACAGCCCCAGCAGCAGCACGCCCCAGGCCGCGCCCATCAGCAGGCGTCCGCGGTGCCCGCGGTGTTCGTGGTCGGACATGGTCAGCGGGGCCGTCGGCTCCGGCGGGCGCTGCGCAGCGCCACTGCGGTTGCGGCGACGCCGGCCAGCACCAGCCCGGTCACCGTGTGCGCCGTGCCGGGGCCGGCCGCGCGGGCGTCCACGACGGCGAGGTGCGCGGCGCCGCCGCCCGCCGGGACCGGGGCCACGGGCGAGGCGGGGGCCGGCTTCGTCCCCGGCCGGGTGACGGTGAGGGCGCCCGTGCGCGAGGCGTCCCCGCAGGCGACCTTCACGTCGTACGTACCCTCCCTGAGCGTGGAGCGGATACGGCTCTCGCCGGCGAGGGCGGTGCCGTCGGTACCGGCGGTCAGACGTGCGTCGGCCACGAACGCCGGGGAGGCGGCCGTGGCCGAGTGCTGCGGGCAGCCGCTCACCAGCAGCGCGACGTCGCTGCCGGCGCGCGGGGACGACGGGCTGACCGAGACGCCCCCGTCCGTCGCATGTGCCGCCGGGCTGACGGCGACCGCCCCGAGGGCGGCGATCGCGCAGAAAGTGACGCGCAGTGATCCCATCGTGAACCTCCAGATATCCGGAGACTCCCCCGCGGACTCCGGCCCCGCATCCTCAGCGGGGCCGGAGTGCTCCGAACGGGTCGTGTCGCGGGGGTACCGGGTTTGGATCCCGTAGGGGCGCCGGATCGGTTCGGCGAGGTCCGGGCGTCAGATCCGGTCGACGAGGTCCGCGATCGAGTCCACGACCCGCGACGGCCGGTACGGGAAGTTCTCCACCTGCTCGGGCCGGGTCAGGCCGGTCAGCACCAGGAACGTCTGCATCCCAGCCTCCATGCCGGCCAGGACGTCGGTGTCCATGCGGTCGCCGATCATGGCGCTGGACTCGGAGTGGGCCCCGATGGCGTTCAGACCGGTGCGCATCATGAGCGGGTTCGGCTTGCCCGCGAAGTACGGCTGCTTGCCGGTGGCCTTGGTGATCAGCGCGGCCACCGCGCCGGTCGCCGGGAGCGGGCCCTCGGCGGAGGGGCCGGTCTCGTCGGGGTTGGTGCAGATGAAACGGGCGCCCGCGTTGATGAGCCGGACCGCCTTGGTCATGGCCTCGAAGGAGTAGGTGCGGGTCTCGCCCAGCACGACGTAGTCCGGCTCGTGGTCGGTCAGGATGTAGCCGATGTCGTGCAGCGCGGTGGTCAGGCCGGCCTCTCCTATGACGTAGGCCGAGCCGACGGGGCGCTGGTCGTCCAGGAACTTGGCGGTGGCCAGCGCCGACGTCCAGATGTTCTCGATCGGCACCTCAAGGCCCATGCGGTTCAGCCGGGCGTGCAGGTCGCGCGGGGTGTACATCGAGTTGTTGGTGAGCACGAGGAACGGCTTGCCGGACTCGCGCAGCCTCTTGATGAAGGCGTCGGCGCCGGGGATCGGAATGCCCTCGTGGATCAGCACACCGTCCATGTCGGTGAGCCATGACTCGATGGGCTTGCGGTCTGCCATGTGCGCGCTCTCCTGCCGCCGTACGTGCTGCGTGGGCCCCAGCCTAAGCACAGGCCCGATCTTCAGGGAACGGTCGGATTCCGGTGGTTTCCTTCCCTTCGTCGAAAGGCTCGGTCGAATTCGCGTCGCGGACGGGTACGGCCGGCTCAGCGGCGCCGCCGCGCCACGAGCAGCACGGCACCCGCCAGGAGGAGAGCCGTGGTGGCGGCGAACGTGGCGCCGGGCGGTGAGGTGAGGCCGGTGCGGGCGAGTTGGTCGGCGAGGGTGAGATCGTCGCGGGCCGGGTCCGGCGTCGTCGAGGGGGTGGGGCTCGCCGGGTGCGCCGAGGCGTCCTTGCCGGGGCCGGTGCTCGCGGCGGCCGATCCCGTCGGCTCGGCCTCGATGGTGAAGCGGTAGTCGTTGGACTGTCCGACCCAGTCGCCGTCGCCGTCGTGACGCTGGACGACGGCCGCGTTGGCGGTGACCTCGTTCGGTACGGCGTCGGAGGCGAGGGCGAGCCGGACCTTCACGGTGACGGTTTCGCGGGGGCCCACGGTGAAGCCGGGGAACCCGTCGAAGGCGCCGACGAGCTCGTCCTGGTCGGTGGTCTCGAAGCGGACCGGGTGGGGGCGGGAGTCGTCCCGGCTGCCGTAGAACTCCAGGCGGGGCTGGGACGGCTTGAGGACGCGTCCGGCGTCGACGAGGACGACCACGGGGTGGATGCCGGTGCAGGTCCTGCCCGTCTTGTTGGTGAGGTCGAGGTACCAGGTGCCGAATCCGCCGCCGGCCGGGTAGGAGTCGGGGCCGCCGCGCAGGCGGGTGGTGAGGGGGAAGGCCCGGCCGTCGGCGGCACAGCCGGGCAGGTCGGCCGAGGGGTGCGCGTGCGCCTGGGGCACCGCGGCGAGGAGGGCGGCTGCTGCGAGGCAGAGGGCGGCGGGTGAGTGCAGTCGCATGAACACATGACCATGCCGGGTGGGGGCGGCTTCCGGTCGGAGCCATTCCGTACGCCGGGGGAAGTCCCCTCGATCAGCGCATGCGCGGTGGGGCGTGGAGGGGCGGCGGGCACGCAAGAGCCGGGTGGCCGCGGAGAGCGGCGCACACGTGCCCGCCCCGCACCGCTCCCCTCACCCCTCCGCCCGCCCGAACAGCGGAGCCAGCAGCAGCTGGGCCGCCCCTTCGGCGACGCCGCGCTCCCCGCCGGAGGCGAGCCGTACCGGCACCGCGTCGCCGCCCGCGCGCCGGGCGCGTTCGTCGAGGACCGCGGCGACCCCGCGTACGAAGGTGCCCGGCGCGGCGGCGACCGTACGGCCGCCCAGCAGGACGAGGTCGACGTCGAGGAGCGCGACCAGGTTGCCGGCTGCGGTGCCGAGCACCCGGGCCGCCTGAGCCAGGTCGCCCCGGGCCACGGCCGCCAGGCAGAGGGCCTCGACACAGCCCCGGTTGCCGCAGCCGCAGGCCGGGCCGTCCAGCTGGACGACCTGGTGCCCGAACTCCCCGGCCCCGGTGCGGGCGCCCCGGTGCACCGCTCCCCCGATCACCAGCCCCCCGCCGAGCCCCGCCCCGAAGTGCAGGTAGGCGAAGGAGACGGCGGGCGCGGCCGCGCCGCCGACCGCGAGCCCGAGGGCGGCGGCGTTGGTGTCCTTGTCGACGACGACCGGCAGCGCCAGCCGTCGCGCGAGCACGTCCCGCAGCGGGAATCCGTTCCACTCCGGGAACCCGGTGACCCGGTGCAGGACCCCGCGCCGATGGTCGAGGGGCCCGGGCAGTGCCACCCCCACGCCGAGCACGGCACCGGGACGACCGCCCCGGGCGGCCAGCTCCTCCACCTCCCGTACGGCCCGCTCGACGACCGTCTCCGCGCCGGCCCCCAGGTCCAGCGGCGTCCTGCGCCGCGCCACCACGGCTCCCGTCAGATCGCAGAGCACGGCCGTCAGCTCGTCCCGGTCCAGATGCACCCCGACCGCGTGCCCGGCCTCCGGCACCAGCCGCAGCACCGTGCGCGGTTTGCCCCCGGTGGAGGCCCGTCGCCCCGCCTCCGCTGCGAGCCCCTCCTCCCGCAGCCGGGCGGTGATCTTGCTGACCGCCTGCGGGGTGAGACCGGTGCGCTCGGCGAGTTCCAGCCGGCTGATGCCCTCGGCGCCTGCCGTGCGGAGCAGGTCCAGCACGAGCGCGGTGTTGTGGCTGCGCAGCGCGCCGAGGTTCACACCGCCGCCCCCCATGCCGTCGGCCTCGCTCTTCGTCCTGTTCACGCCACCCTTCACGGGGCCATTCTCTCCCGCGCTTGCACTTTGGCAACAGCGTTGCGAAAGTGGTCGTATGACTGGCACTCCCGGCACGACCGCTACTCCCCTGCGCGTGGGCCTGATCGGCTACGGCCTCGCCGGCTCCGTGTTCCACGCCCCGCTGATCGCCACCACCGAGGGCCTCGCCCTGGACACGGTGGTCACGTCCAACCCAGAGCGCCAGGAGCAGGTCCGCGCCGAGCACCCGGGTGCACGCCTCGCCACCGCACCCGAGGAGCTGCTCGCCCGCGCGGACGAGCTCGACCTGGTCGTCATCGCGTCCCCCAACAAGACGCACGTCCCCCTCGCGACCGCCGCCCTCGAGGCCGGGCTCCCCGTCGTCGTCGACAAGCCCGTCGCCGGCACGGCGGCCGAGGCGCGCGAGCTGGCGGCACTGGCCGAGGAGCGCGGTCTGCTGCTGTCCGTCTTCCAGAACCGCCGCTGGGACAACGACTTCCTGACGCTGCGTCGGCTCCTGGCGGGGGGCGAGCTGGGTGACGTATGGCGCTTCGAGTCCCGCTTCGAGCGCTGGCGGCCGCAGCCCAAGGGCGGCTGGCGGGAGTCCGGTGACCCGGCAGAGATCGGAGGTCTGCTGTACGACCTCGGCAGCCATGTGGTCGACCAGGCCCTGGTCCTGTTCGGCCCGGTCACCCGGGTGTACGCCGAAGCGGTCGTCCGCCGGACCGGCGCCGAGACGGACGACGACACCTTCATCGCGCTCACGCACGCGGGCGGCGTCCGCTCCCACCTGTACGTCTCCGCGACGACCGCCCAACTCGGCCCCCGCTTCCGGGTGCTGGGCTCGAAGGCGGGCTATGTGAAGTACGGGCTGGACCCGCAGGAGGCGGCCCTGCGGGAGGGGCGGCGCCCGGACCGGGCGAGCGCCTGGGGCACCGAACCGGAGTCGATGTGGGGCCGGGTCGGCTCCGGGGAGTCCCCGCTGACGGGCGGCGGCCGCGTCGAACCCACGCTGCCCGGCGACTACCCCGCCTACTATGCGGCCGTGGCGAAGGCTCTGCTGGACGGCGGCCCCAACCCGGTGACGGCCCTGGAGGCGGCATCCGCCCTGGACGTCCTGGAGGCGGCCCGCCGTTCGGCCCGTGACGGAGTGGCGGTGGCCCTGTGACGACGAACAAGACGCACAAGACGCACAACCCGGAGATCTCCCCGAAGTTCCACCCGGAGATCACCCCGCCCCTGGCGGAGCTGGAGGCCCAGGAACGCCGTCTGGTCTTCCGCCGGTTCACCTACGACGACGCCTGGGCCCTCGGCTGCCTGCTGGTCGAGATGGCCCGTGAACGCCAGGCCCCGGTCGCCATCGACATCCACCGGGCCGGCCAGCAGCTCTTCCACGCGGCCCTGCCCGGCTCCACCCCCGACAACGACGCCTGGATCGCGCGCAAACGCCGGGTGGTGGAGCGCTACGGCGCCTCGTCCTACGTCGTCGGCGCCCGTTTCCGCGCCAAGGGCACGACCTTCGAGGACTCCTCCCGCCTCGACCCCGACACCTACGCCGCCCACGGCGGCTCGTTCCCGATCAACGTCGAGGGCGTCGGGATCGTCGGAGCGGTGACGGTGAGCGGGTTGCCGCAGCTGGCGGACCACAGGTTCGTGACGGAGGCGCTGGAGGAGTTCCTGAGCAAGCGGTAGCGGCACGGGCACGCCCTTGCCCGGCAGGGGCGCGGGGAACTGCGCGACCGGCCACGCACCGCCCGCCGCCGGCCGGCCACCCGCAGTTCCCCGGCTCTCCCGGCGGAGCCCTCAGGCGTCCTCGAACTCCTGCCGCTGCCTGCCGAGTCCCTCGATCTCCAGCTCGACGACATCCCCGGCCCGCAGGAACGGCTTCGGCTCGGGCTGGCCCAGAGCCACCCCGGCCGGGGTCCCGGTGTTGATCACGTCACCGGGGTACAGGGTCATGAACTGGCTGACGTACCGCACGACCTCCCCCACCGGGAAGATCTGCTCGGCCGTGCTGCCGTCCTGCTTCAGCTCGCCGTTGACCCACAGCCTCAGCGACAGGTTCTGCGGATCCGGCACCTCGTCCGCCGTCACGAGCCAGGGCCCGAGCGGATTGAACGTCTCGCAGTTCTTCCCCTTGTCCCAGGTCCCGCCCCGTTCGATCTGGAACTCCCGCTCGGACACGTCGTGCGCGACGGCGTACCCGGCGACATGCGCGAGCGCCTCCTCGGCCGAGTCGACGTACCGGGCCGTGCGTCCGATGACGACCGCGAGTTCGACCTCCCAGTCGGTCTTCGCCGACTTGCGGGGGATGAGCACGGTGTCGTTCGGGCCGACGACCGTGTCCGCGGCCTTGAAGAAGACCACCGGCTCGGCGGGCGGCTCGGCCCCGGTCTCGCGCGCGTGGTCGTGGTAGTTCAGCCCGATGCACACGATCTTGCCGATCCGCGCGAGCGGCGGCCCGACCCGCAGCCCGGTGGCATCCAGCACGGGCAGTTCCCCGGCGCCGGCGGCGTCACGTACCCGCCCCAGCGCCGCATCGTCGGCAAGCAGCGCTCCGTCGATGTCCGGCACGACACCGCAGAGGTCCCGCAGCACCCCTTCGGCGTCGAGCAGCGCGGGCGCCTCCGCTCCCGCCGTACCGACTCGCAGCAGCTTCATGGTCACAATCTCCCTCGATCGCGGGGCGCCCGCCGACGGGTGCAGCCATCGGAGGACTGGTTGATCCTCCAAGGTCGACGGCCACTCCGCAATACCCGGTTCACGTACTGGACCGTAGGCGGGCCGCGCCTCACCGGTAGAGGGCAGCCCGCTCCACCGCGCTCCACGTCGTGCTGGTCACCACGTACAGCGCGGCCGCCAGCGGCACCACCGCCACGGTGAAGAGGGTGAAGAAGGACATGAACGGCATGACCTTGGTCATGGCCGCCATCCCCGGCACCGCCTGACCGTCGACCACCGGCACCGCCGGGTTCGCGGCCATCATCCGCTTGGTACGGCCGTAGTTGAACGCGGCGACACAGGCGACCAGCACGAACAACCCGACGTACACGATCCCCGCTTCCCCGAACACCCCTCCCGCGTCCAGCGCATCGGCCCAGTGGTCGCCGAGCGGTGCGGCGAAGAGCTGGTGCGTGAGCAGTTCGTTGGCGCGGCCGCCGATCGTCGTGTTCGAGAACAGGTGGTAGAGCAGGAAGAACGCGGGCAGCTGGAACAGGCTGGGCAGACAGCCCGACAGCGGCGACACCTTCTCCTCGGCGTGCAGCTCCAGCACGGCCTTCTGCAGCCTCTCGGGGTTCTTCGCGTGCTTCTTGCGCAGCTCGGCGATCTTCGGCTGCAACTCGGCCCGCGCCTTCTGTCCGCGCGCCGCGGCCCGGGACAGCGGATGCACGAGCAGCCGTACGAGAGCGGTGAACAGGACGATCGCGGCGGCGGCAGCGGAGGCGCCGAACACGGGGTGGAGCAGGTCGGCCAGTCGCTGAACGAGGTCGGCGAAAACGGACATGGATGAGCCCTCCGGGGGTCTCGTCGTGCCGGGTGCAGGGGAAATGCAGGGACATGCCGGGAATCGGCATGGCGGCATGACGACCCGCGCGAGGTCACGCGTCTCGACCGGTGGTACTCGAAGGTGCGGTGCGTGCCCTACGCGGCGGTCGCCGGAAGGGCCTGCCCGGGTGCCCTGGGCCGTGGCCGGCCGGAGGCGTCGGGGTCGCGCTGCGCCAGGAAGGCCGTACGGCGGGCCCGGTCCCGGATGGCGGTGCGCACCCGGGTGGGCGCCACCGCCGGGGCGGCGCGCGAGGCGAGCAGGGAGCACACGGCGAACGCGGAACCGGCGGCGGCGGTCGCGGCGAGCGCGACGGTCGCGGAGAGGCTGCCGGTGTCGAGCAGCACGATCTGGAGGAAGAGCAGCAGCAGCGTGGCGGCGGGGCGCGCATGGGCGAGGCTACGGATCACCGGCGGCCCCTCCCCTCGTACGACTGGCGTCTCTTCGCCTCTTCGTCTCTTCGCCTCTTCGTCTCTTACGACGCTCGTTCTCACCTTGGTTATACAGGATCCGCTTCCGCCGGCCCGGCCTCGGCCTCGGCCTCAGCCGCTTGATCGTGTAGCCGTGGGCCGGTTCGATGGGTGGGCGTCCGGTCCCTCGAACACTTCCTCCAGAGGTTTGAGAAAGGGATGCCAGAACGCTCGACAACCGCGTGGGCCACACCCGATGCTTCCTGTCGGCATCAGCGGGACAGGCCACGACGCCGGTTCGACGACGACCGGCCGTTGAGCGAAGCGGAGACCTCATGATCCGACGCAGAACCCTGCTGGCGGCTACAGGCGGTGCCCTCGTCGGCAGCGCCCTGGCCACGGGCACCGCACACGCGGACGCGACGATCGCCGTCCATCCCGGCACCTCGTACGGCACCTGGGAGGGCTGGGGCACGTCCCTCGCCTGGTGGGCCAACGTCTTCGGCAACCGGAACGACTTCGCCGACCTCTTCTTCACCACCAACTCGGTCACGTACAACGGCACGACGCTGCCCGGCCTCGGCCTCGACATCGCCCGCTACAACCTCGGCGCGTGCAGCTGGAACAGCGTGGACGGCGCGTCCATGGTCGAGTCGCCGAACATCCCGGCCTTCAAGCAGATCGAGGGCTTCTGGCAGAACTGGAACAACGAGGACCCCGCCTCCTCCGCCTGGAACTGGTCCGCGGACGCGAACCAGCGGGCGATGCTGGTGAAGGCCGTCCAACGGGGCGCGACGACGGAGTTGTTCGCCAACTCCCCCATGTGGTGGATGTGCAACAACCACAACCCCTCGGGCGCGGCGGGCGGCGGCAACAACCTCCAGACGTGGAACTACCGCCAGCACGCCTCCCACCTGGCCGCGACGGCGCTGTACGCGCGCAACAACTGGGGCGTGAACTTCGCGACGGTCGACCCCTTCAACGAGCCCGCCTCGACCTGGTGGACCGCGACCGGCACCCAGGAGGGCTGCCACATGGATCCGGCGGTCCAGGCGGCCGTACTGCCCTACATGCGCAGCGAGTTGGACAAGCGGGGCCTGACCGGCATCCGTATCGCCGCCTCCGACGAGACGAACTACGACACCGCCCGCTCGACCTGGGCGGCCTTCAACTCCTCGACGAAGGCGCTGGTCAGCCAGGTCAACGTGCACGGCTACCAGGGCTCGGGCGGCCGCCGGGACCTCCTCCACACGGACGTGGTCACGACGTCCGGCAAGAAGCTGTGGAACTCGGAGACGGGCGACGGCGACGGCACCGGCCTCACCATGGCGTCCAACCTCTGCTACGACTTCCGCTGGCTGCACCCGACCGCCTGGTGCTACTGGCAGGTCATGGACCCGACGGCGGGCTGGGCGATGATCGCGTACGACCCGAACACCCTCCAGCCGACGTCGGTCCAGACCAAGTACTACGTGATGGCCCAGTTCAGCCGGCACATCCGCCGCGGGATGAGGATCCTCGACACGGGCGTGAGCCACGCGGCGGCGGCCTACGACGCGGCGGCGCGCCGCCTGGTGATCGTCGCGGTGAACACCTCGACCTCGGCCCAGACGTTCACCTTCGACCTGTCACGATTCGGCACGGTTTCCGGCGGTTCGGGCAGCGTGGTTCCCCGGTGGAACACGGTGACGACGGGCGGGGACCGGTACCGGGCGTACTCCAACACCTTCCTGAGCGGGAAGTCGGTGGCGGTGCCGTTCGCGGCGAAGTCGGTGCAGACGTTGCAGATCGACGGGGTGGTGGCCTGAGGCGCGGGAGGGAGCGCGGGACGGGCGCCGGCCCGGCCGGCTGGCACCCGCTCTCGCCAACCTCGTGCCCGCACGTACGACCACGCGGGTCCGGTGATGTTCGCGCCGGCTCTGACAGGGGTCGCGCTGCTGGCGCTGCTGCTGTCGGTGGACGTCCTCGGCCCGCGCCGCCGCGGCGAGGCCCGCCCCCGTGGATGGCTGGCCATGGCGCCGCTGGCCCTGGTGCCGTTCTTCGTCCTGCTGTGCCTGGCGAAGGCCTGAGGCCACCGGTCACCGGTCACCGGGCACCGGGCACCAGTCACCGGTCACCACCAGGCAATATCTGCCCCCTCTTCTCCCTTCTGTTCTCCGCTCCGTCATCCATGAGCAGTACGGTGTCCCCCATGCGCCCCGACACGCCTGCCGAGAACGTCGACCACACCACCGAAGCGGCACGCCTGGAGCGAACCGCCGGCCTCTACCCCGAGGACGCCGAGGCCCTGCTCCTCCAGGCCGCGGCCCACCTGGAGCTGTCCGGCGACCGCCCGGCCGCGACCGCGCTCTACGACCGCCTGCTGTCGTCGTCGACCCCTCTGGAGAACCCGCATCTGGTCCGCGCTCTGAAGGCAGCGAACCTGTGGGAATACGGCCACGAGGCGGAGGCACGGGCCATCATCGACGGCGTGCGGGCGGCGTCCCCGCGGGACCCGGCCCCGTGGGTGATCGTGGCGGAGGCGCTGGAGGCGCATGACGAGCTGGAGGCGGCGCACGAGACGTTCACTGAGGGCGCCCGCCTCCTCCTGACGGACGTCCCGGAGCCCCCGTACGCGACGCGTCCGCTGCTGTTCGGCCGCCACCGCGTGCGGCGCATGCTGGGCGTGGCCCACGACGAGTGGGACGCCTTCGCGGACACCCTGCACTCGATGCCGGTCTCCCTGGACGAACTCCACGACCCCAAGCGCGTCTGGTCACTGGGCTCGGAGAACCCGGCGGAGCTGGAGGCGGAGATCTCCCGCCTGCGAGCGGAACTCGGCGCCTACCGGGAGGCGCTGTCCCGCCCCTTCCCGGTGGCGGTCCTGCACTGGACGGCGGACGAGCTCACGGAGCTGGTCGCCGCATATCCGTCGCTGGCCGCGGAGTACCCCACGCATGCGGAGCACCTGGCGACGATAGAGGCGTCACTGCGGGAGCTGTCCTCCTCGGGCACCCCGAACCTCGGCATCGTGACGGGCACGCTCCCTTCGTACGAGGCCTTCGCGGCATCGGAGGGCGCCTCGCCTGAGGACGCGACCCTGCTGCCGCAGTACGCGACGACGCTGGCGGCGCGGGGGCGGGCTGTGGGGTGGCCGCCTCAGCGGGGGGCTGCTTGCTGGTGCGGGTCGGGGCGGGTGTACGGGGAGTGCCACGGCGGGTGAGGCGAGACCTGATGACGCCGGCCGTCCTCGTCTTCCATGAGGACGCCGGCGATCAGGCCGTGTAGACCTCCGCCAAGGGGTAGCCGCCCGCATCGAAGGTCTGCCGGCACACGGAGATCCCGAACGCGATCTCCAGACCCTTGAGGAACCGCTCCTGCCAGCCGGGGATCCAGCCGTCGTTCTCGAAGACCGGCTGCCCGTCCACGTAACGGACATCGGAGCGACAACGCGCCTCGTGCATGGCCCAGTTGAGAAAGGACATCTCCGGGGCGGCGTAGTCGAAGCAGTGCCCGCCGCGCAGTTGCGTCTCCGTGTCGAACGACCCCTGTATCTCGCCGCTCCACACCTTGCGCCCCTCTTCGAAGTAGACCATGCAGTTCATCCCCTTCGCGGCGATGCGATAGAGGAGGATGACCCGACCGGTCCCCCGCGGTAGCGCGAATCCTTCACGGAAGTGGAGCAGAAAGTCGAAGCGACCGGCGAGAAAGGACCAGTCGCCCTCCTTGCCGTACACGGTCATGTCAGGTTCGTCGGGGACTCGCGTATCAGGGTGGATCCGGTCGTAGACGGCCTTGGCCTCCGCCCCGACCGGCTCGGGCATCTCCCAGGGAACGGCCCCGAAGACCACCGCCAGATCCTGCGGCGCGACCCCTTCCGCGAACACGAGCCCTGCCTGCTCCCCCAGCACGGGGTCCCCACCGGGGCTACCCCACCGGCTGCCGAGCCACGCGATCCCATCGTTGACTGCCATGACGAGGGACCGTAACAGCGGGGGCTGACAGTGGAGTTCGACCCGAACCCTGGCGTGCTGGTTTCGTCCCGCCACACCGGCGGCTCAGTGCCGGCCGTGGGGCGATCGCCGCAGCGGAGTCGGCCGGGTGAACGTGGCCCCGAGCTCCGCCCCTCCTTGTGCGGAAGGTGGTGCCGTCGTACTCGACCTCATGATGGAATCGGTACCGCAGCCGTAGTCCGAGGGCACGATCGCTCGGGCCGGGCGGACTCGGTGGTCATCGAACAACGCGAGCCATGATCGTGAGGCACAGCCGCCTTGAGCACGATGAAGCCATCATCACCCGCCGTCTCGGCACGCATGAGCAGACAGCTCAGCAAGAACACCGCCATCGAGCTGGCGGTCAGACGGTTGCTGCACTCAGCCGGGCTGCGTTATCGCGTCGAGTACCCGGTGCCGGGCATGGCCCGGCGCCGGATCGACGTGGCCTTCACGTCGGTCAAGGTGGCCGTCCTGATCGATGGCTGCTTCTGGCACGGCTGCCCCGAGCACGCTACGCAGCCGAAGGCGAACGCAGAGTGGTGGCGCCAGAAGCTCGACCGCAACATGGCACGCGATGCGGAGACCACCGCGCACCTCACGGCCGCGGGATGGGAAGTGCTGCGGTTCTGGGAGCACGAGAGCGCGGAAGCCGTGGCGCTGCGGGTCTCTGCGACGGTTGAGCGTCGCAGGGCCGAGCTGGCGAGGGGGAGAAATCGTTGAGCGACCTGACCTTCGTCGATGTGTGCTCGGGAGCCGGTGGGCTCGCGCTGGGGCTGGAGCGGGCCGGCTTCCGTCCCAGGCTGCTGCTCGACGAGGACGACGACGCCTGCCGGACTCTGCGGGCCAATCGACCGGATTGGAACGTGCTGCACACCGACCTGTTGGACTTCGACCCTGCGGAACACCCGGGGAGCTACGACGTGGATCTCCTCGCGGCCGGTCTGCCACGTGTGAGGTCGAGCGCGACCGTCGGACGGACGAATTCGCGTGTGGAGGAGCGGTTGTTGGAGGCCGCTGTCTACCTTGTCCATGCGATCAGGCCTCGCGCAGTGCTGATCGAGAACGTTCCTGGGCTCGCCCACGCGGACGAATACCAGCAGTTCCGTGACTTCGCCCGCGCCGAGTTGGCCCATCTGGGATATGAGTTCAGCTGGTTCGTCATGAACGCCGTCGACTTCGGCGTTCCGCAGAGCCGCAAGCAGGGCGTCCTGGTAGCCGTCGAACGGCATCGGGCCCAGGCGTTCCGACCGCCGACGCCGACCGTGCAGGAGCCGACGACGGTCGGTGCCGCTCTGGGGCGGACAATGGCCGCGCGCGGCTGGCAGGGGGCTGTCCGCTGGGCCGCCCAAGCGGATCGACCGGCTCCGACGCTGGTCGGGGGATCCAAGAACCGAGGCGGCGCAGATTTGGGACCGACCGGCGCCAAGCGGACGTGGGCCACCATGGGTGTCAACGCTCACACGGTGGGCGACCAGGTGCCTGGTCCGGACTTCGTGTGGGATCCCGAACTCGGCAGGGACAACATGGTGAAGATCACGATTGAGCAGGCGGCGCTGTTGCAGGGCTTTCCCGCCTCATGGGAGATCGCCGGGCTCAAGACCGCCCGGTACCGCCAGGTCGGGCACGCGACACCGCCTCCGGTGGGAGAGGCGTTGGGGCGGGCGGTCGCCGAAGCGCTGCGCGGCGGCCCGGCAGTCTCCGCTGCCGGCTAGACTTCCGCCACATGACCAGCGCGGCGCCACATCAGTCCATCCTCGACAAACCCTTTGTCCTGGACCTCTTCGCGGGGCCCGGAGGGCTGGATGTCGCCGGACATGCGCTGGACATCCCGAGTCTCGGCATCGAGTGGGACAAGAGCGCGTGTCTGACGCGATACGCAGCCGGTCTGGACACCCTCCACGCCGATGTGAGCGCGGTGCGCAGGGATGCCTTCGAGTCGCTTCCGCCGGAGATCAACGTGCTCGCCGGTGGTCCTCCGTGCCAGACGTACTCGGTGGCTGGAAAGGGCGCGGGGCGCAAGGCCCTGGAGGAGGTCAAGCGGTACATCGAGCGACTGATGAAGGGCGACTCGGACGAGGCTGTCGACGAGGACCTGTTGACCCTGAGCGATGATCCGCGTACCGCGCTCGTCCTCGAGCCTCTCCGATACGCCATTCAAGCGACCAGGAGTCCGAACCGGGAAAAACGCCCGTACGACGTCATCGTCCTGGAACAGGTGCCTGCGGTAGAGGCGCTCTGGGACCACTACGCCAAGGTGCTGCAGGAAACCGGCCTTCCCGACGGCACGAGGTACAAGGTGGTCGTCGACGTCCTCGACACGGAGACCTACGGAGTACCGCAGACACGATCACGCGCAGTGCTGATCGCTCGCCGTGAAGGGCTCGGTGAACCCTCTCTTCCCGAGGCGACCCACCGTGCCTATGAAGCGAAGGAGTGGAATCGAAGGGCCGGACAGGTCGTGAGCCAGGTCCACCAGCCGACCCTCGACGACGAGGACACCGCGCCCGAGACCGACGAGCACCCGGAAACCGATGGCGGGCGTCTCAAGCCTTGGAAGTCGATGGGTGAGGTTCTCGCCCAACCGGTGGGCAGTCACCCTGGTCGCCGCACCCCGTTCCTGGTCCGCTCGAACTACGGCAGTTCGGGGGTCCCGGGGCGGCGTGGGGTACGGACCGACCAGCAACCCGCCGCCACCGTCACCGGTCGCATCTCCCGCTTCGTGGTCTTCGAGCACCTGAACGAGAGCGTGGTCCGCGAGGGCGCGCGATTCAGCATGAACGAGGCAGGCATGCTGCAGAGCTTCCCGCCGGACTATCCCTGGTCCGGTACGGCACAGGCCCAGCAGGTGGGCAACGCCGTGCCGCCCGTATTCGGTGCCCACCTGCTGAGCGCCGCACTCGGTCTTCCCGTGCCGGACCCGGATGTATTGAGGAAGCCGTGGCAGCCGGCCACGGAGGAGCAGCGGGCCAAGCTGCGGAGCCACGGCTGCGGAGCCGCGGACGCCTGCACCGCCAGGTGCCCGCGTCCTGCGGATCAGGCGCCGGCCCGCTCGTCCGCCGTCCCCCGCAGGTAGGCGGCGGCGCAATAGTTCGCACTTACGGCAGTGGGCCGGTGCCCGGTGCTTGGAATCAATCCGTGTTCTTCCTGCCCCTGACCGGCGCGGTCTCGAACAGTTCCGCGAAGTAGTCGGTGAGCACGGTCACGGACTCCTCCGGGACGGGGTCCTCGTCCGGCCCCTCCGGAAGCAGATGCCGTGCGACTGGTGGCGCCGTTTCCGCCTCTGCGATCCAGTGCCGCAGGGGAACGGGATCTCGCGGCTTGTCTGCTGCGAGGGCGTCGTAGGTCAGGGTCGCTCCCGCCGTATTGATCGCCACGCTGAGACCGTTGATCTCTCGACCGGTGGTGACCTGCCCGTTCTTCAGGAGGCGGACAAGTGCCTGGGCGGTAGGGCGGTGGTCGATCAGCTCCATCCGCAGAACGGTGTGGATGAGGTCCTGGTTACCACAGGCGACCTCGACGGGCTCGTAGTCCGGCCCGTTTCGGAAGAGTTCAGCGGCCCACCACAGACGGGAGAAGCACTGGCGGTCCGCCGGGCCTCGGAAACGGTCCGCGGCGACACGTCTCACCGGCCTGCTCGCCGTCGCCTCCGGCAGGTGACGCCAGACCACGTAGTCGGGAGCCACCGCCATGGCGATGTGATTCCACAGACGCTTGTCCGCCGCCTCCCGCCGCGTCATGCGCAGCGTGGCATGGAGCCGTGGTGCGAGCCACGCGTCGGCTCGGGTGCGGTCCTCGCGGAATGCGTACATGGCGTCGTCCAGCAGACTTCGGATCGGCTCGACCGACCACCTGGCGTCGTCCTCGGGAAGTGGCTCGACGACCTTGGTGAGCTCGATGCCGCCGTGCACCTGCTCGCCTTTGAGCAGTTCCTCTGTGAGGAACGGATCGACGGCCGAGGTAGTGAGAAGCGCCAAGCGTTCCGGTACGTGGTTCGGCTGGTTGATCACGACTCACTCTCTCGGTTCATCTGTTCCAGACTGCGGATGACATAGGCAAGCGCCTTTGCGGCATCGGCACGACGAGCCGCCGCGTAGTGGATGCGCGTCTGCAGCTCCACCCAGCCCGATTCGCCGGTGCGCCGACGATGGACATGTCGTAGGGCCTCCTCGACGTGAACGCCTGGAATCACGTCCGGGAGCATCTCCCGCAGCACATCGCCCTGCCAGTCGGTCGGGAAGACCGGACCGCCGTCGGGCTCCACCTCCAGGTCACCGATGGCACCGTGGAACACCGCGGTCCAGACATCGGTGGCCATCTGAGCGACCAGCAGGTCACGCACCTTGCTGTCCACCCCTGAGCCACTGCTGTCCAACAACCCGAGGGCGCCCTCGATGTCGGTGTTCACGAACACGGTGGGGACCCGGGCCGAAGTGTCCACGATCCAGGGGACGTCGGCGTAGGCATGCAGCCACGCCCTGGAGCTCTTGCTGAACGATGCCTTCTGGACGTCCAGTTGTAGTCCACGCACCGGCTCGTCCGAGACTGTGTCGATGATCCAGCTTCGGTCCGTCTCTGCGATCGACCGTCCCTGCACTCCGTCCACCGTGCCGACGGCATGCACGGCGAGGGAGGCCCGGCTCAAGTGGTTGTCACGGAGCACCTCCAGTGAACCCGACCAGTCGCGGCCGCCCTCCGCGTCCTGCATGAGGTCGGTGGAAGTACGGACATTGGTCTCGCCGTCCGTCAGCACGGCGAGTACGCGCAGATCGGACCAGGCCGCGTCCGGCGCGTTGGCCCCGGGCGGGAGTGTCGCGGAGAGGCCGATCGTGGCGCTCACCCAGTCGGGGTGGCCCGCGATACCGAGTGCCACGGCCTGCTGTTGGGTCGAGTACGCGGTGGTCTCCAACTGGTCACGGGTACCGTCGGAGAGCTTGAGGGAGACCGAGGTCACGCGGAGCGTGACCGGCCGGTTGAGCCTCTTGTACGGGTAGATCTTCACCGTCATTCCCCCTTGCCGGCACGGAGTTCGACAACGAGGCGGGTGAGCGTGGTCCTGACCGGGTGGCTGGTGACGTCGGTGGAGCCTCGGAACTTCGCTCGACGTGTGCCTGGTGTGAATCGCAGGCTGCCGTCCTGCACCTCGCAGCCATCGACGGCCACGAGTTCCGCCCAGTCCAGTTTCGGGCGGCCCCCGGAGCGCACGTCCAGTTGGGCGACCGGCACCATCGGGACGATCTCATCGCCACGCGGGATACTCACTTCCGCGGTGATCTGCCACTCTCCGCCGTCGCCGATCCTCGCTTCGAGTCCGTCCAGTACGGGAACAACCGGCCCGGAGGGCGCCTTGGCCTTGGGCCTCGTCTTCACCGTCAATGCCTTGCGCAGGGCCTCACCACCTTCTCGACCGCCACGTTTCGGGCGCGTGACGAGTTCCCTGATCGCATTGTTGACCTCGGTGGTCAGTGTGTTGATGCGTCGGTACGCGGAGGGCGACCAACGCAAAGTCAACTCCTCCGTCTGGCCCCAGCGATCGTGCTCAGGCGGCTCCGCCGCCCTCAAAAACGCCTCGGCCTCCTCCGCGAAGGGGGCCGATTCCCCGGCAGCCTCACCCACCAGGAGAACGGCTTGGAAGGGGTTGGTCCCGAGCGGCAGGTTCGGAACCCCGGCTCTCTTGACGGTCATGCGGTTGCCGCGCAGCGAGTGCACCTGGTTCTTCGGCGTGTCCTTGTCATTGTCGGCTTCCGTGACCAACAGGACCGCCTGGTGCATTCCGAGTGTCCCCCGCGCGCCTCCGGACAGCGGCAGCTTCAGCGGAACGCTTCGCGCCGCCACCTGCCCGGCCTCGGTGAGGCGATCCACGGTGGTGCCCTCGTAGTGCGCCCGCAGGGCACGTGTTCGGGAGGGCTGTTCGGCAGAGGGGTCCACCTGCTCCTCCGCCACGACCACGTCACCGTTGCGCAGGGAACGGACGGAGACCTCCAGTAGGGGAAGCCTGCTGCCACCGCCGGTCATCGCCGCCCAGAAGTCACGTCCCAGTGCCTCGACCAGACGGCGGTGCATCTTACGGATGTCGCGCGTGTCCTCGCCGCCCTCCTCGTCGACGGTGTCGTCGTCATCGGACGCCTTGTCCTCGAGGCTGGCCACGTCATGCGCGCCGACGATGAGGAAGGACGTACCGGGTTCATCGCTCTCCCGGGTCAGGTGCAGGCGCGCCACGGTCTCCTCGTCGGCCCACCACGAACGGGCGACACTTGCGCCGGGCGAGTCCGGGTCGGGGCGCCCGAACCAGGCAGGACCCGCGTACGGTTTTCCGTCCACCTCTCGCCACGGCAGTTCGAGACGGCCGATGACTCGTCGCTCGGTACGCCCCTCGTGAGGCTCGGACAGCGTGGAGTTGATGAGCACGAGGCCCAGAGCGCTGGTGGCCCACAGCGTAGCCTTGCCCAGGCCGTACGAACCGCCCGCGGCGGGACCCGACTTGAGGCTCTCCAGCTGGCGCCTCACCACAGCGGCGAACTTACCGTCCGCGTAGTCGTCACCGATGAGCCCCGAAGCGTTGTAGTCGTCGACCCGCAGCAGGACCAAGCGGCCCTTCTCGTACATGTCGCGGACTCCGGCGTCCACGACACGGCCGACCTTCTGGCTCCCGGCGGCCTCCGAGACGGCCGAGTAGTGCGGGAAGAGATCGTTCCAGAGAATCGCCTCGCGGAAGGCGTCCAAGGCCTCGCCGGTGAGCTCATGCAGGGTGTATCGGACTCGGACCGGACGGCCGTTCTCCGTCAGCCGCTCGTCGAGGCTGTTCTGACAGGTCTCTCGCGCGAGGACCTGCACATCCGCATCGAAGGCGAATGCCGCGGCATTGCCGAGGTCACGACCACCGTCGGGGTACCCGGGACGGTGATACCAGGTGACCGGCAGGCCGGCCTGGGTGTCTGTGGTGCGGGTGTGCACCGTACCGAGGTCCGTGCCCAGCGCTTTGGCGATCTCCACCATGACCGTCGGGCGGGGAGTCGACCTTCCGGTGATCCATGCGGAGACGGCGGCTCGAGTGACGTCGACCTCCTTGGCCAGTTCGGCCTGCGTCTTCCCCGCGAGCTTGAGCTGACGAGCCAACCAGGGCCCGAACTCCTCACCTGTCTCCACGTGCCACCTGCTCTTCCCCTAGAAGTCGCTTGCGACTCGCAGGCGACTGACGGGAGGTTAATTTGACACGCTGAATACTGTCAACCAAAAGTTGATCCGACTCGGACACATGAACGACTGACGCCGATGAGTCGAGATGCCCGACTTTGCGCCCATTTACGCCAATTACACAAGAGGAGCGCCCAACTCCGCAGCCATGAGAGGGAGTTGGGGTTGACGCCATCATCGGCGTTTGATTAATATGAGTATCGGCGAAAAGTCTCGCCCCGCTTGCGAACCCGATTGAAGTTCGGGAGGTCGGGCGGCAGGCCACACGTGTGTCCAAAATAGATATCGGGGGTGAAGTCCACAGGCGTAGTTCAATCTCGCACAAGCAGCTTCTCGTCATAAAACAAGGCACTGGCCACCCAAATCCGCAGCCTGCTAGGCTAATTTCAGGGAAACTTTTTACCCGAGATTTACACCCATTTTCCACGAGGGGTCAATTGTGCCTTCATGCACCCCTGTGCGATACGACGCGACAGGGGGACCTGATATGGACGAGTACTACGGCTACGACCTGGATTCTTCCCGTGGGTTGAGTGCGCTCAACTTCGACATCGCACAGAGGGCCATTGAACCCAAGGCGGCAGCGGACCTCTTGAGGGGCCACCCGTGCGAAGATGAATTCTTGGAAAGATTTCCTGAGCTGAGGGACTGCATCCAGGAACCTCCTGACGACGACACCTCCCCTTCGGCCTGACCTCCACAAGGCCGCCCGAAGAGGTCGGAGACCCTTCGGCGCACGCTCTTGACGCTTCACGAGCGGAAGCATGCAAAGGCATCGAGGCCGTACGCCTCCGGCAGCACTCGAAAGACCCATGGGCCGACTGCATGCAGTCGGCAGCCGGCCCGTCACACACACTTTCACCAGAATCTTTGACACCTCAGGAGTGCTGGACCAGTGTCGTCGTTCCCTCCAGTAATTCAGACCGTCATCGAGCAGTCTTCACGCGTCCTGCAAACGTATGCCGTGGACCCTGGTCTCGTGGCCGAACACGCTAACGGAGAGCGCCGCATCACTCAGGGCGGATATGGTGATCGACAGCTCTTCGAACTCGTCCAGAACGCGGCCGACGAAATCGCCGACGGGCCCGGCGGGAAAGTGCACGTCGTCCTCACGGGAACCCATCTGTACTGCGCGAACGAAGGAAGTCCCGTCACCCCTGAGGGCGCGGAAACCATTCTTCGGATGAGCATGTCGAAGAAGCGCGGAGGACAGATCGGAAGGTTCGGGGTCGGCGTGAAATCCGTCCTCGTCGTGACTGACACACCTGAATTCTTCAGCACCACCGGAAGTTTCGGATTCGACCGCGCCTGGTCCTACGAGCAGATCAAGTCCGTGCCGGGTGTGACGGCGCGCTACGGCTCGGAGTTCGACGCTCCCGTCCTGCGCATGGCCCGTCCGCTCGACATGCAGGTCGAACGGGCTTCTGATGGCGTCCTCGACGAGCTGCTGACCTGGGCGACCACGGTCGTTCGCCTGCCCCTGCTCCTCAAGGCCGATGATCGGCTGGGTCGGGACATGCACGGCGGTCGTGCCAAGGACCACGGCGAGCCCCGTGACGAGTTCCCGGTCGGCTTCCAGCTCTTCTCGCCGCATGTCGCGAAGGTCGTGCTGGAGGACCGCCGGCCCCGCCCTGCGGCCCGCCGCGTACTGACCGCCCGGCAGGACGGAGATCTGCACACCGTAGTCGAGGAGCGGACCGGGAAGGCCGTTGCCACCGAACGGTGGCGGGTGTTCACCACGAGCCACGAACCCGGCCCCGCGGCCCGCGCGGACGCCGGTGAGCTGCACGACCGGCTCTCGCTCGAACTCGCCTGGGGTGTACCCGCATTGGAGAAGGACGCGGAGAGCGGTCTGTACATCAGCCCGCGGTCGCGCGGTCGCGGCAAGTTCTGGTCCTTTTTCCCGACCAAATATGAGATGTCGCTGAGCGGCATCCTCAACGGGGCCTGGAAGACCAACGAGGACAGGCAGAATCTGCTCGACTCCTCGCCCTTCAACCAGGAGATGATCAGGGTGTCGGCCAAGCTGGTCGTCGGCTCCCTCCCCGCCCTCACGCCCGCCGAGGACCCGGCCGCCTACCTCCCGCTGCTGCCCGGCCGTGTGAAGGAGGCCATCAGCTGGGCCGACGAGTTCCTGACTCGGGAGATCTGGGACCGCGCCGCGGACAGTCCGTCGTTGCCCGACCAGGACGGCGTCCTGCGGGTCCCGACCGAGCTGCGGGTCCACCCTCGGCTCGACAGGGACCTGAAGAAGCTGTCCACCTGGCTCCGGATGTGGCACGAGTGCCCCGGGCGTCCCTCGAACTGGCTGCACCCGAGCGTCGAGGCGGACTCCCTGCGCTCCGGGAAGGTCGAGCACATCCTCGCCGCGGCCGGGCACGGACGGACCGACGTCCGCGAATGGCTGGAGGCCCTGGTCGAGAGCGGTACCGCCGAAGCGTCGGCCGTGGCCATCCGCATCCTCGCGGACATGATCAAGGTCCGCTCCCCTTACGCCGATGAGGCGCGCAAGGCCCGCATCGTACTGACCGAGGAGCACGGTCTCGTCGCCCCCGTACACGGCAAGGTGTTCCGCCGCGTCGATCAGGGCGGACTGCGCGAGTCCCTGGTGTACGTGGTCGACCAACTGGCCCAGGACCCGTCGCTGATGTACGCGCTCAGCGTCCTGGGCATTCGGGAGGCCGATGTCGAGGGCCGGTTCTTCAGCGTTCTCGACCAGGGCTTCGGCCACTACAGCCAGTCGGACTGGGAGCGGTTCTGGGAGTTGTTCCGCCAGGCCGGGGCCCATCGAGTGGCTCACAAAGTCCTGGAACGGGTGCCCACGCCGGGCTCGACCCTTCGCGTGCGGACTGCCGACGGCCGGTTCCGACCGATGGAGAACTGCATGCTGCCGGGTGTCGTGGTGGACGCGAAGCGCGATCCGAGCATCGCCGTCGACATGGCATTCCACTCCGACGACACTCACTTCTTCTCACAGGTCGGCCTGCGCGAGCGACCGTCCGGTGGCGTGCAGCCCATGGCGGACGAGGCCTGGTTCGAGGAATACCGCGCAGCCGTGCACGCCGCGTACCTGCGCAGCTTGGAAAGCCGCGCCCCCCGCCCGGCACTCAACCGGATGAAGGTCGAGGGCGCCGCGATCGGTGGCCCTCTCCACCTCTTCCGTGCTCTCTCCGAAGAGTCGCGCGCGGCCTTCCTGAAGGTGCTGCCCGACGACGCCGTGGTGGACAACTGGACGCTCCAGATCGGCGCGCAGACGAGCACCCGGCAGGCGGCGGCCTCGCCGATCCGGTGGATGCTGAGGAAGTACGGCACGGTCGCCACCTCGCAGGGGATCAAGCCGCTGACGGAGGCCGTCGGCCCCCAGCTCGCTGCCTACCGTGACGTCCTGCCGGTCGCCGACATCTCCCCTGAGAAGGCCCGCAAGCTTCGGCTCCCGACCACAGTCGACGAGGTTCCCGCAGACCGCTGGGACGCTCTCCTCGAAGAGGTGTCCCGTAGCGAGGACGACTCCTTCGTCGGCGCGACCTACGTGATGCTGACTCGCTTCGGTGCTGACTTCCCCGAGGACTCCCTGACCCGGTGTCGGATCGGCGACACCTGGGACACCCGCCCCGACGACGAAATCACCCTCGCCGTCAACGCCGCCGAGTACCGGGCGCTCCGTGCCGAGCACCTGCCGGCGCTGCTCGTGCCGAGCGCCGAGGACGCCGAGCTGATGGTCGAGAAGTGGGGCATGCTCCGCTACACCGATGTGATCAGCCGGGAGACCCGCGAGGTGGCCGAGGGTGATCCAGTGCCGCTCGTCGAGCTGTACCCGGCCCTCCGACAGCGCCTGAACAGCGGAAACCGCAACAGCCTGGTTCAGCGCTGCACCGAGCTGGAGGAGATCACTCGCACGCCCAATGGCACACATGCCACACCGCTCAAGGCGGTCAGTCAGAACGGCATCGTCAAGGTCCGCGTCCCGCTGGACCCCGAGCCGATGCTGATCCTGATCGACCACGAACTCGGGCTCGGGCTCGGAGCGGCCGGGTGCCGGGCCGTACTGGAACACCAGGACCGCATGGCGCGGGACAGCGAGATGAAGGCCGCGCAAAAGGCCGTACGCGACGCCGCGGACGTGGTCGCCAAGATCGAGCTGCTGATCGGGGCGGAGGCATTGCGTGCCGGGCTCCCTGAGGGATTGATGGAGGCCGAGCTGCAGGCGAACGACGGCGTGGAGCCGTCCGGACGCCGGATCGCGCAGATGGCGTTCAACGCGCACGGCGACGGGGTACTCCAGCAGCACGCCCGGGACATCCAGGCGCGCTTCCCCAACGCTCCGGTCGGCTACACGGGTTCGTCGGCCGCCATCGCCTTCGTCTCGGACCTGAAGCTGCCTGTCGCGTTCGCCGGCTCCAGGACTCCGTCCCCGCCTGCCTTCGAGACGGTCGAGGGCCCTCGGGACTTCCCGGGCCTCCACGACTACCAGGAGGATCTGGTCCGGAACATCTCCACCATGCTGGACCGGCTGGCTCCGCAGCGCGGCATGCTGTCCCTGCCCACCGGCGCCGGCAAGACCCGTGTCACCGCCGAGGCCGTGATCCGCTGGGTCAAGCGGTTCGGTGACCTCAAGGGTCCTCTGCTGTGGATCGCGCAGACCGAGGAATTGTGCGAACAGGCGGTTCAGAGCTGGAAGTTCGTCTGGAACAAGGTCGGCGCGGAGCGACCGCTCACCATCAGCCGGCTGTGGAGCACCAACGAGGTCGGAAACGTCGTCGACCACCCCCACCTGGTGGTCGCGACCGATGCCAAGCTGGAGCGGTGCCTGGCCACCGACCAGTACGCCTGGCTGCGACAGGCCGTGCTGGTGATCGTGGACGAGGCGCACACCGCCATTTCCAAGCGGTACACCGAGATCCTGGGACAGCTGGGACTCACCCAGTACGAGACCGGGCGCCATCTGCTCGGTCTGACCGCGACCCCCTTCCGCAACACCAACGAGGAGGAGACCCGCCGGCTGGTCAACCGCTTCGGCAACCGACGTCTCGACGAGGGGGTCTTCCCGTCCGGGGATCCCTACCGGGACCTGCAGGAGTGGGGGATGCTCGCTCAGGTCGAGCACCGGACCCTGAAGGGCGGCAAGATCGAGCTGACCCGGGACGAGAAGACCCATGCCGACCGCATGGCGATGCTCTCTCGCTCCGCCGAGCAGCGACTCGCCGACGACCACGAGCGAAGCCGTCGCATCGTCGACGAGGTGGCCGCTCTGCCGGAGGACTGGCCGACGCTGCTCTTCGCCACCTCCGTGGACCACGCGAAGTACTTGGCGGCCATGCTCAACGACCGCGGTATTCGCTCCGCCGCCGTCGACTCGACCACCAGCGCCCAGGACCGTCGCACCCGCATCGAGAATTTCCGAAACGGCCGCATTCGGGTGCTCACCAACTACGGTGTTCTCACCCAGGGCTTCGACGCGCCGGCCACCCGCGCCGTCGTCGTGGCCAGGCCGGTCTACAGCACGAACGTGTACCAGCAGATGATCGGTCGCGGCCTGCGCGGACCCCGGAACGGCGGCAAGGACAGCTGCCTGATCCTCAACGTGAGCGACAACATCGAGAACTTCGACACCCAGCTCGCATTCACCCAGTTCGAGCACCTCTGGAGCCGTTCGTGATCGACGCCTACCTCGACAGCCCTCCGCTCACCGAGGAGCAGCGGGCCGTGGTCGAGCAGCGCTGGGACGCCCGCGTCCTGGTGACCGCCGGCGCGGGGGCCGGTAAGACCCACACACTGGTGCGCCGGCTCGACGCGCTGTGCGGGAACGAGGACGCCGAGGAGGTGCTGGAGGCCTCCGAGATTCTGGTGCTCACCTTCTCCAGGGTGGCGGCTCGGGAGCTGGCGGAGCGAATCGCCCGGCACGGTGAGCGCGCCCGTCGGGTGCGGGCACAGACCTTCGACGCCTGGGCCCATGGGCTGCTGCGGCAGTCGTATCCGGACAAGGACTGGAGTGCGGTCTCCTTCCTGGAACGGATCGAGGCCGCTGCCGGTGCGGTCGAGATGGGGGCGCTGGAGGCCGGTGACGCCGTGCCCCCCGCGCATGTGGTCATAGACGAGGTGCAGGACCTGCTGGGCGACCGCCGAGAGCTCGTGGAGACGCTGCTCGATCGCTATCAGGAGAGCTGCGGCTTCACCGTGGTCGGTGACGCCGCACAGTCCGTCTACGGCTTCCAGATCGCTGACCTGGCCGAACGCGCCGATGAAACAGGCCGGTTCTTCGACTGGCTCCGTGCTTCCTACCCGGACGACCTCGTCGAACTCCGCCTCACCAAGAACTTCCGGGCGGTCACCCCGGAGGCCCGGATCGCACTGCCTCACGGGCCGCGCCTCCAGAACGTCTCGGATGCCGACGAGGCCGCGGCCCTCTACGAAGAGATGCGCGAGCTGCTCCTCGATCCGGCGAACGGCATGGGCTCCTTCACCGACCCGTTCGTCCTCGACGGACTGCGCGACTTCCCTGACACCTGCGCGATTCTCACCCGTGACAACCCGCAGGCCCTCCTCGTCTCGGAGCTGCTTCACGAGCACGGCGTGAACCACCGGTTGCGACGCCCCTTGGAGGACCGTCCGGTCCCGTACTGGGTGGCCGAGCTGTTGCGCCGCACGGAGTCCGCGACGCTCTCCGAAGACCGGTTCCGTTCGCTGCTGGCGGCGATACCCCTGCCGTTCGAGCCGAACCCGGACACCGTGTGGTCCGTGCTGCGTCGCGCCGCGCGAGGACCGGGGCGAGACGTCCTCGACCTGGACCGGCTGCGCCGTCTGGTTGCCGACGGCCGTTTCCCGGACGAGCTGGCCGATCCGGAGACGGCACGCATCGTGGTCTCCACGGTGCACCGGGCCAAAGGGCTGGAGTTCGACCGGGTGATCGTCCTCGCCCCGCCGACCGTCGCGGAGTTGCGGCAGCAGTTCAAGGAGGAACTGGACCTCCCGGCCGAGGCCCGCGCCCTGTATGTGGCCCTGACGCGTGCCCGTCAGGACCTGTATCACGCGGATCGACCCGATCTGCCGGTCTTCAAGCGAGCCGGTGGCAGGAAGAACGGCCGCAGGTTCCTGGGCGGCTGGAGACAGTACGACCGCTATGGGATCGTCGGCGAGTCCGGTGACGTATGCGCGGACAGCCCTCCCGGCCACGAGACCGACGCCGTGGCGACCCAGGCCTACCTTCTGGAACACGTCGCTTCCGGCCACGAGGTCGTGTTGCGCAGGCGGCACGACCTGCCGCTCGGCGAGTGGCAGAGCCCGCCGTACGCCCTCCTGCACCACGGACGGGAGATCGGTGAAGTCTCGGAGCGGTTCCGGCAGGAGCTGTTTCAGGTGCAGAAAGTGAACCGCGGGTGGGACCCCTGGTGGCCCGACGAGATCCACGGGCTTCGCGTCGACATCCTGGAGTCCGTCGCAGGCAGCACTGCCGCCGGCGCGAACGCCGGCCTCGGTGACCGAGGTGTGTGGATAGCGCCCCGCATCACCGGAATCGGAAGGTACCGACGGGCGGACGACGAGGAGCAGCGCGCATGAGCGGCACGAAGAACCGGCACGCCGAGCACTACCGGGTTCGGGACGAGGAGCTGCTGTTCGGCCTCCGCCGCGAGCTTTTCGGCCCTGCGTGGGAAGCCGCTCCCGAGGACCGACAGGAGGTCCTTGCCCAGGACGCCCCGATCGACCGCTACCTGACCGGTGTCCTCTACCCGAGGTCGGCGGACGACCAAGCCGAGCAGAGGATGCTCGAGGACGAGGCGGAGCACGAGGGTCTGGACATGACCCCGCTGCGTACACGCGACAACACGGAGGAGTCCGGGACCGCGCAGGAGGTCGGCGCCGCCGGGTCCCGCCGGCCGTCCTCCATGGGGCTCACCTTCGCGATCGACCCGGGCATAGGCGATTCCGTCGTGATCAGTGCCCGGGCCGCCGCCTACCGGCCCACGGACGCGGACGGCAACCCGGTCCCCGCGCGTCGGGCCGAGGCCCGCACCACCTCCGACCAGCAGGAGCACTGGCGTCGTGAGGAACTCACGCTGCCGGACACCACTGTGGACGTGACCACGCCCGCACCCGACCTGCGGTTCGAGTTGGCCGACGGAGTGGCGCTGCGCGTCAACGTCCGACGGCCCGACGCGCGGCTGGGCACGGTGACCGTCACGGTGACCCTGGTCAACACGCACAAGGTCGGCGAGCGGGAGCTGCAGGACGCGTTCTCCCTGTTCCAGTGCGGGCTCGTCGTCCGCGCGTCCGACGGATCCAGCGCCTTCGTCGAGCGTCCCGCCCCTGACCTCGCGCACGACCCGGACGTAGCCACCAGCCGTCTGTTGCACCGCCACGCCCCGACCTTCGCCGTCGGTCACGGCTGCGCCGCCGAGTGGGATTGGACGCCTCCGCCGATCGGTATGACGGACTCCCGACGGGCCGGTGTGTCCGAGGTGCGAAGCGCGTTCGTGCCGACCGTGGAGGTGCTGCTCACCGACTCCAACCCGGATATCGACAGCTCCGCTCTGTCCATGCTCGGTCTGGCGGAGCGCCCGGACACGGAGGTCGTCGCCGCGCTGGAAGCGCTCGCCATGGGCTACGAGCGGTGGATCGACCGCAAGCAGGCCGAGGCCGACGCCCTGATCGGCGGTGCGTACGAGAAGGCCGCCCGCGACCAGGTCGACGCCTGCCGCGAAGCGCTGGGCCGGATCCGCGAGGGAATCGCCCTCCTTCGTACCAAACCCGATCTGATGCGGGCCTTCCGATTGGCCAACCGAGCCATGGCCGACCAGCGGGCCCGCAGCGCCTGGGTGAAGAGGGGCCGCCACGGGGCTCCCGAACCGGACAAGGGCCGCTGGCGGCCGTTCCAGATCGCCTTCGTCCTGCTCTGCCTGGCCGGCATCGACGATCCCGAGCACCGCGACCGAGAGGTCTCGGACCTCCTGTGGTTCCCCACCGGCGGTGGCAAGACCGAGGCGTATCTCGGGCTGATCGCGCTCACCTCCTTCCTGCGCCGGATCCGGCTCCGTGAGGACGGCGGAGGCGTCACCGTGCTGATGCGGTACACGCTCCGCCTGCTGACGCTCCAGCAGTTCGAGCGCGCCACGATCCTGCTCTGCGCGATGGAGCAAATTCGTCTCGGCAACCTGTCGGAGCTGGGCGGCGAACCGTTCTCCCTCGGCATGTGGGTCGGTGAATCCGCCACACCCAACAAGCTGAAGGACGCGAACCAGCAACTGGCAGAACTGCACAAGGACCTCGACAAGCGCCTGGCGACCAAGAACCCGGTTCAGCTGCATGCCTGCCCCTGGTGCGGCACCCGCCTGGACGCCCGCGCGTACGAGGTCGACGAGGACGCCAAACGCATGTACGTCCGCTGCCCGGGCGCAGGCTGCGACTTCGCGAACGGTCTGCCCGTCCATCTGATCGACGAGGCGGTGTACGACGCCCGGCCGACGCTGGTCATCGCCACCGTCGACAAATTTGCGTCCATGCCGTGGCGTCCGGCCACCGCCGCCCTCTTCAACCGGGACGACCCCACCGACCGCACACCACCACCCGAGCTGATCGTCCAGGACGAGCTCCATCTCATCTCCGGTCCGTTGGGCACACTCACCGGTCTCTACGAGACCGCCGTCGACGAGCTCGCCGGTCGCCCCAAGGTGATCGCCTCGACTGCGACCATCCGGCGCGCCGCCGACCAGGGCCGCAGCCTCTTCGACCGCGAGGTCCGCCAGTTCCCGCCCGCGGGCCTGGACTCCCGGGACTCCTGGTTCGCCGTGGAGACCCCTCGCGAGGAGAAGGCGAGCCGACGTTACGTGGGCCTCTTCGCCCCGGGCACCAGCCAGTCCACGCTGCTCATCCGCACCTACGCGACTCTGCTGCATCGGGCGAAGCAGGCGAAGACCTCGGACGATGTTCGGGACGCCTACTGGAGCCTCGTCGGCTACTTCAACAGCCTCCGGCTGCTCTCCGCGGCCGAACTCCAGGTCCACGACGACGTCGTGGCGTATCTGGAACTGCTCGCCGCACGCGAGGAAACCACCGTGCGTTCCATCGCCAACTACTCGGAGCTGACCAGTCGCATCGACGCCAGCGAGATCCCGGCCCGCCTCAAGGGCATCGAGCGGGCATTGCCCGACCCGGATGTCGTGGACGTCCTCCTGGCCACCAACATGATCGCCGTCGGCGTCGACGTGGACCGGCTCGGCCTGATGGCCGTGATGGGCCAGCCCCAGACCACTGCCGAGTACATCCAGGCCACCAGCCGCGTCGGCCGCGCCCACCCAGGCCTGGTCTCCGTGATGCTCAACGCGACCCGCTCGCGCGATCGCTCCCACTACGAGAACTTCCTGCACTTCCACTCGGCGCTCTACCGCGAGGTCGAGTCGACGTCCGTCACTCCCTTCTCCGCCCGCGCCCGCGAGCGAGGACTGCACGCGGTGATCGTCGCGTTGACCCGGATCATGTTCCCGGAGGCTCGGCCCAACGAGGCCGCAGGCATGGTGGAGTCGTACGCGCACCGCATCCGCGACGAGATCAAGCCCGTCCTCCTCGACCGTGTCCGCGCTGTCACCCCCGAGGAAGCCGACGCCGTCTCCCGGGCCTTCGACGAGTTCCTCGACTGGTGGTGCGACGAAGCCGACATCCACAACGGTCTGCTCTTCGAACCGAAGAAGGGAAGGCGCATCCCCTCGCTTCTTCAGCCGTACGACGACGAGGCCGAGAACGCCGAGGCCTGGCCCACCCTGTGGAGCCTGCGCGACGTCGATGCCGAGTCCGTCCTGTTCATGGAGGCCACCCGATGACCCCGCCCCCCGCGCGCCGTCGCCGTTCGGGCGTGAACGGATCTGCGCCCGCCCACAACCTCCTGCGTCGCGGTGCGGTCCGTCGCGCCCAGGCGATCACGACGTACGGCGTAGGTTCGCTGATCGCGGTGGACCATGAGTCCTTCGTCGTCTCCGGCCTGAACAAGGCCGATGAGCACTGGAGCATGGACGAGGCGCCGCGCATCTACGAACGTCGCCTCGCTCGCATCCTGAATGTCGAGCACTTCCGGCTGCCGCCCGCGTCCGACGAGCACAGCAGGGACGGCATCCGCGTCCGCCGCTTCCCCCTCATGCATTCCTGCCCCGAGTGCAACGAGTTGCGCCGCCACCGCGAGTTCAACCCTCCACCCGGCAAGAGCATCTGCGGCACCTGCGAGGCTGATCTGGTCCCCTCCCGCTTCGTGATCGCCTGCGAGGTCGGCCACCTCGACGAGTTCCCGTACTGGCATTGGGTCCACCGCGCCGCAGGGCGCGGCACGACAACCGTCGGCCAGTGCGGCGGCACGCTCAGGCTGCGCACGTCCGGCCGTAGTTCCTCGCTGCGCTCGATCCTCGTGTCGTGCAGCTGCGGAGTGCCCGAAGTGTCGATGGAGGGTTCCTTCCGCAAGAGCGCGCTGAAGGACCTCGGTCTGCGTTGCCGAGGCACCCGACCGTGGCTCGGTACCTCCGTCCCGGCGGAGTCCTGCAGCCGCACTCCACGCACCCTCCAGCGTGGTTCCTCCGCCGTCTGGCAGCCGGTGCTGAAGTCTGCGCTGTCCATCCCGCCGTGGAGTGACGGACGGGCGGACTTGCTTGCTCCGTACTGGGATCGGCTTCGCGAACTGGACGGTCGAGCAGAGGTGGAGGATCGCCTCAAATTCGTCTTCGGTGACGACATCCCGGTGCCCATCGACGAGGTGATGGCACTCCTCGCCGCGGAACGCGAGGAGGACCCCACAGGCGACGAGGTTCGCTCTTTCGACCACCGCTACCGTGCCTTGCGCAACAAGGAGTACGAGCGCCTCCGCGCCGGCAACGACGAGCGTGAGCGCTCCCACACTGAGCAGTTCATCTGCGAGACTCCGCTCACCTCCCCAGCCGCTCTCGACGGCACCGGCGTCACAGGGCCCATGCTGGTCAAGAAGCTCCGCGAGGTCCGCGCGCTCAAGGCGTTCACCCGACTCGCCGACCCCAACTCGGCCACCGAGGCTTACGAAAGCTCGCTTTCCGAGACTCGTCTGAACTGGTTGCCCGCCATGGAGGTACGCGGCGAAGGCGTCTTCCTGCGTCTGGCGGACGATCCGCTCGCCGCTTGGGAAAAGCTCCCCGCAGTGATCGACCGCGGGGAGCGTGTCCGTAGCGCACACCAGCGTCTGATGGAGCAGTGGGCTTCGGACCCCTCCCAGGTTCAGCCCTCCCCCGCTACCCCGCGCATGGTGCTGCTGCACACCTTGGCCCATGTGCTGATCAACGAGTGGAGCCTGGACGCCGGTTATCCGGCCGCGGCTCTTCGTGAACGCCTCTACGCCGACGAGGAGATGGCTGGTCTGCTCGTCTACACCGCCACGAGCGACTCCGCGGGAAGTCTCGGCGGCCTGGTCGCTCAGGGCGAGCCCGAGAAGCTGGCGAACGCCCTTCGGGCGGCGATCCGTCGGGCCTGCTGGTGCTCCGCCGATCCCCTGTGCATCGAGACCGAAGCCTCCGGCACCGGCGGCACGAACCTGGCCGCCTGTCACGCCTGTGTGATGCTTCCGGAGACGAGCTGCGAGCACAACAACATCCTGCTCGACCGCGCATTGCTCGTCGGCACACCGGAGGACCCCGACTTGGGTTTCTTCTCGAAGGTGGTGGATGCCTGACGGACCCCGGTTCAGGGGTCACGGCAACGACAGTTCGAGGAGAGCGAGACGCGTAGGCGGTCGGGCAGCCGGCGTTCTTCGGCGACGAGAACTCCGGTGCCGTGTTTCGCACCGTCACATCACGACGGTGCGTCAGGGCACGCGCTTGGCCGTGCCATCCGTCAGGAGGCCCACCCACCCACGTCCGCGGCCCGCCCCGACCAGGTGCACCCCTCCCCAGCCGATTGGGTGTCAGTTCCCCGGATGGCGGCCTCGATGAGCGGTGGGGGAGATATCGGATTAGCCTCCGAAATGAGCGCTTAGTGGATCTTTTATCGTGCGCTCTGTCGACCCAAGGAGGAAAAAATGCGCAAGCTTCAGAAGGCCGCTGTCGCGGCCGCCATCCTCGGGAGCTTCAGCTACATAGCCACCGGCACCGCCACCGCACAGAGCGCGACCGTCGTGAAGGCCGCCGGAGGATGCAAGTCACACGACATGAACATTGACGTCTTGGGCAATGTCGGCATCCTGAACGGCCTGCTGGGCAATGCGCTCAACGGTGAGGGCAACGCGGGTGGGCAGAACACCCACCTGGGCTCCTCCTGCGAACACGGCCACCACGGCCACCACTGAGCAGCTGGAGACCCTTCACCTGGCTCACTGACATGGGGCCTCGGCGCCCGGGCATCTGCCCGGCGCCGAGGCCCTGTCTCTGTGTGCCCCACCCCGCCCGGGGCCTGGGGTCTCTGTGTGGCCCATCCCGCCCGAGGCCTGGGTGTTCGCCGGGGCGCCGGCCGGGTGGGCGACCAAAGTCGCGGTGCCGTAGACGATCGGCCGACGACCAGGGGTGCGGCCTGGCTTCAGAATGGCGCTGGCCGCGTACGGCCATGGCATCGGGATGGGGACATGAGGGATACGGGGGACGTTGTGGAGAAGGGCAGTGGGGACCTCGGTGGGCGTGCGCTCGACCGGGGTGCCACCGACGTCGCGGAGTCGGCCTGGGTGCTTGTGCTCTTCTGGGTGGGGTGCGGGGTCGTGGTCGGCTGGCTGGCGCCGCTGCTCGCGGACTGGCTGGTGACGCTGCGCTGGGCGCCGTTGAAGGGGCCGGCGGAGTTGCTGAGTTCCGTCCCCGAGCCGTGGCGGACCGTCGGGGCCGTGGGCGTGGGAGCGGTCCTGGGGCTGTTCGTCGCCTTCCTGGCCGTGCACGAGTCGTTGCGGGTCAGGCTCTCCGGCGATCGTGTCGTGCTCACCATCAGGGACGCCTCGCAGGAGTTCACCCGTGATGAGGTCGCCCTCGCGGTGCGGGACGGCAAGCAGTTCGTGCTGCTCGGTCCGGACGGGATGGAGCTCGCGCGGGAGGACTGTCATCTGCCCTGGCGGCGGCTGGCCGACGCCTTCGCCGAGCACGGGTACCGCTGGGCGGACGAGGACCCGTACCGGGAGGAGTTCCGGCGCTGGGTTCCCGGTGTTCCCGGTCTGCCCGAGGGGGCGGACGCGTTGCTGAGGGCTCGTGCGGAAGCGCGGAAGAAGGAGAGCGGTGGCGAGGACGCCCGGGAGTTGCGTGGGGAGCTGCTGAGGCTCGGCGTCGTCGTGCGGGACGAGAAGAAGCGGCAGTACTGGCGGATGCCTCGGCTTCCCTGACCGGACCGGCGTCACGACAGCAGCACGCCGACCGCTCGGTTCCCCGTACGCCGAACGCCTGACGGTTCGTGACGGCTGAGAGGATGACCCGGACCGGGAGGGATGGAGGGGATGAGTGTGATCGTGCTCGTTCTGGTCGGGGTTCTCGCGCTCGTCGTCGCGGGATGCGGCTGCGTCGTGTGGGCGTCACGCGGGGGGCCGCGGTGGGTGCGGGGTGTGGCCGCCGTGACGCTGGCCCTCGGTGAGGTGGTGGGGAGTTCCCGGCGTAAGGGGCGGGGGCTCGGCGGCGGTTCGGCGTCGAACTCCGGCTCCGATGAGTGAAGTCACTGGCCCGTGCGGGACGGGTGGGGGTGGGGGTCCCGCGGGCCGTGCCCAGGTGGTGGCTTCTGGTTCGGCTCGGGCCGCGGGACGTCCACTCGTACGGCTGGACGGGGCGTAGACGTCAACCGGTCGTCTACGTCGCCGGTGTTGTCGTCGCCGTTCCCTCACCCTTCGTCAGCAGCCACTCGCGGTGCAGGGCACCGAGCGGGATCTTCCTCTGGAAGACGGGCGTGCCGAAGATGGTGAGTTGGAGGTGCAGGGAGCCGGTCAGGTCCACGCCGCCGTACAGGGCGTAGGTGCCGGTCGCCGTGGCGGTGCCCGTCGAGGAGAACTCGGCGGAGGCGTCGGCGTGGGCACGGACGTACGGGGCCAGGTCGGCGGTGACGCCGACCGTGCCGTAGAGGCCCACGGTGGCCTCGGCGCCCAGCGCGGCCTTGACGTCGCCTGCCGCCGTGACGCGGGCCTTCAGGGGTTCGCCCTTCATGTCGGACTCGCTGACGGGGGTCCAGCCCTCGGCCCAGGAGAAGGTGCCGCCGACGCGGAAGTCGCCCTTGAGGTCCTGTTCCACGTCCACGGTGACCCGGCCGTCGGCGGTCACCTGGATGTAGCACGTCATGTCCAGGTTGACGACGACGGGGATCGGACCGACCTGGATCACCGGGTCGGCATGCAGTTTCGCGAAGGGGATGCGCAGGGGCTGCCCGCCGCTCGATGCCGCCGCCCGGCCCTTCAGGGACCACTGGGACGCCCAGTCGCCGGACAGGCCGAGGAAGGCGCCGCCGGGCGCGGCGCCCGTACCGGAGTCGCGGGAGCCGCCGGAGCCGCCGGAGCCGTCGTACGAGAAGGCCACCTCGGGGGCCAGTTGGACGAACCCCTTGACGGAGGCGGAAGCCGACGCAGCCGGGGCGCCCTCCGCTCCCTCGGCCGTGGCGATCGCCGCGCCCACGTCGATGCGGAGGCTGCCGAGCGGGAGTGCGGCGCCCTCGGGGCCGAAGCGGAGGTCGCCGGTCTTCGCCCAGGAGACCTTGACGCCCTGGAGGAGCGGGTCGACCTCGATGGCCGACGGGTCGACCGGGACGGTGCCGTCGGCCTTACGGTCGCCGAGGACGGAGTTGAGTTTCGCCGGTTCCGTCTCGACCGTCGTGGCTCCGTCCCGCGAGGTGCCCACGACCTGGGTGACCTCGGCCAGTACGCCGTCGGGGGCGCCGGGGGCCGGCGCGCTGGCGATGATGTCGCCCACGGAGACCGGGGACCGGGTGGCGGGGGAGGCGGGGGTGGCTGGGGTGGCGGGGGTGGCCGGAGGGCTCGTCGGGGAACTGGTGCCGGGAGCGGGTGAACGGGGTGTGGAACCGGCCGTCGGCTCGGTGGAAGGCTTCACCGCGGACCGGGCCTCGATCACGGCCCGTCCGCTGCTCCTGTCGTACGAGGCGACCTTGAGGGAGGACTTCCTCGCCGTGCCTGCCTCGCCCGCGTCGGCCACGGCGGTGGGGGTGGCCGTACCGGAGGGGGCGGCCACGACGGCGAGTTGCTCCTGGACCGCGGCGGCCCCGGGGCTTTCGGCCGCCGTCGTGGGCGAGGGTGCGGTGGCCCTCGGAGAGTCGGTGGAGCAGCCGGTGGTGAGCAGGGCCGCGAGGGTGATGGTCGTCAGTAAGGCGTGGCCCTTGAGCCTGGATCTGTGCACGCGTGTTCCTCGGGAGCGATGTATGGGGGTGCGCTACGGGAGGTGAACTACGGGAGGGCGTGGCTGTACGGGCGCTGTGCGCACGATGGATGCGGGTGCGCGTCCACCGGTGCGTGGCCGTGGACCCGTGGACCCGTGGACCCGTGGACGCAGGGACACACGGACGCACGGACGCACGGACGCACGGACGCACGGAGCGACAGGGCCGCAGGCGGTTACCCCCCAGTAGTCATGCATGAGCATGCCAGCACCGCCGACACAGCAGCCGCTTTCTTCCCCCCGCTGCCGCCGTGACGTGAGTCACAGCCGGCCGGGCATGGTCGAGCCCAGGCCAGACGCGGCTGACCTGGGCTGTCGTCTCATGTCCGGGCAGGCGTCAGGACTCGTACCAGAAGGTCCCGTTGAGGCCGTCCTGGGCGATGGTCCGGGTCATGATGTTGCCGTCCAGCGCGTAGCGCCGGTGCTTGTCGGTGAGGAAGAAGTCGAACGCCGCCACCGGGGCCGAGGCGTCGCACGCCAGGTCACCGCGGATGCAGAAGCGGGCGACCGGGACGCCCGGGAACTCCCTGGGGCCGGGCCCGGTGGAGGTCAGGCCCAGCGCGCCCAGGCCCTTGGGGACCCTGGCCCACATGCCGGTGTCGGGCTGCTTCGGGTCGGCGTACAGCTTGCCGTCGACCAGTTCCCGTGGGATGGCGGTGCCGCCGTTCGCGATCGTCTCCAGTACCGCGTCGGCAGCCTGGGCGCCTTGGGAGTAGCCGACGATCGTCAGGCGTGCCGTCGGGTCCTTGCGGTGGGTTTCCTCGGCGGCGGCCAGGAGATTCGTGTAGCCCTGGGCGACGCTGCTGTCGTAGCTCGGGGCCATGAGGTCCGGGACGTTCTGGCCGTTGAGCCAGGGACCGGCGCTGGCGGGGTAGCAGACGGGGACGGCCTGGGCGCCTTCCTCCAGGTGCTGGTTGGCGTAGTAGAACGTCCCGGTGCAGGTGGGGGCGGACTGGGCGCTGCCGGTGCCGCCGAGTTCGATGTAGTAGTGGTGCGGGGCGGTGTCGTCGGCCTGGGCGACCGTGGGCGCGACGGCTGCGGCGGCCGTCATCGCCGCCGTGAGAGCGACGGTTGTGGCGACTGTCCTGGCGCGGCGCAGGAGTCGGCTGCTCTTCGACATGAGTTCCCCCTTGGTCCGATGGTGTGGTTGGTGTCGGTGGCGTGGGTGGAGCCGCCGGCGGCGCGGACGAGCCGGCGCCCGCCGGCCGGCCGGCGTCACGTCATCGGACGCTAGAGAGGCGCGATGAAATCGTCGTGACGGCCGGAGCGGCGGAGCCGTCGGCTGCCGCGGCGGGCCGGCCGGCCGGAGGTACGGCCTGTCCGGTAGGCCTGGGCCAGGTGGTGTTGCAGGCGGGCGTGGCGGAACTGGTAGACCGCACCGGCCTGGCGCAGCACCCCGCGCTGGTAGGCGTCCTCCAGGAACGTGAGCAGCGCCCACGGCAGGCGGCCCGTCAACGGCAGCCAGATCCGGGAGAGGACGAGCCACTGCCCCCAGGCCGTCAGGGTGAGCACGTGGCCGAGGGCGGCACCGAGGCCGCTGATGACGCCGAGCAGGAGACTGGCCTCGGAGGGCCAGGCGAGGGGGCCCAAGGGGCCCTGCAGGAAGTCGACGGCCGCTCTGCTGCCGAACCCGACGACCGCCCCGAAGGTGGGTGCCCAGACGAGGAGTTGGGTGGTCACGGTGCGGCGGTTCGTGTGCAGCAGGCCGCGGGGGTTGACGGCGGAGTCCAGGTCGAGCGGGGTTTCGAGGAGGCCGAGGAGGCAGAAGGTGAGGCCGGTGCCGACGCCGAAGACCAGGCCGTAGACGAGCCCGTCGACGAACCCGACGTGCAGCACCGCCGAGAGTTCGGGCGTCAGGGCGTACGACTTCACCACGCCGAGGACGAATCCGTACCCGAAGCCGAAGACCGCACCGCCCAGCGTCCCGATCACCAGTCGGGGGCCGGCCGTCCACGCGGTGCTCCTCGGCCTGCCGCGGATCTGCAGACGTACGACGGACGGCATGACGCGCTTGCCCTTGACCGTGTACGTCAGCCAGTGCAGGAGCCCGAACATGAGGCCGGCGAGGAGCCCGACGGCGGTCGCGTCCACGAGGGGGCCGATGAGGGTGCCGTGGAAGGCGACGCTGACGACGGCGTCGATGAGGCCGATGGCCAGTCCGGTCACCAGCGCGGTGACGAGGCCGCGGGTGGAGCGGCGCAGTCCGTCGCCGAGCCGCCACCACGCGAGGTCGGGGGTCTGCAGCCGGGTCAGGTGGTGGGCGAGGTAGCCGAGCCAGTGCCGGGCGCGGTCGGGGCCCGGTTCGAAGCCGGGGTGGGCACGGCCGGACGAGGCGCGGTGCAGCCTGGGTCGGTAGACGGTCGGGATGAAGTTGTCCAGGAGGTGGTCCTCCAGCTCCTCCGGGCCGGCGAAGCGTGCGGTGTCGAGGAGTGCGGCCGGGTCGTGATCGGGGGTGTCGCTGTAGATGGTGCGGGCGAGCGCGACCATCAGCGGGGTCGACAGGACCGTGGAGAGCGGGGACGCGGGGTGGTCCTGCGGCTGGTTGCCGAGTTCGGTCAGGACGGGCGTCCAGGCGTTCGTGCCGGGGTCCGACCTGTCCGTCTTGCGGGTGGTGCGCGGCAGGTAGGCGTCGAGGTCGTCGAGGGTGAGGTCGGTGAGTTCGAGCGCGGCGGCGGCGGTCAGGACGTCGGTCTCGGCGACCGCGGCGGCGTACTCGGCGGGACGGCTGGTGAGCACGAGCGGGAGGGTGGTGGCGTTGAGGGCCTCCAGCGCGGGGCGGCGCAGGCCGTCGGCCATCTCGTCGAAGCCGTCCAGGACGGGCAGGACACGGCCGGACTCGACGAGCGCGGAGGCGAGGCTCTCACCGCCGGGTCCCCGTGCGGCGTAACCGGGGTGATCGCGTGTCAGCTGGGCCGTCAGCCAGTCGCGCAGGGTGAGCGTGGTGGGATTCCAGGCACCGATGCTGAAGATCACCGGGACGGGTTCCTCGGAGGTGCGGGTCCTCAGGTGGTCGAGGACGAAGCGCAGGGCCAGGATCGTCTTCCCGGAGCCGGATCTGCCGAGGACGACCAGGCGTCCGGACGGGATGCGCCGGTAGGTGTCGGCGATCTCGTCCAGCATGCCGTCGAGGTCGAGGGGGTCGGCCGTGGCCTTCGCGGGGAGGCGGAGGATGTTGGCCCAGTGGTCGGTGAGCGACTCGGGGGCCGTTCGCCAGCGGACCGGCAGGGGGAAGGGGTCCTGGACCTGGCGTTGTTCCTCCTCTCGCTGCCAGCGGGCGGCCACCAGCTTCGCGAGTTGCTCGGCGGGGGTGACTGCGGGAGGGACGGTGGGAGTGACAGTGGGGGCGCCGGCGGGGGTGACAGTGGGGGCGCCGGCGGGGGTGACGGTGGGGATGACTGCCGTGGGGGCCGTCTCGGGGTCTGTGGGCGGCTTGGCGGGGTCGGCGGGCGTCGTCCCGGGGCCTGTGGCCACCCTCGCGGAATCGCCGGGCACCGCCCCGGGGCCCGTAGCCACCCCCGCGGAATCGCCGGGCACCGCCCCAAGACGCGTATCCACCGTCGTCTGATCGGTCGAGGCTCCGCCCTCGACTTCGTCCCATGGGCCGCCTTGGTTGCTCTGGCCGCTCCCCACCTCCCCAGGGACCGCCGCCCTCAGCAACTCCTCGCGTTCCTCCGGCCGTAGCGGCAGTGCCCTGGCCAGTTCCTGCACCGTGGTCATGCGTGGGTTGGTGCGCTTGCCGCTCTCCAGGCGGCGGATGGTGCGCTCGCTCACCCCCGAACGCTCCGCCAGCTCGTCCTGGGTCAACCCCGCCCGAGCCCGCAGCCGCCGCAGCACCTCACCGAACTCACCGGCCACAAGTCACGGCCTTTCCCCCTGAGTTATGGACTTTTCGCAGGTGAGGGACTCTAGCGCGGTCACCGGCCATATATGGCCGCCTCAATGTCCTGTGCACGTTTCCTCCACCGGGGCCACCTTCGATGGCATCGACGGGATCGACCGGAGCGAGTGCGTCGGCGGAAGCGAGCGCACCGACCGGTCCGGAGCACGGGGAGCCGCCATGCCGACGACGACCGCACGCCAGCCGCGCCCGAGCGTCACGGTCCTCACCGCCCAGGAGCGCGAGGTCCTCTACGCGCTCGGGTGCGGTCTGGAGGACACCGAGATCGCCGAAGCGCTCGCGCTGCCGGAGCATGTGGTGACGCAGCGACTGCACCGCGTCCTGGGGAAGTTGGCGCTGCCCGACCGGGCCGCCGCCATCGTGCACGCCTTCGACTGCGGTCTGGTCGTGCCGGGGCAGGGGCCGCGCAGACGTACGGCCGTGTCGGCGGCCTCCCCTCGCCGCGTCGGCTCCACGCCCGAGGCCGGACTGCGCGTCTGCCTGCTCGGCCCGTTGCGGGCGTGGCTGTCCGGGCGGCCCGTGGACACCGGCCCCCTCCGGCAGCAGGCCGTGCTGGCGGCGCTGGCGCTGAGTCCGCAGCGGTCGGTCAGCCGGCAGGAACTGCTGGACGGCGTCTGGGGGATGGAGTCGCCCGGCGCGAACGTCGTACCGGTCTATGTGTACCGGCTGCGCAAGGGCCTGCGGCTCGGAGCGTGCCCGGACTCGGTGATCCGGCGGGACCGGTACGGCTACCGGCTGGTGCCCGGCGTGGTCGAGGTGGACGTGACGTGCCTGGAGGAACTCGTCGGCGCCGCCGGAGTCGCCGAGCGGGCCGGTGACCTGGCCGAGGCGGTACGGCTGTGCACCCGGGCGCTGGAGTTGTTCCGCGGGGAGCCGCTGGCAGGGCTGCCCGGACCACTGGCCGAGCTGGAGCGGCTGCGGCTCGTCGAGCGCGGGGTCGCCCTGGCACAGCGGAAGGCGGAGTGGCAGTTGAGGCTCGGCCGGGTCGCCGAGGCGGTCTCCGACCTGTCCGCGCTGGCCCTGCGACAGCCGCTGAACGAGCCGGTCGCCGCGCTGCTGATGAGCGCGCTGCACCGCGCCGGCCGGCGGGCCGAGGCGCTGGCCGTCTTCGATCGCACCGCCGGCCGACTCGCCGACGACCTGGGCGTGGCCCCGGGTGAGCTGCTGCGCCGGGCACGGTGGTCGGTCCTGGGTGAGGACGGTACGGCCACCGGTCGCGGGCGGGCGGGTGCGGCGTGAACGGTGACGGAGAACCGGGCCGTGCCGGTGACCATGCCTCCGATCGTGTCGGCGACCGGACCGACGACCGCACTGACGGCCGGGCCCACGACCGGACCGACGACCGCCCTGACGGCCGGGCCCACGACCGGACCGACGACCGCCCTGACAATCGGACCGACAACGGGACCGACGACCGGACCGACGACCGCGCCGACCAGTTGCTGCTGGCCAGGGTCTCCGAGGCCGCGGGCCGGGCGGGGCTGGGCAGACGACGCGGGACCTATCGGGGGCCGTTCGCCGCACCCCGGGGCCTGTGGGCCGCCGTCGCGGACATACGGCGACGGCTGGGGCAAGGAGGCAGGGCAGAGACGAGTATGACGGGGGCCCGGACCGGTCCGGCGGGCACCCGGACCGGTCCGACGGCAGCCCTGCTGGGCCTCACCAGAGCACTGTCGAGCCCCGCCAGGGCACTGTCGAGCCTGGCCAGTGGACAACTGGGCCCCGCCGGAGCACGGTTCAGCCCGACCGGAGCGCGGCTCGGCCCGACCAGGCCACGCCTGGACCTGTACGAGCACGGGCTGACGATCGCCGTGGACGGGCGGATCCATGTCGTCCGCTACGCCACCACGGAGATACGCCGACGCCGAACGCTGTCCCGGCAGGGCATCACCCGCGCCCAGGTGGTCATCGGCGTCGACGGTGAGCCGGTCGTGCTGCGCCCTGGCGATTTCGAGCACCCGAAGGTGTGGTGCGCCGAGATCAGCCGGGCCGTCACCGACGCCCGGGTACCGGTCGCCCTGGCCGCGCTGGCGCGGGGGGCGCGGCTCACCTTCGGTCCCGTGTGGATCACTCGGGACGAGGTCGGATCCCGGGGCACGTCGCTGGGCTGGGCGCAGATCGAGCGGATCGAGGTCCTCGACGGTTCCGTCGCCGTCCGTGCCGCCGGGCGGTGGCAGGTGTGGCGGGGCGTCGCGTCCGGGATCCCGAACCTCTGTGTCTTCCGTGCGCTCGTCGAGCAGCTGACCGCTGTCGGCCAGGGGGACGACGACTGACGTACTGCCCCCGTTTCACAGCGATTTCACCGGCCGCCCTCAGCCTCCGAGCGGACGACTCAGCCTCCGACCACACGCCCCAGCCTTCGACCACGCCCCCGACTTCCGACCGCACGCCCCAGCCTTCGACCACACGCCCCCGGCTTCCGACCGGACGCCCCCGGCTTCCGACCGGACGCCCCAGCCTCCGACCACACGCCCCCGGCTTCCGACCGGACGCGAACGGCGACCACGGACAACTCACCGAGCACAGAAGGAGAACGGCATGGCAGACAGCTACCGCTACCGGTGCGGCGAGTGCGGGCACCGCACCGCCTGGGGAAGCGAATCCCAGGGCGAGCAGGCGATGGAGACCCATTACGCCCGGCGTCATCCGCGGGTCGCCCCTGGCGGAGTGGTCGAGTTCCGCAAGGGGTCCTCCGGCGGTGGCGCCGGGTGCCTGATCGCCCTGGGGATCGTGGTGTTGCTCCTGATCATCGCCTCCCGGCGCTGACGCGCATCCCTGACCGGTGGCCTCCGCCGCCGAGGCGGGGGGCTGCTCGGCCGGACGAATTCGTTTGTCCCCCGCGGTCGACTCGCCCTACAGTGAGCCGACTTCGAAGAGACGTTCCCCCGGAAACACGCCGCAGAACGGGAGCGTCCCACCTCGCCGACAGGCTCGCCGAGGTGCAGGAGGGGCGGCAGCTGTCCTTGTCGACCCCTCATGTCGGAGGCTCCTCCATGAACGTCGTTACACAGGTGGGCATCGGCCTGCCCATCGGCGACCCCACCACCCTGCTCACCTGGGCCCGGCGCGCCGACGCCGGTCCCTTCAGCTCAGTCGGTCTGCTCGACCGGCTCGTCTACGACAACCCCGAGCCCCTGGTCGCCCTGGCGGTCCTCGCGGGCGCCACCACCCGCGTCCGCGTCCAGACCGAGGTGCTGCTGGCCCCGCTGCGGGACACCGCCCTGCTGGCCAAGCAGGCCGCCACCCTGGACCGGATGACCGGCGGCCGCCTCGTCCTGGGCGTCGGCATCGGCGGCCGGGAGGACGACCACCGGGCCACGGGCACCGACCTGCGCACGCGGGGCCGGCGCCTGGACGAGCAGATGGCGGCGCTGTGCCGTCTGTGGTGGGGCGATCCGTACGGCGACGGCGTCGGCCCGATCGGTCCGGCGCCCGCCCGGCCGGGTGGCCCCCAGGTGCTGTTCGGGGGTTTCAAGCCCGTCGCGCTCGAACGTGTCGCCCGCTTCGGTGACGGCTTCCTCGCGGCGGCGCCGCCCTCCTGGGCGGGTGGGCTGTTCGACACCGTCCGCGGCTTCTGGAAGGAGTACGGCCGCGAGGGCGAGCCCCGACTGGTGGCCCAGGTGAACGTCGCGCTCGGACCGCGGGACGTGCTCGACGACGCCCGCACCCGGATGCACGACTACTACGCCTTCACCGGCATGGCCGACCGCATGGTCGCCGGACTGCTCACCACCCCCGCGGAGATCCGTGCCGCGCTCACCGCCTACGCCGATCTGGGCGCCGACGAGGTGATGCTCTACTGCTACGGCCTCGACCCGGACCAGGTGGACCGCCTGGCCGACGTGCTCTGAGGCCGGGTGACTGCACCTCCTGTGACACCGCTGTTGCCGGAAGCGTGGGCTCCGCCACAGCCGGGCGGGCCGGGGCCTGTTGGACTCGGCCTGCCCGTCCGTGCCGCCGCGCCACCGTGCCGCCCTGGAGGCCACGTGTTCCTGCTGCTCCTGTTGTTCGTCCTGGTCCTGGTGATCGTCGCGGTCGGTCTCTGCGGTTACGGCGTCGGGGCACTGTCCGACCCGCGCGTACGGCAGGCGGGCGCCTCCGGCGTGCTCCGCGGACTCGCGGCCCTGGCAGGCTCCGGCGCGTGCGCCCTGTACGCCTGGGGGTTGCTCGGCGTCACCGGCGCCGTCATGACGGCGGAGGACGGCGGCACGGACTCGTCCCCCGCCCGGTCCTGCCGGACCCAGGGGTGGCTGGAGCGGCAGCAGCGGGGCATCGAGATCGTCGACCACAGGGTCTCGTACGTCCCGCTCGGCTTCGTGTGCGAGACCAGCGACGGCGGCGGTTACGACACCGGTGACGTGCCCGGGTACGTCAACCCGGGTGTGCTGGGCCTCGCGCTCGCCGGAGCGGGGTGCGCGGTCGGCGCGGGGTACGTGTCGGAACTGCGGGCACGGGCGGAGATACGGAAGGGGCAGGCGCGGCGGGGCGGTTCCTGACCGGCGCGGGCGTCGGCCGACAGGGCCTCCCCGCCCGCGGTCAGCGCGCCCGCGCCGGCTCAGCTCGGCCGAAGAACGAGGCGTATCCCGGCGGGAGTTCCCGCAGGACGCGGTCCGACAGGTCCTCCCCGACGAGGTTCGTCAGGACGCCGAGGACCGAGCCGGCGTCCCAGCGGGCGGTGTGGGGCGTGGCGCCCTCCGAGTGGGCGGCGATCGAGTCGACGAACTCCGCCGCGGTGACGGGACGGGTGGCCGGGATCTGAGAGGCGATCACTCTGGCCGCCTCCTCCGGCAGGGCGCCGGCCAGTTCGACGCGTTCCTCGCCGATCACAAGGGCGCCGAGCGCCGACAGGACGGTGCGGGTGACGCGCTCGGCCTGCTCCGTGGTCGGGTACCGCCCTGACCGCCGTACGTCCTCGATCAGCCGGGACCATCGGGGCCGGGGCGCGGAACGGGCGTGCGCCTGGCTCGTCGTGGCCGGCACCGTCGTCGTGGTCATCGTGCGGGGTCCTCCTCGGGTTGCGCTCAGGGACGTGCGGCGTCCCGCAGGCCGGGCAGCCGCCTGCGGGACGCTCGTCGTGCGGTGGAACGGGTCAGGCACCGGCGAGTTGCTTGCGGTCACGGCCTCCCGTGATCTGGATGCGGCGCGGCTTGGCCTTCTCGGCCACCGGGATGCGCAGGGTCAGCACGCCGGCGTCGTACGAGGCGTCGATCCGGTCCGCGTCGAGCGTGTCGCCGAGGAACAGCTGCCGGGTGAAGGAACCCGTGGGGCGCTCGGCCACCACCAGCTCCGCGCCTTCGGGAGCGGGGGTGCGGCGCTCGGCGCGCACGTTCAGGACGTTGCGTTCGACGTCGAGTTCGATCGTCTCGGGGTCGATGCCGGGCAGGTCGAAGTGGACGATGAAGTCGTCCCCGGCGCGGTAGGCGTCCATCGGCATGGCTGCCGGACGGGGTGCGCCGAAGACCTGCTGCGCGAGTCGGTCGAACTCGCGGAAGGGGTCGGTGCGCATGAGCATCACAGGTCACTCCTTTCCTGAGCCTCTGTCTTGCGATGCCCTCGACGCCTTCTTATATAGCTCGGAGCCGAAAACTTGACAACCCCAGGCTCAACTTCGAGGGAAAGCGCAGCGTGAGCGGTAGCCTCGTACCCCGAACTCCAGGAGGAAGTCATGGCGAAGGTCCCCAGCGCGGCGGTCGCCGCGGCCGGACTCGTGGGCGGGTACGGCGTGGCCCGCTGGACCAGGAAGCGGCAGCTCGGCGGCGCCGTACTGGCCGTCGCGGGGGCCGCGGCCGCCCAGCAGTGGCGGCAGCAGGCGGGCGGGCGGGCCGCCGGCGCGCTGACCGCCGCCTACGTCGCCGCCTTCGCCGGCTCGCATCCGCTGGCCAAGAAGGTGGGCGCCTGGCCGGCCGTGTTCGGCGTCGCCGGTGCCGTCGCCCTGGCGTCCTGGGCGGTGGCGGACCGACGCGGCTGACGACGGGCCGGGCCGGTTCCAGGAGCTGCCGACCCGCGTCTTCGCGCCGCTCAGCGAAGACTTCCTGGCCGACAGCGGTGGCTACGACCAACTGGGCTTCGGCACGCCGCCGTTGTCCACGTCCGCCTCCGCCTCCGGTGACCTCGCCGCGACCGGCTCCGACGACATCGTCGGCCGGACCGCCACCACCGGCATCACCGCCCTCGCCGGAGGGTTGCTCCTGCTGCGTCGCCGGGACCGGGCACGGCGGGCGTCCGAGTAAGCCACTCCCGCCCGCTCCCGCCCGCTCCGGCTCGCTCCAGCCTCTACGCCCCCGTGGCTCCGGCCGCCCCCGTAGCCCCGGTGGTGCCGGTGGTCCCGGTGGCGCCTCCGGCGGCCCCCGCCGTCCGGGTCCCCGCGTGAGCCGGCCTCGCGACCGCCGTGAGCGGGCGGGCGATGTCCTCCAGCGACCGGCGTTCCGCACGGACCGCGAGGAAGGCCGCCACCAGGCCCGCGAGGCACATCAGGGTCGCGCCGATCTGGAACGCGAGGACCGTGTCGCCGACCTTGCCGCTCTCGGTGAGGTCGGCGAAGAGCAGCGGCCCGCTGATGCCGCCGGCGGCGGTGCCGAGGGCGTAGAAGAAGGCGATGGACATCGCGCGGGTCTCCATCGGGAAGACCTCGGACACCGTGAGGTAGGCGCTGGACGCACCGGCCGAGGCGAAGAACAGCACCGCGCACCAGCAGGCCGTCATGGTGGCCGCGCTCAGCGCACCCCGGTCGAAAAGCCAGGCCGTGCCGAACAGCAGCAGGCCGGAGAGCAGGTACGTCGAGGAGATCATCACCCGGCGCCCGACCGTGTCGAAGAGCTTGCCGAGCAGCAGCGGGCCCAGGAAGTTGCCGACCGCGATGACGGCGAAGTAGTACCCGGTGTTGCCGCTGGGCACGTCGAAGAACTGGGTCAGGATCGCGCCGAAGCCGAAGGTGATGGCGTTGTAGAGGAACGCCTGGCCGATGAAGAGGGCGAAGCCGAGGGTGGCCCGCTTGCGGTACTCGGCGAAGACGGTGCGGCCGATCTCCAGGAACGTCACACTGCGGCGCTGGTGGATGGTGATCTCACCCTCGGGGCGCGGCAGCGGTTCACCCCGCTCGGCCTCCACCCGTTCCTCGATGGCGGACACGATCCGTTCCGCCTCGTCGTCGCGTCCATGGATCAGCAGCCAGCGCGGGCTCTCCGGGACGTGCCGCCGCACCACGAGGATGACCAGGGCGAGGACGGCGCCTAGCGCGAACGTCAGCCGCCAGCCGACGTCGGCGGGCAGGATCGCCGTGTCCAGCGCGACGATCGACAGCAGCGCGCCGCCGACCGCTCCCAGCCAGAAGCTGCCGTTGATCATCAGGTCGACGCGGCCGCGGTACTGCGCGGGGATCAGCTCGTCGATCGCGGAGTTGATCGCCGCGTACTCGCCACCGATACCGAACCCGGTCAGGAACCGGAACAGGAAGAACCACCAGGTGTCGAAGGAGACGGCGGTCAGGGCGGTCGCTCCCAGGTAGACCGCCAACGTGATCATGAAGAGCTTCTTACGGCCCCATCTGTCGGTCAGCCGGCCCCAGAACAGGGCGCCGATGCAGGCGCCGGCCACATACAGCGCGGCGGCCAGACCGGTGACCTGCCCCGACGTGATCGGCAGGCCGCTGCCGGGTTCGGAGAGCCGCGGGGCGATGTTGCCGACGACCGTGACCTCCAGGCCGTCGAGGATCCACACGGTGCCGAGACCGATCACGATCGTCCAGTGCCAGCGCGACCACGGGAGGCGGTCCAGCCGGGCGGGGATGTCGGTGGTCAGGGTGCGGCCGGTCTCGGCCTGCGCGGTGGTCATGGGCCCCCTCCTCGGTGAGCGGAAACCCGGTTCGGGTGCCCGGAGTGGGCGGTGCTATCCCTCGGCTCCCCGCCCCGGCCCACGCGCCCCGGCCACGCCGCGCCGCACGCACCACGCCCCCGGCCCCAACGCCGCGGGCCCCGCGCCACGTACGACGCGCCCCCTCCGCGCCCCCGGCTCCACACCGAACGACGCGCCCCTCCCCGCCCCCCGCTCTACGCCCCCAACGCCCGCGACACCGTGTAGATCAGCAGTCCGGCCAGCGAACCGACCACCGTGCCGTTGATCCGGATGAACTGCAGGTCGCGCCCGATGTGCGCCTCGATCTTCTTCGTCGTGTGCTCGGCGTCCCAGCTCGCCACGGTGTCGGTGATCAGGGAGGTGATCTCCGCGCGGTAGGTCGTCACGACGTGCACCGCCGCGTCCTCGACCCAGCGGTCCACCTTGTTCTGCATCGAGGGCTCCGCGGCCATGCGGGCACCCAGGGAGAGCAGCGAGGCCCGCACGCGCAGGCGCAGTTCGCTGCGCTCGTCCTCGGCGGCCGACACGATCATGGCGCGCACGGCGGTCCAGGCGGAGGCGATCAGGTCCTGGACCTCGCCGCGGGCCAGCACCTCGCCCTTCCAGCGCTCCACGCGCGCGCGGGTGTCCGTGTCGGACTGCAGGTCGGAGGCGAAGTCGATGAGGAACCGGTCGAGAGCACCGCGCGCCGGGTGGGAGGGCATGTCGCGCATCTCGGCGCAGAAGCGCAGCAGTTCCTTGTAGACCCGCTCGCCGACCTTCTTGTCGACGAACTTCGGCGTCCAGCCGGGGGCGCCGCCCTGCACGGCGTCCATCACGTCGTCGCCGTGCAGCACCAGCCAGTCGTGCGCCCGCGTCACGATCAGGTCGACGGCCCGTTTGTGGGCGCCGTCGGCGACGACGCCCTCCAGCATCTTGCCGACGCCGGGCGCGATCTCGCGGGCGTCGGCGCGACGGGTGATCGCCTCGCCGACCACCGCCTGGACGTCGGAGTCACGCAGGACCCGCAGGGCACCCCGCAGCGCCGTCGCCAACTCGGCCGTCACGCGGTCCGCGTGCTCCGGGTCCGCCAGCCAGGCGCCGAGCCGGCTGCCGATGCCGACGGCGCGCAGCCGCTGGCGTACGACGTCCTCGGAGAGGAAGTTCTCCCCGACGAACTCGCCCAGGGAGACGCCCAACTGGTCCTTCTTGTTGGGGATGATCGCGGTGTGCGGGATGGGAATGCCCAGCGGGTGGCGGAACAGGGCCGTGACCGCGAACCAGTCCGCCAGCGCGCCCACCATGCCGGCTTCGGCGGCCGCGGCGACATAGCCGGCCCAGGCGCCGGCGCCCGCGTTCGACGCCCACTTGGCGAGGACGTAGACCAGCGCAACGAACAGCAGCATGCCGGTCGCGGTGATCTTCATCCGGCGTACCCCGCGCTGCTTCTCCTCGTCGGCCGCGGTGAACGTCGTCATCGCACGTACGGCCGAGGCGGGGACGCGCCGGTTACCGGCGGCGTCGGCCCGGGCATGCTGCTCTACACCACGCGTTCCCGTTTCATCCGGATTCGTACGTTCCATCCGCTCCACCCGTCCAGTGATCCCCCGCACACATTGTCCCTTCCTGACCTACTCCCGGAACGAATCAAGAGTTCCCGGCGTCTGTTCGGTGGGGGGAGGTCGATGGCGAACTCCGGATGAAGTCCGGCGGCCCAATGGGGGGTCCGTGCAACTCCCCTCCGCCTTATGACGCATCATGAGGTGATCACATCGGAGCCTCGGGCTCCCATCCTCCCGAGGAGACACGCACCGCATGACCAAGCGTCACGGTTATGCCCTGCTTTCCGCGATCATCGCCCTGATCGTCGCGGTTTCGGCCGCCATCTATGTCGGAGTCGCCTCCGACGACGGCAGCACCACAGGCAAGAGCACCACCACCAAGGAGGGCGGCCCGCGCAACCGCGCCGCCCCCGCGTCCACCGGCATCTGGGTCGGCGCCTGGTCCGCCTCCCCGGTCGGCGCGGAGCCCGGCACCGAGGTCGAGGGCCTGGCCGGCCGCTCGGTGCGCAACGTCGTGCACACCAGCGTCGGCGGTACGAGTGTCCGGATCACCCTGTCCAATCTGTACGGCCAGTCGGCGCTGACGATCACCCACGCGACGATCGCCGTCGCCGCCGGACCGGGTACCGCGGCAGCCGTCGCCGACACCATGCGCAGGCTCACCTTCGCCGGCAACACCACGGTCGTCGTCCCGCCCGGGCAGCAGGTGCTCAGCGACGCCGTGCGCCTGGCGGTCCCCGCCGACGCCGACGTGCTGGTCACCACCTACTCCCCCACCCCGTCCGGCCCGGTGACCTACCACCCGCACGCGCGCCAGACCAGCTACGTCGCCGAAGGCGACCTCGCCGAGGACGCGACCGGCGTGGCGTACACCGAGCAGGTCGGCGCCTGGCGGTACCTGACCGCGCTGGACGTCATCAGCAACGAGTCCGACGGCACCGTCGTGGTCTTCGGCGACTCGCTGACCGACGGCATCACGTCCACCCCGAACGCCAACCGCCGCTGGACGGACGTCCTCTCGCGCCGGCTGCGCGCGGCCGTCGCGGCCGGTCAGGACGTGCCGCGCTACAGCGTGGTCAACCAGGGCATCAGCGGCAACCAGATCCTCGCCAGCGGCTCCGGCCGCCCCGCGAACAACGAGGCCGGCCTCGGCCGCTTCCACCGCGACGTCCTCTCCCGTACGAACGTCAAGGTCGTCGTCATCGACCTGGGCGTCAACGACATCCTGCGCAACCCGAACCTCGCCGACCCCAACCGCGTCCTCGACGGCCTGCGCACCCTGGTCCGCCAGGCCCACGCCCGCGGCATCAAGGTCATAGGCGCGACCCTGATGCCCTTCCAGGGCCACCGCGGCTACACCGACGCCCGCGAGATCGTGCGCCAGCAGATCAACGCCGAGATCCGCGCCGGCCGGGTCTTCGACGCGGTCGTCGACTTCGACGCGGCGGTCCGCGACCCGTACAACCCGCGCAGGTTCCGCCCCGACTACGACTCGGGCGACCACCTCCACCCGAGCGACAAGGGCTACGAGCGCATGGCCCAGACCTTCGAGCTGGGCGACCTGAAGGGCGCGGCCCCGGCGGAGCTGTGACGCACCCGGAGCGGGACGGGCGGCTCAGTCCTCGTCCCGCTCCCGCCGCCGCCCTCGCATCTCCCCCATCCGGTCGTGGTGCCCCTCGGCCATTCGGCGGTGCTCCTCGACCATGCGGAGGTGCGCCTCGTGGACGTCGTCCCGGATCGTCTCCTTCAGCTCCCGGGCGGCGGCCTTGCGCTCCAGCTTCTCCCGCCGCCGCTCCTCCCGGAGCTCCTGCCGCTCGGCCCGCGTCAGCTTCCGCTCGACCCCGACGCCGCCCCAGAAGGCGAACCCGGTGACGATCACCCGGGGCGCACCGGGATCCCCCGGCACCCCTTCCTCACGGTGATCGAAGCCCCCCATGACGCCGATCCCCCGCACCACGACCTCGACCCCGGGCGGCACGATCACCTGGATGCCGCCCATGATCGCGACACAGTTGATCTCGATCTCCCGGTCGGCGAAGTTCGCCTCCCGCAGATCGATCTCCCCGCCGCCCCAGAAGCTGAAGCAGTTGAACCGCTTCGGCACCGTCCACCGCCCCTTGCGCTGGAAGCCGGACAGCACCGCGACACCCCACGTCGACGACCCCTCACCACCGACGATCCGCTCCGCCCAACCCGCGTCCGCACCCTCGGCGTTCTTGACCATGTCGACCTTCGGCACGGCCACCTCGCCCACCGGCAGATCCCGGGTGATCGGCGCCAGCTCACCGTACGTACGCGCCCGGTACGTGGCGTCCAGGCGCTCCTCGAACTCCTCCATGTCCAGACGCCCCTCCGCGAGGGCGTCCCGCAGGACCTCGGCGACTCGTTCACGATCTGCGTCGGAGGCACGGAGCTCCGGGGCGTCGTCGGTCATGGACAGCAGCCTACGAGCAACACCGCACCGGGGCTACGAGATCGCCCGCTCGGCCTGCTCGGGCGGGGGTTCGGGGGCGCCCCCCACCGTGTGCAGCATCTTGGCGATCACGGTCTCGATGTCCGGCTCCCGCACCGACAGGTCCACCAGCGGATACGCGGCGGCGACCCGCGCCACCAGCTCCGCCGCCGACCCGGACGCCGGGAAGGCCAGCCACTGCCGCGGCCCCTCCACCTTCACCACCCGCGCCGGCGCCGCCTCGATCGGCGGCAGCTCGCGCTCAAGGTCGACCACCAGGACCCGCTCGCTCTCCCCCACCTCGTGCAGCCCCGCGAGCGGACCGTCGTACATCAGCCGCCCGCGGTCGATCACCATCACACGTGAGCACAGCTGCTCGATGTCCTGCAGGTCGTGCGTGGTCAGCAGCACGGTCGTACCGCGCTCGGTGTTCACCTCCCGCAAGAACTCCCGCACCTTCGCCTTGGAGATGACGTCCAGCCCGATCGTCGGCTCGTCCAGGTACAGCACGTCCGGATCGTGCAGCAGCGCCGCCGCGATGTCGCCGCGCATCCGCTGGCCGAGGGAGAGCTGACGCACCGGGACGTCCAACAGGACTCCCAGGTCGAGGAGTTCGACCAGCCGGTCGAGGTTCTCGCGGTAACGGCCGTCCGGGATGCGGTACATGCGGTGCATCAGCTTGTACGAGTCGATCAGCGGCAGGTCCCACCACAGCGTCGTGCGCTGACCGAACACCACCCCGATGCGGTGCGCGAGCCGGGTCCGCTCCCGGGACGGGTCGATACCGGCGACCCGCAGCCGGCCACCGCTCGGCGTGAGGATGCCGGTCAGCATCTTGATCGTCGTCGACTTGCCGGCGCCGTTCGGGCCGATGTAGCCCACCATCTCACCGCGCGCCACGGTGAAGGAGATCGAGTCGACGGCCCGCACCTGCCGCCGCTCCCGCTTGAGAAATCCGGTCTTCCTGCGTACGTCGAAGACCTTCTCGACACGGTCGAGTTCGATGAAGGGGTCCATGACAGGGTTCACACCAGGCTCCGTGACAGCGTCCATCGACTGCTCGCTAACTCCCCGTACTCCGATACGACCTCAGCCCCGACCGCCACGCCAGACCGGCCAGCGCGCAGCATCCCAGCGCCACCAGCGGTGACGCGAAAGCCGTCCACCCGGGCAGGCCGACCGGATACGGCCGCCCCAACAGGTACGAGGCGGGCACCCAGTTGACGAAGGCGAGCGGCAGCATGAAGGTCACCCCGCGCACCAGGTCCTTGCCGAACACGGTCGGCGGGTACTGCAACAGGGTGGTCCCGCCGTACGTGAACGCGTTCTGCACCTCGGCCGCGTCCTGCGCCAGGATCTGGAAGGCGGCGCCCGCCACGAAGAACGACGCGAAGATCAGCGCCCCGCTGACCACCACCAACGGCACCAGCAGCACCTTCGCCGGACTCCAGTCCACGTCGACGGCCACCAGCGACCAGCCCAGCACCACCGCGCCCTGCGTGATCCGGCCCAGGCGGCGCAGCGCGAAGTGGTCCGCGCCGATCTGCGCGAGCACCGGCGCGGGACGCACCAGCAGCGTGTCGAACGAGCCGTCCCGGATCCGGCCGCCCAGCACGTCCATGGAGCCCAGCGCCAGATCCGTGATCCCGAACGCCGTCACCGACAGCCCGTACAGCAGCGCGACCTCCGGCATCGACCAGCCGCCCAACGAGTCGACCTGCGAGAACATCAGCAGGATCGTCACGAAGTCCAGGCCGGTCACCAGCAGGTTGCCCAGCACCGTGACCACGAAGGAGGTGCGGTAGGTCATGCTCGACCGGACCCACATCCCGGCGACCAGGCCGTAGGCCCGCAGCCCCTCGCGCAGCACACCGCGCTCACCCACCCTGGACCACCACCCGCCGCGTCGCCGCCGACTGCACCAGCCGCCCCGCCACCAGCAGCGCCACCGCCCAGAACCCCTGGAAGACGTACGCCCGCAGCGGATCCGCCTCGCCCATCAGCACGTCCGCCGGCATCTGGATCTGCGCCGCCCACGGCAGCACCCGCGCGATGTCGCCGAGCGCTCCCGGGAAGACGTTCAGGGGCAGCACCATGCCGGAGAAGAAGATCCCGGTGATCATCAGGGCCTGGTTGACGCCCGTGCCGTCCATGAGCCAGAACGCGCTCAACGCCACCAGGTAGCGGATCGCGAAGCTGACGACCGCCGCCAGCACGAGCGTCACCCCGAAAGCCGCCCACAGGGTGACGTCCGTCGGCAGCGCCATGGGGAAGAAGACCCAGCCGAACGCGAACGGGACCACGCCCCGCCCCAGCAACTGGAACAGCGCCCGCCCCAGATCGCTCGCCAGCCACCACAGCTGCAGATCGGCCGGCCGGTACAGGTCGACGGCGATCTCCCCGGTGCGGATGCGCCCCATCAGGTCCTTCTCGGCGCCGCCGCCCTGGATGGCGAGGGTGGCGTACAGGCACTGCCCCAGCCACACATAGGTGACGGCCTGCGCCTGGTCGTAGCCGCCGAGATGCGGCTTCTGGTCCCAGAGCGCCAGATAGGTGTGGACGAGGATCACACCGAAGACGGTGTTGGTGAACACCCCTGCCGCCGTCGCCGTCCGATAGGTCGCGTACCGTCTGAACCCTCTTACGGCGACGGCCAGGTACAACCGCCCCGAGCCCACATCCACAGCCCTCCTCGCCCCGCGGACACCGAAGCGCAGGAGCCTAGTGCGCGGCCGAGGAGAAGGGCCAGCCGATTTCTGGCGGGAAAGCAGCCGACCGGAGAGCCTGCTCACTTTCGCGGACACGCGCCGGTTTCCGGGAACGGTTCGCCTGGTGCGAGAGTCTTCAATGGGGGCGCAGTAGGCGTACGAGGCGTACGGGAACGTACGACGCGAAACAGGAGTTCGGGCACGACATGAGCGACGAGCAGCAGCCGCCACAGCAGCCGACCCCGACGGCCGGTCGGCCGAAACGGACGGGCTGGCGACGGATCATCCCGACCTGGCGCACGGTGCTGGGCACCCTCGTCATCGGCGCGCTGCTGCTGTTCGGGTTGTTCTTCCTCGGCTACTCCATGGTCAAGATCCCGCCGGCCAACGCGCTCGCCACCAAGCAGGCCAACGTCTACCTGTACGCGGACGGCTCCGTGATCGCCCGCGACGGCCAGGTCAACCGCGAGAACGTCACCCTCGCGCAGATCTCCAAGCCCGGCCGGCACGCCATCCTGGCCGCCGAGGACCGCGACTTCTACTCCGAGTCCGCCGTCGACCCCAAGGCGATGGTGCGCGCCGCCTGGAACACCGCCCTGGGCAAGGGCAAGCAGTCCGGCTCCACGATCACCCAGCAGTACGTGAAGAACTACTACCTGCGCCAGGAACAGACCGTCACCCGCAAGGTGAAGGAGTTCTTCATCGCGATCAAGCTGGACCGCGAGAAGAGCAAGGACGAGATCCTGGAGGGCTACCTCAACACCAGCTTCTTCGGCCGCAACGCCTACGGCATCCAGGCCGCCGCCCAGGCCTACTACGGCATGGACGCCAAGGACCTCGACCCGGCACGCGCCGCCTACCTCGCCGCGCTCGTCAACGCGCCCAGCCAGTACGACGTCATCGCCCACCCGGAGAACAAGTCCGCGGCGCTGGCCCGCTGGAACTACGTCCTGGACGGCATGGTCACCAAGGGCTGGCTGGCCGAGAAGGACCGGGCCGGCATCAAGTTCCCCATGCCCAAGGAGGCCACGGCCTCCACCAACCTGTCCGGGCAGCGCGGCTACATCGTGCGGATCGTGAAGGACTACCTGATCGAGAACAAGATCGCCACGGAGGAGAACCTGGAGGCGGGCGGCTACCGCATCACCACCACCCTGCACAAGGACAAGCAGAACGCCTTCGTCGACGCGGTCAACGACCAGCTGATGTCCAAGCTGGACAAGAAGAACAACAAGATCGACACCTATGTCCGCGCGGGCGGCGCCTCCGTCGACCCGAAGACCGGCAAGGTCGTCGCGATGTACAACGGCATCGACTACGTCAAGCAGTACACCCCGAACGCCACCCGCCGGGACTACCAGGTGGGCTCCACGTTCAAGCCGTTCGTGTTCACCTCGGCCGTCCAGCACGGATCGACCACCCAGGACGGCCGCCCGATCACCCCGAACACGATCTACGACGGCACCAACAAGCGCCCCGTCCAGGGCTGGAGCGGCGGCTACGACCCCGCCAACGAGGACGACGTCTCCTACGGCGACATCACCGTACGCACGGCCACCGACAAGTCCGTCAACTCGGTGTACGCGCAGATGGCCGTCGACGTCGGCCCCGCCAAGGTCAAGGACACCGCGGTCGAACTCGGCCTGCCCGCCGCCACCCCCGACCTCACCCCGTACCCGTCCATCGCGCTCGGCACCGCCACCGCCAGCGTCCTGGACATGGCCGAGGCCTACGCGACCCTCGCCAACCACGGCAGGCACGGCACGTACACCATGATCGAGAAGGTCACCAAGGACGGCGCCGACGTCATCGACCTGCCCAAGCGCAAGACCTCCCAGGTCATCAGCCGCGAGGCCGCCGACACCACCACCTCGGTCCTCAAGAGCGTCGTCGAGAACGGCACCGGCACCCCCGCGCAGGCCGCCGGGCGCCCGGCGGCGGGCAAGACCGGCACCGCGGAGGAGGACAAGGCCGCCTGGTTCGCCGGCTACACCCCCGAACTCGCCACCGTCGTCGCCGTCATGGGCCAGGACCCGGTCACGGCCGCCCAGAAGCCCCTGTACGGCGCCCTGGGCCTCCAGCGCATGAACGGCAGCGGCCCGCCCACCGCGATCTGGGCCCAGTTCACCAAGGAGGCCCTCAAGGGCGAGCCGGTCACCGACTTCGACCTGGAACTCCAGGAGGGCGCCGACGTGCCCCAGTACCCGACGACCGACCCCACCCCGGGCGACCAGGGCAGCGGCGACCAGGACAACGGCGGCACCACCGGCGACACCACCGGCGGGACGGACACCGAGGGACAGACCGGAGGTGAGACGCCCGGACAGACGGACGGCGGCACCACCGACGGCACGGACACCGGCGGCACCGAAGGCGGCACGACCGACGGCGGCACCACCGACGGCACGGACACCGGCGGCACCACCGACGGCGGCACCACCGGAGACACCACCGGCGGGACGGACACCGGAGGAACGGACACCGGCGGTACGGGCGACACCGGTACCGGCGGAACGGACACCGGAGGCGGCTCAACGTCGGGCAACACCGGCGGACCGCAGACCGCGGGCCTCAGACTGTGAGCACCGAGCCGGTCCGGTGACGGCCGGGCCGGCTCAGTGCCCGCTGGTCGCCTTCAGCCCCACCACGGCGACCAGCAGCAGACAGACGAAGAAGATCCGCGCGGCGGTGACCGGCTCACCCAGCACCACCATGCCCACCACCGCCGCACCGGCCGCCCCGATCCCCACCCACACGCCGTAGGCGGTGCCGATGGGCAGGGACTTCGCGGCGTAGGACAGCAGCAGCATGCTGGCGACGATGCCCGCGCCGGTGAACAGGCTGGGGACAAGACGGGTGAAACCGTCGGTGTACTTCATGCCGACCGACCAGCCGACCTCCAGCAGACCGGCGACGACAAGCAGAACCCAGGCCACGACGGGCACCTCCGAGACGTATTGACGTGAGAGGGGGTGCGTCGTCTTTTCCTGCATCCCGGTACGGCGCGTCTCGTCGGGCTCCTTCAAAGCTAGCAAGCGAACGGCGCAAGGGGCCGGTGACCCTGGTCACCGGCCCCTTCCGCCCACCGGACTACAGGTAGAGCCCCGTCGAGTCCTGCGACCCCTCGAACCGGTCGGCGGCCACGGCATGCAGATCACGCTCACGCATGAGCACGTACGCCACCCCGCGCACCTCGACCTCGGCACGGTCCTCCGGGTCGTACAGCACCCGGTCACCGGTCTCCACGGTCCGTACGTTCTGCCCCACCGCGACGACCTCCGCCCAGGCCAGCCGACGACCGACGGCCGCCGTGGCGGGGATCAGGATGCCGCCACCGGAACGCCGCTCACCCTCGTTGGTGTCCTGCCGCACGAGTACACGGTCGTGCAGCATCCGGATGGGCAGCTTGTCGTGATGGGTACTGTGCTCGTTTCTGTTGGCGCTCACACCTTGAACCTACCTGCCTTCGCCGTCTGCGTCCGCCGCCGGGTCCGCCGTCACTCAGCCCTTGCGGCGCCGGGTGCCGAGGGCCAGCAGGCCCACGAGGCCGACCGCGACGAGCGCCACGGGCACGATCCGCTCGATACGGGGCGCGCCCTCCTCGTCGGTGAACTTGGCCTTGACATCGCTCACGGCCCGGTTGACCCCGACATAGGCCCGTCCGAGCGTGTGGTCGATGTTCGAGACGACCTTGGCCTTCGCGTCGCCGACGATCGTCTTCGGGTGCACCCGCACCCCGATCTCGTCGAGCGTCTCGGCCAGCACTGCGCGGCGGGCCTTGATGTCCGCCTCGATCTGCGCCGGTGTTCTGGTGTCCGACGTGTCCGCCACCGTTCGGCCTCCGAAGTGAAGCTGATGCTGTTTGCGGACAGTCTGTCAGCTCCACGGCGAACCGCACCGTCAGGCTCCCCGGTTACGCTGGTCCGATGAGCGAGCGACTCCAGCCGGGGGACGTGGCCCCCGCCTTCACCCTGCCCGACGCCGACGGCAACGAGGTGTCCCTCTCGGACCACAAGGGCCGCAAGGTCATCGTGTACTTCTACCCGGCGGCCCTCACCCCCGGCTGCACCAAGCAGGCCTGCGACTTCACGGACAACCTGGAGCTCCTGGCCGGCGCCGGCTACGACGTGATCGGCATCTCCCCCGACAAGCCGGAGAAGCTCGCCAAATTCCGCGAGAAGGAGTCCCTGAAGATCACCCTGCTCGCCGACCCCGAGAAGACCGTCACGGAGTCCTACGGCGCCTTCGGCGAGAAGAAGAACTACGGCAAGACCTACCTGGGCGTCATCCGCTCCACGATCGTCGTGGACGAGGAGGGCAAGGTCGAGCGGGCGCTGTACAACGTCCGGGCGACCGGCCACGTCGCGAAGATCATCAAGGACCTGGGCATCTGAGACCCTCCTCGTCCGCTCGAAGCGGCCCGGCCCGGATCACCCCGGACCGGGCCGCTTTGCCGTTCGGGCGTGACCGTCCGATAAACGGTTCGTTACTCCGTACGAGATCACGAACGGGTGGTCGAGAACGGAGGGGCTCGATGGGGGCCAGTGCGTACACCAGGGAGCGGCTGGAGGAGGCGGCTCGGGGGGCGCGGACGTTGTCGGAGGCGTGTGTGCGGTTGGGGGTGGATCCGAAGAGCTGGAAGCGGCGGTATGTCCACGAGCGGATGAAGAAGCTCGGCGTGGACGTCGCGCACTTCGAGCGGGAGGGCGCCAAGTGGACGCGGGAGATCCTCGAACCGGTGGTCGCCCTGTCGACGAGCGTCAACGAGGTACTGCGCCGCCTGGGACTCGACCCGGTCGGCGGGCACCACACGAACATCTCGCGGCACATCAAGGCGTACGGCCTCGACACCTCGCACTTCACCTCGGTCGTCCGCACGGAGCGGCAACGCCACAACCAGCGTCGCCGGACAGCCGGAGAGATCCTCACGGAGGTCACCTCGGCGCACGCCGGACGCGTACCGAGCAGCCGTCTCAAGCGGGCGATGCGCGCGATGGGCGGGGCGGAGCGATGCGCCCTGTGCGGAATCGAAGCCGTCTGGCTCGGCGAGCCTCTGCCCCTTGAGGTCGACCACATCGACGGCAACTGGCGGAACAACCGGATCGAAAACCTGCGCCTGCTCTGCCCCAACTGCCACTCGACGACCGACGGTTACCGCGGCCGCGGCAAACGGCGCACCAGGGAACGGGCCTCATGAGCAGCGGCACTCGGTACAGCCGGGAGCGACTGGCCGAAGCGGCCCGTCTGTGCACCGACATCGACGAGGTCATCGTCTTCCTCGGTACGCGGCCGTACGGGAACCTGCGTCGCTACCTCGTCGCACGTTTCGCCCACTTCGGCATCGACATCTCGCACTTCCGTCCCTGCGGCCGACGTCCTCGTCCCACGGAGAGCGACCTGCGTTCGGCGGTCGCCGAGTCATCCTCCCTCGCGGAGGTCCTGCGCCGTCTGGATCGCCCGGGCAACGGCTCGCAACGCACCCAGGTGCGCAGGTGGATCGCCGAGCACGACATCGACACCTCGCACTTCCTTGGGCAGGCCCATCAGCGAGGCAGACCGGCAGCGAACGCGAAGCGCCCGCAAGAGGTACTGATCCGGCACAGCGGCACCCAGCGGACAGCTACCGGTCTGCTACGTCGTGCCCTTCTGGCGGTCGGTGTCGCCGAGGAGTGCGCACGGTGCGGGGTGGGCCCGGAGTGGCTCGGCAAGCCCATGACCCTGGAGGTCGATCACATCAGCGGTGACTGGAGCGACAACCGGCGGCAGAATCTGCGGCTGCTGTGCCCCAACTGTCACGCGATCACGAGCACCTGGTGCAGGGGAGGCAACAGGCCGCGAGCGACTGCCGGTACGATGACAGACGGCTAGCGGCGGTGGTGCAATGGCGACACAGCAGGTTTAGGTCCTGTGGCCCTAGCGGGCTTGAGGGTTCGAATCCCTTCCGCCGCACGAGTACGGCCTGCGCATCGAAGGTTCCTTGCGCAGGCCGTTCCCTTCAGGGTCAGCCCAGCAGCTCCTTCACCACCGGCACCAACGCCCGGAACGCCTTCCCCCGATGGCTGATCGCGTTCTTCTCCTCGGCACTGAGTTCGGCGCACGTCCGCGTCTCCCCCTCCGGCTGCAGGATCGGGTCGTACCCGAACCCGTTCGTGCCCACCGGCGCGTGCCGGAGCACGCCGCGCAACTGTCCCTCGACCACCCGCTCCGTGCCGTCCGGCAGGGCGAGGGCGGCCGCGCACGCGAAGTGGGCGCCGCGGTGTGCGTCGTCGATGTCGGAGAGCTGGGCGAGGAGGAGGTTCAGGTTCGCCTGGTCGTCGCCGTGCCGGCCGGCCCAGCGGGCGGAGAAGATGCCGGGGGCGCCGTTCAGGACGTCGACGCACAGGCCGGAGTCGTCGGCGACCGCCGGGAGGCCGGTGGCCCGGGCGAGGGCGTGGGCTTTGAGCAGTGCGTTCTCGGCGAAGGTGACGCCGGTTTCCTTGACGTCGGGGATGTCCGGGTAGGCGTCCGCGCCGACGAGTTCGTGAGGGAGGTCTGCGTCGGCGAGGATCGCCCTGAGTTCGGTGATCTTTCCGGCGTTGCGGGTGGCGAGGATCAAGCGGGTCATGGGGTCCAGTATCGCGGCGCCCGGCCCGCTTGCCCGTGCCGGGTGTTACGGCGTGCAGACCTTGGTGAGTTCACCGGCGGCGCTGGTGACGGGGGTGATGTCGGGGGTCTCGTCGCCGTTCTTGATCGAGTCGCGGACGTTGGTGACGGCCTGCTGGAGGTCGTCCACCGCCTTGTTGACGTCGGTGTTGTCGGTCTTGTCGCCGATCTTGTCGAGGTTCTTGTCGATGGAGGTCAGCGATTCCTCGAGCTGGGTCGGGTCGTTGGCGGCGCTGTCCACGGCCTGCTGGAGTTCGGTGACGCTGTCGGCGATGGCGTCGGCGGTCTGGACGCAGTCCATCGCCTTGCTGACGGCGTCGCAGCCGGTGGTCAGCCCGGCCGTCAGTGCGGCAGCCGCGACGGCTGCGGCGGCTATGGCGATACGGCTCCGGCGGCGTCGGCTCGTGGCCATGGTTGACGTTCCCTCCCTGCCCAGGGCTTGCGGCCCCCCGTTGTTCACTGGCCGGGCGTACGGTGGTGTGCCGTACGCCCGTACCCGTAGTGACGCGGGGAACGGCGGCGCGGTTGCCCGGGGCACCAGCTGTTCTTGGTGTGTCCTTTACTTTTCGAGGACGGTATCAAGTGCCTTGCGCTGGAGTTCCGCCAGTTCCCCGCAGCCCGAGACGGCGAGGTCGAGCAGGGCGTTGAGTTCCTCGCGGGCGAAGGGTTCGGCCTCGGCGGTGCCCTGGACCTCGACGAAGCGGCCGTCGCCGGTGCAGACGACGTTCATGTCGGTGTCGGCCTTGACGTCTTCCTCGTAGCGCAGGTCGAGGAGGGGGACGCCGTCGACGATGCCGACGGAGATGGCGCTGACGGTGCCGGTGAGCGGCTTGCGGCCGGGCTTGATCAGTTTTTTGCCCTGGGCCCAGGAGACGGCGTCGGCGAGGGCGACGTAGGCGCCGGTGATGGCTGCGGTGCGGGTGCCGCCGTCGGCTTGGAGGACGTCGCAGTCGAGGACGATGGTGTTCTCGCCGAGTGCCTTGTAGTCGATGACGGCGCGCAGGGAGCGGCCGATGAGGCGGCTGATCTCGTGGGTGCGGCCGCCGATCTTGCCTCGGACGGATTCGCGGTCGCCGCGGGTGTTGGTGGCGCGGGGCAGCATGGCGTATTCCGCGGTGACCCAGCCCTCGCCGCTGCCCTTGCGCCAGCGCGGGACGCCTTCGGTGAAGGAGGCGGTGCACAGGACCTTGGTGTCGCCGAAGGAGACGAGGACGGAGCCTTCGGCGTGCTTGCTCCAGGCGCGTTCGATGGTGACGGGGCGGAGTTGTTCGGGGGTGCGGCCGTCGATTCGAGACAGTGAGGACATGGCGTTGAGCCTAGTCGCAGATGGGAAGGGCCCCTCCCGTGCTGGGGAGGGGCCCGGCAGGGCCTGAAGGTGTGGCCGCTGTGGACGCGGGTGCGTCACATCATGTCTTCGATCTCTGCCGCGATGGGGTCGGCGTCGGTGCCGATGACGACCTGGATGGCGGTTCCCATCTTGACGACGCCGTGGGCGCCGGCGGCCTTGAGGGCGGACTCGTCGACCAGTGCGGGGTCGCTGACCTCGGTGCGGAGTCGGGTGATGCAGCCCTCGATCTCTTCGATGTTGTCGATGCCGCCGAGCCCGGCGACGATCTTCTCAGCCTTGGTGGCCATGTTCCTTCTCCCTGATCCGAACCGCTTTGTCGCAGTAACCCACAGTTGGCCCATCTTTGCGAGCGGTCCTGTCGTACCTGCCGAAGGATGGCGTTCACGACAGCGGAACCGTCCCGCCGACTGGTCTACACCACCACGGGGACGGCCGACAAACCCAGCGGTGGGGGGAGCCGGAAAGGGAAGCGATGAGCGCCGACAGCGCCGACGGTACGGTCAGTCCCGCGCGTGCCCGTTGGAACCGCGCGTTCCAGGGGTTGCAGAAGATGGGGCGCAGTCTGCAGCTTCCCATCGCCGTGCTGCCGGCCGCGGGCATCCTCAACCGGCTGGGGCAGCCGGATGTGTTCGGGGACGACGGGCTGGGCTGGGACAACGTCGCGAAGGTGATGGACGGCGCGGGTGGTGCGCTGCTGGACGGCTCGCTGGGGTTGCCGTTGCTGTTCTGCGTCGGCGTGGCCATCGGCATGGCGAAGAAGGCGGACGGCTCGACGGCGCTGGCGGCGGTGGTGGGGTTCCTCGTCTACTACAACGTGCTGCGTGAGTTCCCGGAGGACTGTCCGGCGGGGACGAGGGAGGTCACCGACATCGGCTGTGCGGCGGCCGACGGGACGGTGAGTGCGTACGAGTACCAGAACCCGGGTGTGTTCGGCGGCATCGTCGTCGGTCTGCTGGCGGCCTTCTTCTGGCAGCGTTACCACCGCACGCGGCTGGTGGACTGGCTGGGCTTCTTCAACGGGCGGCGGCTGGTCCCGATCATCATGGCGTTCGTGGCGATCGGGTTCGCCGCGTTGTGTCTGTGGGTGTGGCCGCCGGTCGGGGACGCGCTGGAGAGTTTCAGCGACTGGATGAGCGACCTGGGTGCGTGGGGTGCGGGTGTGTTCGGCGTCGCCAACCGCGCGTTGCTGGTGGTCGGGTTGCATCAGTTCCTGAACGTGCCGATCTGGTTCCAGTTCGGCAGCTACACCACGCCGGACGGGGAGGTGGTGCACGGGGACATCAACATGTTCCTCGCGGGCGACCCGGACGCGGGTCAGTTCACCTCGGGGTTCTTCCCGATCATGATGTTCGCGTTGCCGGCGGCGGCCCTCGCCATCACGCACTGCGCCAGACCGAGTCGCCGCAAGGAGGTCGGGGGTCTGATGACGTCGGTGGCGCTGACGTCGTTCGTCACGGGGATCACGGAACCGATCGAGTACTCGTTCCTGTTCGTCGCTCCGCTCCTGTACGTGGTGCACGCCCTGTTGACGGGGGTGTCGATGGCGGTGACGTGGGGGCTCGGCGTGCACGACGGTTTCAGCTTCTCGGCCGGGCTGATCGACTACGTCATCAACTGGAATCTGGCGACGAGGCCTTGGGCGATCATTCCGATCGGTCTGTGCTTCGCGGTCGTCTATTACGGGATCTTCCGTTTCGCGATCACCAGGTTCGATCTCAGGACTCCGGGCAGGGAGCCGGAGGACGAGGTCGAGGACGTCACAAAGATCTAAAAGGGCCTGGTAACGGTCGGGAAAACCCTTGGGAATCGCGGGTTCCTTATCTCACCTTCATCGTGCTACAACAGGTCTACACCACTGAGTGGTGTAGACCACCACCCGATGGAGGAAGTCTATGAGCACCGCCACCGCATCGGCGGCCCCCACGAAGAAGTGGGGATCCGGTCTTTTCCAGGGCCTGCAGAAGGTCGGCCGCAGCCTGCAGCTGCCCATTGCCGTGTTGCCGGCGGCGGGCATCCTGCTGCGCCTGGGCCAGGACGACGTGTTCGGCAAGGACGGTCTCGGCTGGAACAAGGTCGCCGCCGTCTTCATGACGGCCGGCGATGCCGTCTTCGCCAACCTGCCGCTGCTGTTCTGCGTGGGCATCGCCATCGGCTTCGCCAAGAAGGCCGACGGCTCCACGGCGCTGGCGGCGCTGGTCGGCTTCCTGGTGTACAAGAACGTGCTGACCGCGTTCCCGATCACCGAGGCCAAGATAACCAAGGGCGCGGACGTCGCTGCGACGTACAACGATCCCAAGGTGCTCGGCGGCATCGTGATGGGCCTGATCGCCGCCGTCACCTGGCAGCGATTCCACCGCACCAAGCTCCCCGACTGGCTGGGCTTCTTCAACGGCCGCCGTCTGGTCCCGATCCTGATGGCCTTCATCGGCACCGCTGTCGGTGTCTTCTTCGGCCTGGTCTGGGAGCCCGTCGGTGACGTGATCACCAGCTTCGGCGAGTGGATGACCGGCCTCGGCGCCGCGGGCGCGGCCGTCTTCGGCGCCATCAACCGCGCGCTGCTCCCGGTCGGCATGCACCAGTTCGTCAACACCGTGGCCTGGCAGGAGATCGGATCCTTCAAGGACTCCGCGGGCGCTGTCTGGCACGGTGACCTGCCGCGCTTCTTCCACGGTGACCCGACCGCCGGCCAGTTCATGACGGGCTTCTTCCCGATCATGATGTTCGCGCTCCCGGCCGCCGCCCTGGCCATCACGCACTGCGCCCGGCCCGAGCGCCGCAAGGCCGTCGGCGGCATGATGATGTCGCTCGCGCTGACCTCGTTCGTCACCGGCATCACCGAGCCGATCGAGTTCGCGTTCATGTTCATCGCCCCGGTGCTGTACGTCATCCACGCGGTGCTGACCGCCCTCTCGATGGCCGTCACCTGGGCCCTGGGCGTCCACCACGGCTTCAGCTTCTCGGCCGGCGCGATCGACTACTTCCTCAACTGGAGCCTGGCCACCAAGCCCTGGATGATCATCCCGGTCGGCCTGGTCTTCGCCGCCGTCTACTACTCCGTCTTCCGTTTCGCCATCACCAAGTGGAACCTGGCCACCCCGGGCCGCGAGCCCGAGGAGGAGGTCGAGGACCTCACCAAGGCGTGAGCGCCACGGCACGACGAAGGCCCCGGAACCGGGAAGGTTCCGGGGCCTTCGCGCACGTACGGGCCCGAACCCCGTACATCCGCCTCTACTAGATCTCGTACGTCTGCCTCGGCGCCGCCAGCTCCACCGGACCGTCGTAGACCGCGCGCGCGTCGGCCAGGTTGATCTGGGGGTCGGTCCACGGCGGGATGTGGGTGAGGACCAGGCGGCGCACACCCGCGCGGGCGGCTGTCTGCCCGGCCTCGCGGCCGTTGAGGTGCAGGTCGGGGATGTCCTCCTTGCCGTGCGTGAAGGCTGCCTCGCACAGGAAGAGGTCGGCGTCGAGGGCGAGTTCGTCCAGGGCGGTGCTGATGCCCGTGTCACCGGAGTAGGTCAGGACCTTGCCGCCGTGCTCGATGCGGATGCCGTACGCCTCCACCGGATGGGCCACGCGTTCCGTGTGCACCGTGAACGGGCCGATCTCGAAGGTGGACGGCTTGACCGTGTGGAAGTCGAAGACCTCGCTCATGGACGAGGCGGTGGGGGTGTCGGCGTAGGCGGTGGTCAGGCGCTGTTCCGTGCCCTCGGGTCCGTAGACCGGGATGGGGCCGCAGCGGCCGCCGTCGTGCCGGTAGTAGCGCGCCACGAAGTACGCGCACATGTCGATGCAGTGATCGGCGTGCAGATGACTGAGGAAGATCGCGTCGAGGTCGTAGAGACCGCAGTGGCGCTGCAGCTCGCCGAGGGCGCCGTTGCCCAGGTCGAGAAGCAGCCGGAAGCCGTCGGCCTCGACGAGGTAGCTCGAACAGGCCGATTCCGCGGACGGGAACGACCCCGAGCAGCCGACGACGGTGAGCTTCATGAAACAGAAACCTCCGCTGGCGGAAAATGAGAGGATCGGGAACTTTGGCGTCGGGGGTCGTGCGGTTTGTCGAGCGTAAGGCGCAAAACCTCCGGTCGCTCCTCCGCCAAGGGCTGTTGTGGGGGAACTCACCTGTGGTGTCACGCGTTCGGCTGGAAGCGGGGAGTGTGAGGCGTGAGAGAAAGCGCGCGCGGGTGTGTGCGCGCCGGTACCTTCGTCCCTATGGACACGTCCTGGTGGCTCGCGCTCGCGGCGGTGGTACTGCTGGCGCTGGTCGCCACGCTCGTCGACGGGTGGGGGCGCGGGCGGCGGCCCCAGGGGCGGCGGACCCGGCCGCCCGGGCGGCCTCAGGGGCGGGCCGGGGGGCGTGCTCCGGCGCGTCGGCCGGAGCCCGCGGAGATCTGGTGGGCGAACGTGCCGTACGAGGACGGGCCGGGGGCGAAGGACCGGCCGTGTCTGGTGCTCGCGGTGCGCGGGCAGCAGGTCACCGTCGCCAAGATCACCAGCAAGTACCGCGACGAGCGGCACGGGGTCATCCCGCTGCCGCCGGGTTCGGTCGGGGACGCCCGAGGGCGGGCGAGCTTTCTGGAGACGGCAGAGCTGCGCCACGTGCCGGTGTGGGACTTCCGGCGGCGGGTGGGGGTGATGGACCCGATCGTGTGGGACCAGGTCCGTCACCTCGCGACATAGGGCCTTTCGTTCGGATCGTGCCGGCGCCGCGGGGCGTGGCACGCCCCGCTCGGGTCGGCCGGAAGACGGCGTCCTGCTCCAGCAGGCCTGATCCGAACGACGGACCCCGGGGCGCCGTCACTCGCCCCGTCAGGGCCTCGCGGCCCCCGAGCCGGAGGGCCGGCTCACGCCCAGAGCTGGCCCTGGAGCGTCTCGATGGCCTCTTCCGTCGTCGCCGCGGTGTAGACGCCGGTCGAGAGGTACTTCCAGCCGCCGTCGGCGACGACGAACACGATGTCGGCGGACTGACCCGCCTTCAGCGCCTTGTTGCCCACGCCGATCGCGGCGTGCAGCGCGGCTCCGGTGGAGACGCCCGCGAAGATACCTTCCTGCTGCAGGAGCTCACGGGTGCGGGTGACCGCGTCGGCCGAGCCGACCGAGAAGCGGGTGGTCAGGACGGAGGCGTCGTACAGCTCGGGCACGAAGCCCTCGTCGAGGTTGCGCAGGCCGTAGACGAGGTCGTCGTAGCGCGGCTCGGCGGCGACGATCTTCACGTCCGGCTTGTGTTCGCGCAGGTAGCGGCCGACGCCCATCAGGGTGCCGGTGGTGCCGAGGCCGGCGACGAAGTGGGTGACCGAGGGGAGGTCGGCGAGGATCTCCGGGCCGGTCGTCGCGTAGTGGGCGCCCGCGTTGTCGGGGTTGCCGTACTGGTAGAGCATCACCCAGTCGGGGTGCTCGGCCGCGAGTTCCTTGGCGACGCGTACGGCGGTGTTGGAGCCGCCCGCGGCGGGGGACGAGATGATCTCCGCGCCCCACATGCCGAGCAGGTCACGGCGTTCCTGCGAGGTGTTCTCGGGCATCACGCACACCATGCGGTAGCCCTTGAGCTTGGCGGCCATGGCCAGCGAGATGCCGGTGTTGCCGCTGGTGGGCTCCAGGATGGTGCAGCCCGGCGTGAGACGGCCGTCCTTCTCCGCCTGCTCGATCATGTGCAGCGCGGGGCGGTCCTTGACCGAGCCGGTGGGGTTGCGGTCCTCCAGCTTGGCCCAGATGCGGACGTCGGCGGACGGCGAGAGCCGCGGCAGGCACACCAGCGGGGTGTTGCCGACCGCGGCCAACGGGGAGTCGTAACGCATCGGAGGTCAGGGCCCTCAGGCCATGCCGCCGGCCACGGCCGGCAGGATCGTGACGTTGTCGCCGTCCGACAGCTTGGTGTTGATGCCGTCGAGGAAGCGGACGTCCTCGTCGTTCAGGTACACGTTGACGAAGCGGCGCAGCTGGTCGCCGTCGACGATGCGTGCCTGGATGCCCGTGTGCCGGGTTTCGAGGTCGGTGAACAGGTCGGCGAGGGTGTCACCGCTGCCCTCCACCGCCTTCTGACCGTCGGTGTACGTGCGGAGGATGGTCGGGATGCGGACCTCGATGGCCATGGCTCAGGGCTCCTGTCGGGAGTAGTCAGTCGGGGGCGCGCGGCAGCGCAAGTGCAGCAGGGTGGTGCGTGTGTGCAGCGCCGCGGCTCACGGCCGTACGGCGGCAGGGTGTCGCGTCAACAGATGGCGCTGGCGAGCCTGCACAGGTCGACGTGCAGCCGCGCCACGAGCAGCATGCCCGGCGTCTTTTCGCTCACGTCGTGGGAAACCATGGGGTCATCGTATCGATTCCCGGTCCGGGTTCTGGAAGGCGATCCCACATCTCGGACGGATCTGGGTCGGAGAGTGAGACCGCGCTGTTCAGGCGGTCGTTCCGGCGGGACGTGGATCAGTAGGCCTCGACGACCTTGACCTCCTCCTCGGTGACCTCGCCGTCGACGATCCGGAAGGAGCGGAACTGGAAGTCGCCGAGGCCGTCGGTGTCGGCGGTGGAGACCAGGACGTAGTGGGCGCCGGGCTCGTTGGCGTAGGAGATGTCGGTGCGGGACGGGTAGGCCTCGGTCGCCGTGTGGGAGTGGTAGATGACCACCGGGTCCTCGTCGCGGTCGTCCAGCTCGCGGTAGAGCTTGAGCAGGTCCCCGGAGTCGAACTCGTAGAACGTCGGCGACATGGCGGCGTTCAGCATGGGGATGAAGCGCTCGGGGCGGTCCGAGCCGGCCGGCCCGGCGACGACGCCGCACGCCTCGTCGGGGTGGTCCTTGCGCGCGTGGGCGACGATCTGGTCGACGAGGGCCTGGGTGATGGTCAGCATGCGGTCAGGATAAGCAGATGGGCCGTCCCGTACCGAGGAGTGGTACGGGACGGCCCACATGCCGGACGCGGGGACGTCCTGAGTGTGGACGTCCTGAGCGGCAGCCGGCAGAGGGCGCCACGAGTGCCCTCTGCCGGCTGGACGTCCACGGTCTCGGGTCAGCCGACCTTCTCGAGCTCCGGCTCCTCGCCGCCGCGAGCGGCGAGCTGCGGGTTGCGGCTCTTGAGGACCTTCCAGCCGACGCCGAGGGCGACGGCCCAGCCGGCCGCGACGTACAGGCAGATCCGCGCGTCCTTGTCGTACGCGATCATGCAGGTCACGCCGATGAGGAAGAGCAGTGCCACCCAGCTGAAGAGCGCACCGCCGGGAGCGGGGAAGGACGAGGCGCGCAGCCGGCCCGCGTCGACCGCGGCGCGGTAGCGGATGTGGCTGACCAGGATCATCATCCAGGTCCAGATGCCGGCCGCGGTGGCGACGGAGGTGACGTAGAGGAACGCCTTCTCCGGGACGACGTAGTTCAGGACCACGCCGATGCCCATGAGCGCCACGGAGACCGTGATGCCGACGGCGGGCGTCTTGCGGGCGTTGAGCTTGCCGAACGCCTGCGGCGCCTCGCTGTTGGAGGCCAGGTCGCGCAGCATACGGCCGGTGGAGTACATGCCCGAGTTGCAGGACGACAGAGCCGCGGTGAGCACGACGAAGTTGACGATGCCCGCGGCGAGCGGGATGCCGATCTTGCCGAAGGCGTGCACGAAGGGGCTCTCGCCGGCGGAGAACTCGGTCCACTTCACGACGGAGAGGATCACGAGGAGCGCGCCGACGTAGAAGACGATGATGCGCCACGGCAGGGTGTTGATGGCCTTGGGCAGGGTCTTCTCGGGGTTCTCGGACTCGCCCGCGGTGACGCCGACGAGCTCGACGGCGAGGTAGGCGAACATGACGCCCTGGAGGGTCATCAGGCTGGAGCCGATGCCGTTGGGGAAGAAGCCGTCGTGCGCCCAGAGGTTGGAGACGGTAGCGGTGTCACCGGCGTCGGAGAAGCCGAGGGTGAGCACGCCGAGACCGATGACGATCATGCCGATGATGGCCGTGACCTTGATCATCGAGAACCAGAACTCGACCTCGCCGAAGATCTTGACGGAGATCAGGTTGACGCCGAAGAGCACCACCAGGAACACCAGGGCGCTGACCCACTGCGGGATCTCCGGGAACCAGAAGTGGATGTAGATCGCGGCGGCCGTGAGCTCGGCCATGCCGGTGACCACCCACATGAGCCAGTACGTCCAGCCCGTGACGAAGCCGAAGAACGGACCGAGGAACTCGCGGGCGTACTCGGCGAAGGAGCCGGAGACGGGCCGGTAGAGGAGCAGCTCGCCCAGGGCCCGCATGATGAAGAAGATGACGACGCCCGCGAGGGCGTACATGAGGATGATGCTGGGGCCGGCCTTGGCGATGTTCGCTCCGGCACCCATGAACAGGCCGACGCCGATGGCGCCGCCGATCGCGATCATCTGGACCTGACGGCTGCCGAGACCGCGCTCGTACCCCTCCTCGGGGGCTTCGGCGGCCTGCGTGTCAGTGACCTTCGAAGAGGTCATGTGTAGTGCGCCTTTCTCCATGCCGACCCGGGCCTTTCGTCGGCCTCGGATCGGGTCTCGATCCCCCCGGATTGATGGAGTTGGGCGGGCCGCGGGGCCCACCCGTGCCTGGTCGGCGATCCGCCGGCCACATGGCGCACCCGGCCGAACATTCGGGTGGTGTTCGCCGGGCGGTCGTGAAGATTTATCACGGCCGTGACAGTGATCGGGTCCGGGACATGTGGCGCATCACACAAGAAGAACCGGACAAACGAACCGCCGCCGCCCATAGAGGGCGACGGCGTTGACAGGATCGTTATTCGGATTTGAGCGTCCTCTGAGCGAACACAGAATCACCACATGTGGTCACAAAACCATCGCGATTCATGGCATCAGCGTCTCGACGAGTGTCTCCTGGAGCCCGCCCAGCCACAGATACGCCATCACCATCGGCTTGCGCGGGTCCTCGTCCGGGAGCCGGTAGAGCAGGTCGGTGTCGTCCTCATCGGTGATCTCCAGCCGCGAGCCGATGGCCAGCCGCAGATCGTTGAGGGCGCCGAGCCACTGCCGGGACTCCTCGGGGGAGAGCTTGAGCACCGCGCCGCCCTCTCCGGCGGAGGCGGCGCTGAGCGCGTCCAGGGAGCGGACCACCGCGAGCGCCTTGTCGCGCTTGCCTGCACGCAGGTCGTTCTCGGTGTAGCGACGGAACTCCGCGGAGTACGCCCGCTGCTCCTCGGCCTCCGCGGCCTGCGGGGTGCCCTCGGGGTCGCTGTAGGCATCCGGGAACAGGCGCTTGAGCACCGGGTCGGCCGGCGGCTCGCTCGGACCCTCGGCGAACAGCTCGGCGAGGGGGTCGCCGGAGGCGTCCTCGGCGGGGCCGGGGCCGATGAGCTCCAGGAGCTGGACGGCCAGCGACCGGATGATGGAGATCTCGACGTCGTCGAGAGCGACGGCCGCGCCGCCGCCGGGGAGCGGTTCGAAGGTTCCTGGCATGGAGGAGATTCGCTACTTCCGGTCCTGCGAGGCGGGTCGGGTCATTTCCGGTCCTGCTGGAGGGTGGCCCACAGGCCGTAGCCGTGCATGGCCTGCACGTCGCGTTCCATCTCCTCACGAGTGCCGCTGGAGACGACCGCCCGGCCCTTGTGGTGGACATCGAGCATGAGCTTGGTGGCCTTGTCCTTGGAGTAGCCGAAGTACGTCTGGAAGACGTACGTCACGTAGCTCATGAGGTTGACAGGGTCGTTGTGGACGATCGTGACCCAGGGGACGTCGGGCTCAGGTACGGCGAAGACTTCCTCCGCCGACTCGGTGCGTTCGATCTCAAGGGGAGCGGGTGACGTCACACAGCCCATGCTGCCACCCGAGGGGCGCGGTCGCACAAACGGGCTGCGCAACGCGTGCGTTGAGGCAGGAGCGGACGCCCCGCCCCCGAAATCGTCAGACTGACGAAATGGGGGTACCATCCCCCTCATGAACACAGCGGACCTTGGGCTGCCGGTGGACGTCCCCTCGACGGCGCTCTTCACGGATCAGTACGAGTTCACGATGCTGCAAGCCGCCCTGAAGGCGGGCACCGCCGAGCGACGGTCGGTGTTCGAGGTCTTCACCCGGCGGCTGCCGAACGGTCGGCGCTACGGCGTCGTGGCGGGCACCGGGCGGGTGCTGGACGCCGTGGAGAACTTCCGGTTCGACGAGGGCGTCCTCGGCTTCCTGTGCGAGCGCAGGATCGTCGACGACGAGACCCTTCACTGGCTCGCGGGCTATCGCTTCTCCGGCGACATCTGGGGCTATCCCGAGGGGGAGGTGTACTTCCCCGGCTCGCCGATCATGCGGGTCGAGGGCACCTTCGCCGAGTGCGTGCTGCTGGAGACCGTGATCCTCTCCATCCTCAACCACGACTCCGCCATAGCCGCGGCCGCCTCCCGCATGGCGTCGGCCGCGGGTGACCGCCCGATCATCGAGATGGGCGCCCGGCGCACCCACGAGCTGGCCGCCGTCGCCGCCTCCCGGGCCGCCTACCTCGGCGGCTTCACCTCCACCTCCGACCTGGCCGCCGGGTTCCGCTACGGCATCCCCACCGTCGGCACCAGCGCCCACGCCTTCACTCTGCTGCACGACCGCGAGCGGGACGCCTTCCAGGCCCAGGTGGACTCCATGGGCCGCGGCACCACGCTGCTCGTGGACACCTACGACGTCACCGAGGCGGTCCGTACGGCCGTGGAGGTCGCCGGGCCCGAGCTGGGCGCCGTCCGCATCGACTCGGGCGACCTGCTGCTGGTCGCGCACCGGGTGCGGCAGCAGCTGGACGAGCTGGGCGCGACGAACACGAAGATCATCGTGACCTCCGACCTGGACGAGTACGCCATCGCCTCGCTGGCGGCGGCGCCGGTGGACGCGTACGGCGTCGGCACCCAGCTGGTGACCGGGTCCGGGCACCCCACCAGCTCGATGGTCTACAAGCTGGTCGCCCGCGCCGAGTCGGCCGACCCCGGGGCGCCGATGGTGGCGGTGGCGAAGAAGTCCACCGGCGGCAAGACCTCCGTCGGCGGCCGCAAGTGGGCCGCGCGCCGCCTCGACGAGTACGGCGTCGCGGAGGCCGAGGTCATCGGCACCGGGACGGTTCCGCCCGAGCTCGCCGAACGGCAGCTGCTGGTCGAGCTGGTCAAGGGGGGTGACGTGCTGGGCCGGGAGCCGCTGGACGTCGTACGGGACCGGCACACGGCCGCCCGGGCGAACCTGCCGCTGTCCGCGACGCAGCTGTCGCGAGGGGAACCCGTCATTCCCACGGAGTATGTCAACGGGCGCTCGGGGAGCCCGGCGGGGGCGTGAAGCGAGCGCGCCCGGCATGCTCACCCCATGCCCCCTCCCGTACCGAACGGGAAGTCTCTAGGCTCGGAAGTTCACGGCCGGGCCCGCACCCATTCACCGTCCCGACCTCCGCGTCCATAACCGAAGGACACCGACCATGCGCCGCGCCTTGATCGTCGTAGACGTGCAGAACGACTTCTGCGAGGGGGGCAGCCTCGCGGTGGCCGGCGGTGCCGACGTGGCCGCCGCCGTCACCGAGCTGATCGGGCAGGCGGCCGGGTCCGGCTACCAGCACGTCGTGGCCACTCGTGACCACCACATCGCGCCCGGCGGGCACTTCTCCACCAACCCCGACTTCGCGCACTCCTGGCCGGCCCACTGCGTCGCGGGCACCGAGGGTGTCGGCTTCCACCCGAACTTCGCCCCCGCGGTCGCCTCCGGCGCGGTCGACGCCGTCTTCGACAAGGGGGCGTACGCGGCGGCGTACAGCGGGTTCGAGGGCGCCGACGAGCACGGCGTGAAGCTGGGCGACTGGTTGCGGGCCAGGGAGGTCTCGGAGGTGGACGTGGTGGGCATCGCCACGGACCACTGCGTGCGCGCGACCGCGCTGGACGCGGTGCGGGAGGGCTTCCGGGCGCAGGTCCTGCTGGACCTGACGGCCGGGGTGGCCACGGAGACCACGGAGCGGGCGCTGGAGGAGCTGCGCGAGGCGGGCGTGGAACTGACCGGGAAGCCGGTCGTCGCGTAGCCGCGTCCGCGCTCCGCTTGGGGGTGCCGCGATGTGCCGTCAGCCGGGCCCGGCGCCGTCGTGGCTGGTCGCGCAGTTCCCCGCGACGACGCTCCGCTGGGGGTGCCGCGATGTGCCGTCAGCCGGGCCCGGCGCCGTCGTGGCTGGTCGCGCAGTTCCCCGCGCCCCCAGGGCGTGAGCGCACCCTCGCCGGTGTCCCCACAGGCCGGCTCAGCGGCGTGCATCGCCGTGGGCGGGTGCCGGTGCGTCGTGGCTGGTCGCGCAGTTCCCCGCGCCCCTGACGGCGTGAGCGCACGCTCGCCGGTGTCCACAGGTCGGCTCAGCGCCCCAGTGCCGCGCATCGCCTGGGGCGCGCCGTGAGGGTCTCTGCTAGGGCGTTGCCGCCGGGCGCCTCAGCAGGGCCCTGATCGGGTGCCACAGTTCCTGGGCCAGCTCCGGGCCGGGGACCGTGCCGACACCGTTGTCGGGGGCCGTGCGCCATATCAGGCCGTCAGGGTGGTGCAGGACCGCCGTGATCTCGTCCGGGGTCGGCGGGGCGGCGTTGCCGCGCAGGTAGACGGCGCGCATGCCCAGGTTGCGGAGCCTGGTCAGGGCTCGGGCGCGGTTCTGGGCGTGGACGAGGACACGGACGCAGCCCGTGCCGTGGGCGGTGGGTCTGGGCAGGTTCAGCGCCACCACCACGCTGCCGGTCGGCAGCTTGCAGAAACCTCCTGCGGCCATGCGGTCACACCCCCGTGCGATTCGGTGTCGAGGTCAGGGTCGGGGCCGGCGTCGGCGCCGGTGTCAATAACGGAAGCACAGGGTGCACCTAAACACGATCGGCGGCAACCCCGCCAGGGGGTCACCGCCGATCATGCTCTGACCTGCGAAAACGCTGTTTACTTCACCGCAGGGGCGACTTCGAGCTCGATCGTCGAGCCGTCCTTCGCCTCCTTGAGGATCTTGATCTTGGTGTTGGTGTCAGTGATCTTGACGCCCGCGGCCGGGTTCGTCGCGTCGTAGTACGTGCTGGTGTGGTCGTTGAAGACCGGCACCCCGGCACTCGACGGGATCTTGGTCGCGACGTCCGCGTTGTGCAGCCACATGCCGTCCGTGCGGAACTTGCTGAACGGCGAGTCGTACGACTGGATGCGGTTGCGCATCAGGGTGCCGTCGGACCACTTCATCACGGTCGGGTGGGAGTCGATCGGCAGGACCAGGCCGGTACCGGGGTGCTGGCTGGTGTTGTTGTCCTGCTGGGAGGTGTCCCACTTCCAGATCAACAGGCCGTTCTGGTACGCGTAGTGCTCCACCCAGTCCGGAAGGGACTTCGAGAAGCCGAAGTTGTACGGGCCCGTCTTCAGGGTCTTGTCGTACGACACGTACTGACGGTTCTCGGCGATGTAGTACTGCGCGTAGTCGTCCGTGATGGACGCGCCGATGCGGGCGAAGCCCTTCTTCGTCCAAGCGGCGTCCGCGGTCTCGGCGTTGTCGGAGAACAGGGCCGTGCCGTCGGCGGTCACGGTGATCTCGTCGGCCGCGAAGCCCTTCTGGGCCACTCCACCGTCCGTCTGGTAGCGGAAGCGCAGGTCGATCTTTTTGCCGGCGTAGGCGTCGAGCGGGAAGACCAGCTTCTTGTGCGTCTGCGAGGAGCCGTCGAGCGCCGGCTTGCCGCTGGCGTCCTTGCCGAGGGCCACGCCGTCCGCCGTACCGTCGAGGGCCGTCCAGTTGGCGCCGCCGTCGGTGGAAGCCTCGGTGTAGAGGTAGTCGTAGCCCGCCTCGATGTCCCACCAGCCGTCGAGGGTGAGCGAGGCGGCGGACTTGCCCGTGAGGTCCACGGAACGGGTCAGGGTGTTGGACAGGTTGTCGCCGCTGCCGCTCCACCACTGGTTCGCGCCCTGAGCCGGCTCCACGATCGGCGTGGTGACCTTCTTCTTGGGCAGCTCGACCACGAGGGCCTGCTTGTGCTTCGTGTTGTACTCGGCGACGCCGAGCTTGTGCCACGAGTGCGTGCCGGCCTTGGCCGTGTCGTACTTCAGCCAGCCCAGCTGCATCTTGTCCCAGGCGGTCATGTCGCCGGGCAGGTCACCGATCTCGTTCTTGCCGGTGCCGAGCCAGGAACCGGAGGACATCAGCGTCCAGAACCCGGTGGAGTTCTCGCCGCCCGCGGTGTCGTAGTGGTCCGGCAGACCGAGGTCGTGGCCGTACTCGTGGGCGTAGACGCCGAGTCCGCCGTTCTCCGGCTGGACCGTGTAGTCGCCGACCCAGACGCCGGTGTCGCCGATCTTCGCGCCGCCCAGCTTGTTGCCCTCGGGGCCGGTGGCACCCGCGTCGGTGCCGAACGCGTACCAGCGGTGGGCCCAGATCGCGTCCTCGCCCTGCGCGCCGCCGCCCGCGGACTCGTCCTCACCGGCGTGCACGATCTGGAAGTGGTCGATGTAGCCGTCGGACTCGTTGAAGTCGCCGTCGCCGTCGAAGTCGTAGCGGTCCCACTGGTCGAACTGCTTGACGTCCGCCTTGATCTCGGCGTCGGTCTTCCCAGCCGCCTTCTGCTGGGAGACCCACGCGTTCAGACCGTCGCTGACGACGTTCCAGACGCTGGAGCAGTTGGTCTGGCCGCAGGCGTTGTTGCCGTAGCGGGCCTCGTTGTAGGGGACCTTGACCCAGTCGGAGACCTCGCCCTCGACCGAGTAGCGGCCGGAGGACTGCTTCTCGTAGTACTTCTTGACCGACTCGGTCTTCTTGCCGGTGCCGAAGTACAGGTCCTCGAAGTGCTTCTGGTTGTAGTCGGCCTTCCAGGCCGTGGAGTTGTCCTTCTTGCGGTCCGGCTTGGCTATCTGGTTGTGCAGCGGGCCGGGCGTGCCGCCGAACTCGCTGATCTTGTCGCCGAACTCGACCAGGATCGTGAAGATCTTGTCGGTCTTCTCGCGGCCCAGCTCGACGTACTTGCTGTCGCCCTTCTTGCTCTTGAGCCGGACGACCTGCGAGCCTTCGCGCTTGGTCACCTTCGCTTCGCCGGATATGACCTGGTTCAGGGCTTCTTCGCGCTGCGCCTCCTGAGTTTTGCTCAGGGGCCCTTCCAGGTCGTGGTCGACGTGATTGTGTTCCGCCGGGTCGTGCCGCTCCACGGGAGCCTTCGACGTTCCCTCGTCGGCCTGCGCCACCGCATAGGTCGAGAAGGTCGCCGCGGCCGTCGCGAGCGCGACGGTGGTAGCCGCCGCTCTGAACGTCCAGGGTCTGCTGGTCACTTGCTTCCTCCCCCGCGTGCGGGCGCGCGGAATGAAGGATCCTGGTCATGGAGGGTCCGCGCGCGCCGATCAACGCGTGTAGTCAAGTGACGACATTTGACTAGAGGTTAACGAGAAAAGACAGACCTTGACTTGGACAGGTCAATTGCACTATGCGGAGCCGGTGATTCATTTAGCGGACAACGGTCTTTCACCAACGGGCGCGCGGCGCCGTCCACTTGGTGGACGCCATGACTCCGTGCGCCCCCCGTGCACCGGCACTGTTGGTCAGGTCACGCTTACTGTTTGTTCCCCTCGGGCATGCACGCGGTTAGAGTCGGATGGCGGAACGCCCGGACATCGGCGGAAAGCCAGGCCGAGACCCCCGTGCACCCCTGATTCCGAGGACACGATGATCATGCCTCGTCCGACTGCCGCACAGCTCGCCTACGGCTCGTGCACCGTGATCTTCTCGACGCTCGCCATGCTCCTGCTCTCCCAGACGAGTTCGGGCGCGGGGATCGCGATCATCGCCGTCGCGGCGCTCCTGCTGGGACTGCTGGTCGCCATGACGGTGCCCATGCCCCAAAGGTCCCGGGTGGTGGCGGTCCGCAGGTCCGCCGCCCAAACGGACCGGTCCGAACAGACCGAGGAGCCCGTGCTGACGCAGTCCTGACGGCCCGCGTCAGACGCTGACCACCACCGTCTTCGCCGCCTTGTCGTGCAGGCCCTGCTTGTAGGGCCGGTCGAAGTAGCTCCAGCCGCCCGCGATGGCGGTCCAGATACAGGCGCAGCAGAAGGCGAACGGGATCCACAGCACCGCCGCGCGGATCAGCGCGGTCTGCACGGACGGCGTGGCGCCGTTGTCGAGGTTGGCCACCCGCATGTTGAGCAGCCTCTTGCCGAGCGTCTGTCCCGACCGGACGGTCATGGCGGTGTCGTAGCCGATGAAGAGCACGGCGGCGACGAGTGACTGCACGAAGGACTTGCCGTATTCCACGTCGCCGGTGTCCACGTCGTACTCCGTGACGCCGAAGCCCCAGGTGAGCAGCCAGACGACGACGCCCACCAGAATCATGTCGATGATGCGCGCCAGCGTGCGCTTGCCACTGTCGGCCAGAGGCGGCATCCCGGCGAGCGGGTCGGCGGGGCCGCCACCGCCGCCGTACGGGTCACCGCCCCCGTAGGGGCCGCCACCACCGTAGGGACCGCCGCCGTACGGTCCGCCCCCGCCGCCGGGCGGGGGCGGGGACTGGCCGCCGTACGGCGGTTGCTCGCCATACGGCGTATCCGAGCCGCCCGGCTGCGGCGGCTGCTTCCTGAACGGGTCGTCTTCCGGGGGCTGCTGGCCGGGGCCGGGAGGCGGTTCGCTGCTCATGGCCCGAGTCGACCGCGAACCCCGCGGCTTCGCATCCGGCGCGGGGCCGTCCGGGGTACGAGATCAACCAGGCCGTACGCCGTACGCGGTCACCCCGCGACGAACGTACGCGCCGCCTTGTCGTGCCAGCACTGGTGCCACGGCCGGTCGAACAGGCACCACAGCACACCGACGACCCCGACCACCAGCAGGCCGGGGACGCTGTAGACGAGCCAGCGGCGCAGGGCGGCGCCGAACTGCGGGGGCTCGTGGGCCTCGATGTCCCGGACCTCCAGGCCGAGCAGCTTCTTGCCCAGCGTGCGGCCCCACTTGGCGGTGGGCAGCGCCTCGTAGAGGAGTCCGAACAGCAGCAGGACGGCGAGGACGATCCCCAGATACACCGACGTGGTCCCGTCCAGCAGCCAGACGGTGACCGTCCGGCCGGAGAGCCTGGCCTCGTCGATCTTGCCGTTGACGTGGTCGATCGCCCTGGTGCCGAGCGGCACGGCGGCCACCGCGGTGACGGCGGCCAGCACCACGGTGTCCACCAGGCGCGCGGCCAGCCGCTTGCCGAGGTTCGCGGGGCGGGCGGCGGCCTGGCGCAGGGCGGCCGCCGCGAAGGGGTCCTCGCGCACCGGCTTCCACGGGGCGACCGGCTGGTCGTCGGCGGACGGGTCCGCGAGCCGGTGGACCTGCTGCGCCCAGGAGGACTGCCCACCGCCGGCACCGGAAGCCATGGGCGCGGCGGACCCGGCGGCCGCCGGCGGCGGGCCGGCCTGCTGGGGAACGCTCGGGGAGGGCTGGTGCGGGGCGGCCGGAGCCGTCGGAGCGGCGGCGGCCTGAGCGCCCGCCTGGGCCTGTGCCTGGGCCACCGCGGCGCGCTCGGCGGCGGCCTTGCCGGCGCCGAAGCCGGGGCCCTGCGGGGCACCGGTCGCCGACGGGCGGTGCGCGTCCGTATGTGCGGCGCCCGAACCGGCGGACGCGCCCGTGCTCCCGGCCTGCGCCCCGGCCGCCCCGCCCTGCTGCCCGGTGCGCGGGGACAGCGCGCGGATGGCCATGGTGCCATCGGCGGGCGCGGGGCCGCCGGGGCCGGGGATGTTCGCGGCGGCCCGGCCCGGGGTGCCGGCGGCGGGTGCCTCACCGGACCCGGCCGTGGGTCTGCGCATCATGAACGTGTTTCCGGAGTCGACGTCGCCGGAGTCCGCCTCCGCCCGGGCGGACGGGGCGGCGCCCTGCTGGGCACGGCCGGACGCCGCGCGCGGGTCCCTCGGGTCACCGCCCTGCTGGGCGCCCCAGGAGACGCGGTGGTCCTGGTCGCCGCCGAAACCGGCCTGGCGCGACGGGTCGGCCCCCCAGGCGGACGCGGGATCCGGGCGGCCGCCGTGCTGCGCCCCGTCCGGTGCGGGCTCCGCGGCCGGGTCCTCGTCGAAGAAGTGCGGGCCCGTCTCCTCGACCGAGGCCGCCGGAGCGGCCGTGGACGCGGGGCCGTCAGGGTGGGCGCCCGGCGGCGGGCTGAGCGTCTCGCCGTCGGTCGGTGCCGGACGGCTGGTGCCCGGCACCCAGGAGGCGCCGTTCCAGTACCGGACATATCCAGGAATGGACGGGTCCGGGTAATACCCTTCGCGGGGCCTGTCGTCACCGGGGGCCGGGGTTGGGGCGCTCATGTCCGTCGTCCGGTATCTGCTCGAGGGTCGGTTGAGGGCCTCCACATCTATCAGACCGGCGCAACATCCACCGCCAGTCCCGCGGGACCCACCCCTTTCCGGGCAACCTCGTACACGTACTTCACCACACCGGAAGCGCCCGGAGAACAGGCCCCGGAAAAGTCCGGCGAACCCGCGTAATGATCCGCCCCCCGCTTCCTCTCCACTCGTACGAGCCCGCTCCGAGGGCCGGCACACATCACGGGAGAGGACACCCACGCCATGCATCGCACCGTCATCGAGCGCGAACTGGAGCTGAAGCTCATCCTGTCGCCGGAGCGCAGCGTCGCCGTACCGGCCCGGCTGAGCTACCGCAGCGACGACCCGTACGCCGTCCATGTCACCTTCCACATCACCTCCGAGCACCCCGTGGACTGGACGTTCTCCCGCGACCTGCTCGTCGAGGGGGTGTTCCGGCCGTGTGGGCACGGGGACGTACGGGTGTGGCCGACGAAGACCGGGGGCCGCAGCGTCGTGCTGATGGCGCTGAGTTCGCCGGACGGGGACGCCCTGCTGGAGGCGCCGGCGGCCCAGGTGTCGGCCTGGCTGGAGCGGACGCTGCGGGTGGTGCCGCCGGGAGCGGAGGGCGAGCAATTGGGGATCGACGACGCGCTCGACCAGTTGCTCGCCCGGTGAGCCGTACCCGGCGGACGGGTCAGAACAGCTTGCCCGGGTTCAGGAGGCCCAGCGGGTCGAAGACCTGCTTGATCCCCCGCTGCATCTCGATGCCGACCGGGCCGATCTCGCGCGCCAGCCACTCCTTCTTCAGCACGCCCACGCCGTGCTCGCCGGTGATCGTGCCGCCGAGTTCCAGGCCGAGGGCCATGATCTCGTCGAAGGACTCGCGGGCGCGCCGGGACTCGTCCGTGTCGGCCGCGTCGAAGCACACGGTCGGATGGGTGTTGCCGTCGCCCGCGTGTGCGACGACCCCGATGGTGAGCTGGTGTTTCTCGGCGATCCGCTCGACGCCCTCGATCAGGTCGCCCAGCCTGGAGCGCGGCACGCACACGTCGTCGATCATCGTCACGCCCCGCACCGCTTCGAGCGCCGTGAGGGACAACCGGCGTGCCTGGAGGAGGAGTTCGGACTCGGCCGCGTCGTCCGCGGGGACCACCTGGGTGGCGCCGGCCACCTCGCACAGGGTGCCCACGGCGGCGAGGTCGGCGGCGGGGTCGGGGGTGTCGAAGGCGGCCAGGAGGAGGGCCTCGGTGGTCTCCGGCAGCCCCATGTGCGCCATGGCGTTGACCGCCTTGACCGTCGTACGGTCCATGAGTTCGAGCAGGGACGGGACATGGCCGCCGGCCATGATCCGGCACACGGCGTCGCAGGCGGCGGCCGCGGAGGCGAACTCGGCGGCCAGCACCAGCTGCTGGGGCGGCTGCGGCTTCAGCGCCAGGACCGCCCGTACGACGATGCCGAGCGAGCCCTCGGAGCCGACGAAGAGACGGGTCATGTCGTATCCCGCGACACCCTTGGCCGTACGGCGGCCGGTGGACATCAGGCGTCCGTCGGCGAGGACGACGTCCAGGCCGAGGACGTACTCGGCCGTCACCCCGTACTTCACGCAGCACAGGCCCCCGGAGGCGGTGCCGATGTTGCCGCCGATGGTGCACATCTCCCAGCTGGAGGGGTCCGGCGGGTAGTACAGGCCGTGTTCGCCCACCGCCCGCGAGAGGGCGGCGTTGATGACGCCGGGCTCGACGACGGCGATCCGGTCGACCGGGTTGATCTCCAGGATGCGGTCCATCCTGGTCAGGGACAGCACGATGCATCCGTCGGTGGCGTTGGCCGCGCCCGACAGGCCCGTGCGGGCGCCCTGCGGGACCACCGGGACGCGCAGTTCGGTGGCGGTGCGCATGACGTGCTGGACCTGTTCGACGGTGCGCGGCAGCACGACGACGGCCGGGGCGCCGGCCGGGCAGAAGCTCGCCATGTCGTTGGCGTACGAGGCCGTGACGTCGGGGTCGGTGAGGACGGCCTCGGCGGGCAGACCCGCGAGCAGCCGCTCGGTGAGGTCACCGTGGGCCTGGTGGGGTGCGGCTTCGGTACGGCTCATGATCACAGCGTGGCACCCGGGGCCATCGGTGTGAACCCCGTGTACGCCGGACGCCGGGCGGCGGGGTGTGGTCGTCGTATTGACGCACAGTGAGCGCCATGGAGAAGAGCGCCATCGACGACGACACCGTGGGGAGCGACGCCCCGGAGCACGAGCAGGGCACACCGGGCCGCCGCCGGCTCGTCCGGCGGCGGGTGCTGATCGCCTCGGCGGCGGGGTGTGCCGTGCTGGGCGGGCTGTCGGCGCTGCTGCCGTGGGGGCCTGACGGGTCGCCGGCGCCCGCGCCGGCACCGGGGGCGCAGGCGCTGGCCGCGGTGACGACGGGGGTGCCGGCCGCGCTGCCCGACCTGGCGGTGCTGATCGAGGAGCGCGAGGCCCGGGTGCGCAGGCGTCCCGGGGACGCGGGATCGTGGGCGGTGCTGGGGGCGGCGTATGTGGAGCAGGGGCGGCGGACCGCGGAGCCGGTGTACTACCCGAAGGCCGAGAAGGCGCTGCGGACCTCGCTGAAGGTGCGCGCGAGGAACGCCGAGGCGCTGGACGGCATGGCGGCCCTGGCCAACGCCCGGCGGGACTTCGGGGCGGCGCGGACCTGGGCCGAGGCGGCGCTGAAAGTGGACCGCAAACGGTGGACGACGTATCCGCTGCTGATCGACGCGTACACGGGGCTGGGCCGGTACAAGGCGGCCGAGCGGGCCCTGGACCGGCTGCTGGAGCTGCGCTCCGGCCCGGCGGTGCGGGCACGGGCGGCGGCCGTCTACTGGGACCGGGGCCGGCGGGAGGACGCGGCGGCGGCGCTGTCCGACGCGGCGGCGGCGGCCGACGCCCCGGCGCAGCGGGCGGCGTACCTCGAACGGGCCGGTCAACTCGCCTTCGAGCGGGGCGACTTCGACGTGGCCCTGCGGCACTTCCAGGAAGCGGTGCGACTCGACCCCGACCAGCGGGCCGCGCTCGCCGGGCAGGGGCGGACGCTGGCGGCGATGGGCCGTACGACGGAGGCGCTGAACGCCTACCGGGTGGCTCTGGCCAAGCAGCCGTGCCCCGAGTACGCCCTGGAGCTGGGCGAGTTGTACGAGTCGCTGGGGCTGGGGCAGGCGGCGCGGGTGCAGTACGACCTGCTGCGCGAGCGGGCGGCGCGGGGTACCGCCGGCGGGGTGGACGAGGAGCTGGTGCTGGGCCGCTTCGAGGCGGACCACGGCGACGCGGGGTCCGCGGTACGGCGGCTGCGGGCCGAGTGGCGGCGCCAGCCTGGGATCGCGGTGGCCGACGCGCTGGGCTGGGCGCTGCACCGGGCCGGGGAGCACAAGGAGGCGCTGAGGTTCGCCAGGGTGGCGACCGACCGGGCCCGTGGTGGCACGGTCCGCAGCGCGCTGTACGCGTATCACCGGGGGATGATCGAGCGGGAGCTGAAGCTGACGGGGGCCGCGCGACGGCATCTGCAGGAAGCACTGCGGATCAATCCGGGCTTCTCGCCCACGCGGGCGCCGGCGGCCGAGGCGGCGTTGCGGGAGCTGGGGGAGCCGTCGGTGCGGGACGTGCCGGACTGGGACGCGGGGGACGCGAAGCGGGGGCGGCGGTAGTCGGGGGGCCGCCGGGGCGTGTGGCGAGCGGGACGTGCCCGGCCCAGCCCTACGCGCGGGGCTTGCAGTAGATCGAGAACCTGCGCTCCCCCACCTTCCCCGACCCCAGCCCCAGGCACAGCCGGCCCCCGGAGCCGTGACGGACGGCGAGGCCCTCCGGTTCGCGGTGGTCGAGGGAGTAGCCGGCCTCCGTGCGCTGCCGGTCGAGGAGTTCGCCGGTGCGGATGTCGAGGCAGGAGAGGTGGATGTTGCCGCGCCGGGCGGGCGGGTTGGTCCTGGCGTCGTACGCGGTGCCGGCCAGCTGGTAGACGTGGTCGCCGTGCAGGGCGTACCCCTGGAACGGGATCGTCGGGTCGGGATGCGCGCCGGTCTGCGGGAAGTCGGCGATCGGGGCCGAGTAGTCGCGGGCGACGAACGCGTCCAGGTCCCATACCCGGTAGCGGGGTTCGCCGTCGACGCGGTGGCGCACGGCGATGCGGCGCGTGGCCGTGCAGAGCGACGGCTGGTTGGAGGTGGAGCCCGGGACCGGGTGGCGGACCTTGACGTCGTCGCGGGTGCGGACGGCGCCCGCGGAGAAGCGGAAGCGGGTGACGCCCCTGCCGTACCCGTCCTCGGCGTCGGCCTCGGTCCAGATCCACACGGTGCCGTCGGGCGCGTGCTGCACGCCCATGGTGACGCCGTGTCCGAAGCCCCGCAGGTACATGTGGCCCAGCCGCTTGCCCCGGTAGTCGAGCCGGTTGAGGCACAGGTCGCCCGACGGGCCGCCGCCCGGGCGGAGCTGAAGGACGTACAGGTGCTTGTGGACCTCGTCGAAGGCGAACGACTGAAGCAGCGTGGGCTCCTTCAGCGTGCCCTTCTTCCACAGCCAGCGCTCGGCCGGTGCGGTCAGGTCGAAGCGGTCGGTCACTCCTGCCCTCCCCCGCTCGTGCGGGGCGCCCCCGTGGCGCCCCGCACGACTGGACATACCCGGCCGACCGGTGTTGGTTGCGCTTCAGACGAATTCACAGGGTGCGCAGAGTGGCCTCAGGAGTCGCAGGGGCTCGCCACGCCCCCGCGCCACTCAGAGGTTGCCGCGCTTGGCCTGCTCGCGCTCGATCGCCTCGAAGAGCGCCTTGAAGTTGCCCTTGCCGAAGCCCATCGAGCCGTGCCGCTCGATGAGTTCGAAGAAGACGGTCGGCCGGTCCTGGACCGGCTTGGTGAAGATCTGCAGCAGGTAGCCGTCCTCGTCGCGGTCGGCGAGGATCTTCAGCTCGCGCAGGGTCTCGACGGGGACGCGGGTGTCGCCGACCCACTCACCGAGGGTGTCGTAGTACGAGTCCGGGGTGTCGAGGAACTGCACGCCGGCCGCGCGCATGGTGCGGACCGTCGCCACGATGTCGTTGGTGTTCAGCGCGATGTGCTGGACGCCGGCGCCGCCGTAGAACTCCAGGTACTCGTCGATCTGGGACTTCTTCTTGGCGATGGCGGGCTCGTTGATCGGGAACTTGACCTTGAGGGTGCCGTCGGCCACCACCTTCGACATCAGCGCGCTGTACTCGGTCGCGATGTCGTCGCCCACGAACTCCTTCATGTTCGTGAAGCCCATGACCTTGTTGTAGAAGCCGACCCATTCGTTCATGCGGCCGAGCTCGACGTTGCCGACGCAGTGGTCGATGGCCTGGAAGGTGCGCTGGGCGGGGGGTTCGACCATCGGCGCGGCGGCGGTGTAGCCGGGCAGGTAGGGGCCGTCGTAGCCGGTGCGCTCGACGAGGGTGTGGCGGGTCTCGCCGTAGGTGGCGATGGCGGCCAGGACGACGGTGCCGTGCTCGTCCTTCAGCTCGTAGGGCTCGGCCACCGAGCGGGCGCCGTGTTCGAGGGCGTAGGCGTATGCGGCGCGCGCGTCCGGGACCTCGATGGCGAGGTCGATGACGCCGTCGCCGTGCTCGGCCACGTGCTGGGCGAGGAAGTGGCCCCAGGGGGTGGCCGGCTTGATGACCGAGGTGAGGACGAAGCGGGCGGAGCCGTTCTCCAGCACGTAGCTCGCGGTCTCGCGGCTGCCGTTCTCCGGTCCGGAGTAGGCCACGAGACGCATGCCGAAGGCGGTCGAGTAGTAGTGCGCCGCCTGCTTGGCGTTGCCCACGGCGAAGACGACCGCGTCCATTCCCTTGACCGGGAAGGGGTCGGCCTGCCGGGCGGTGTCGGGAGTGTGGTGTGTGGTCTGCGTCATAGGCGCAGCCTCACTCTGGTGGGGCAAGGTGCGCAATAGTTCGCTCATTCATTGGGCAACATGACCAGTGCAGTGCTCGTTCCTGCGGGCCTTCTGTACAGGATGACCACTCCAACCGAGGAGACAGGGCAGGCTGCTGTGGCGATCGATCATCTGGACGGGCGGATCATCGTGCTGCTGGCGCGGGAGCCGCGGATCGGGGTGCTGGAGATGTCCCGGCGGCTGGGCGTGGCCCGCGGGACGGTACAGGCGCGGCTGGACCGGCTTCAGTCGAACGGAGTCATCCGCGGATTCGGTCCCGAGGTGGATCCGGCGGCCCTCGGCTATCCGGTCACCGCCTTCGCCACGCTCCAGATCAGGCAGGGGCAAGGGGCCGACGTGCGGGCCCACTTGGCGACCGTGCCGGAGGTTCTGGAGCTGCACACCACCACCGGGACCGGGGACATGCTGTGCCGGCTCGTGGCGCGCTCCAACGCCGATCTCCAGCGTGTGATCGACCGGGTCGTCGGTTTCGATGGGATCGTCCGGGCCTCCACCGCGATCGTGATGGAGAACCCCGTGCCGCTGCGGATCATCCCGTTGGTGGAGCAGGCGGCCGAGGACCGGGAGAGGATCTAGCCGACCTGGTGATCGGGGTGAGGATGTGAGCTTCTGGGAGTACCTGGGAGGCCGGCACCAGCAGCTGCTCACCGACGCCTACCAGCACGCGAGCGCCGTCTTCCAGTGCATGGTCGTGGCGACCGCGCTGGGCGTGCTGATCGGCGTGGCCACGTATCGGAGCGAGTGGGCGGGCAGCCTCGCCACGCTGGCCACCTCGACCGTTCTGACCGTTCCGTCGCTCGCCATGATCGGTCTGCTCGTCCCGATCGTGGGGCTGGGTGTGGCGCCCACCGTGATCACGTTGACGCTGTACGGGCTGCTGCCGGTCGTGCGCAACGCGATCGTGGGGCTGCGCGGGGTCGACCCGTCGCTGGTGGACGCCGCCCGTGGCATCGGCATGTCACGCGCCGCCCGGCTGCTGCGGGTGGAGCTGCCGCTGGCCTGGCCGCCGATCCTGACCGGGATCCGGGTCGCGACGCAGATGCTGATGGGCATCGCGGCGATCGCGGCGTACGCCTCCGGCCCCGGCCTCGGCAACGTGATCTTCCGTGGCCTCGCCTCGCTGGGCAGCGCGAACGCGCTCAACCAGGTCCTCGCGGGCACGCTCGGGATCATCGTCCTGGCACTGCTGTTCGACTGCGCGTACGTCCTGCTCGGACGGTTGACCGTGCCGAGGGGGATCCGTGTCTGAGACCGGGACACGGGGCGCCCGTCCCGAGGGCCACCACGGCGCCGCCATCGAGCTGGAGAACCTGACCAAGCGCTACCCCGGTGGTCGGCAGCCGGCCGTGGACGACGTGAGCATGGAGATCAAGGCGGGCGAGGTCGTCGTCCTCGTCGGCCCCTCGGGCTGCGGCAAGTCCACCACGCTCAAGATGATCAACCGACTGATCGAGCCGAGTGCCGGCCGCATCCGCATCGGCGGCGAGGACGTCACGGACATCGATCCGGTGAAACTGCGCCGCAAGGTCGGCTACGCCATCCAGTCCGCCGGTCTCTTCCCGCACATGACGGTCGCGCAGAACATCGCCCTCGTACCGAGGATGGTCGGCTGGCCGAAGGCCCGAATCAGCGCGCGGACCGAGGAACTGCTCGACCTCGTCGGCCTCGACCCCGGCGAGTTCCACGGCCGCTACCCCCGTCAGCTCTCCGGTGGTCAGCAGCAACGCGTCGGCGTGGCGCGGGCGTTGGCGGCGGATCCCCCGGTGCTGCTGATGGACGAGCCGTTCGGGGCGGTCGACCCGATCACCCGTGATCACCTCCAGGAGGAGCTGATCAGGTTGCAGCACGAACTGCACAAGACGATCGTCTTCGTCACGCACGACTTCGACGAGGCGATCAAGCTCGGTGACCGTATCGCCGTGCTGCGCGAACGCTCGCGCATCGCCCAGTTCGACACCCCGGAGGCCATCCTCACCAACCCGGCGGACGACTTCGTGTCGGGCTTCGTGGGCGCGGGCGGGCACGCCGGTGCACGACACGGTGACCAGGGACGCGACCCTGCGGGACGCCCTGGAGGCCGTGCTGACGGACGACGCGGGCCGGGTGGCGGTGACCGGACGGCGCGGCGAGTACACCGGCGTCATCGACATGGACACGCTGATGAACTCCGTGCACGAACTGCTTGAGGCGGACCGGCTGGAGGCTCTGGAGGCGCAGCACGAACTGGAGGCCGCCCGCAGCGACCGCACGCACGCCGAGCAGGAGGGCGACGCCTGGGAGAAGAAGACGTGAGTGCTCCCGAGGCCCCCGACCTGCCCCTGGAGGAGCCGGACGAGCGGGCGCAGGAGCAGACCTCCGGGGCCGCCGTCGCGGTGCGGCCCCCCGCGCGCCGGGTGGGTCGGCGGAAGCTGACCTCAGGTGGCGCTGGAGTGGATGAAGGGGGAGGGGTTCGTACGGTAACTCGCGCGGGCCCATCGCCGAGACGCGCGCGTTGCAGGAGTCGCACGAGTTGCTTCAGCAGCCGGGAACCGGGCCCTTCCCCGACTCCAGCGCCTTCAACGCGCCCACCGCGCCCTCCAGCGTGGTCACCGGGATCAGCCGGAGCCCCTTCGGCAGTTCCGCCTCCGCTTCGGAGCACTCCGCCTTCGGCACCAGGAAGACCGTCGCCCCGTCCCGCCGGGCCGCCTGCGTCTTCAGGGCCACGCCCCCGACCGCACCGACCTTCCCGGCCGCGTCGATCGTGCCCGTACCGGCGATCGTGCGGCCGCCGGTGAGGTCGCCGCCGGAGCCGTCGCCCTGCAGCTTGTCGATGATGCCCAGGGAGAACAGCAGGCCGGCGCTGGGACCGCCCACGTCCGCGAGCTTCAGGGTGACCTCGATGTCCTTGTCGTTCAGATCCAGGTGGTTCAGCGCGGCCTCGGTCGCGGCGTCCTGGGACTCCTTCATCTGCTCGGTGTTGTACTGCTCGATCTCCTGCGTGCTGCGGCCGCTCGGATACACCGAGTCGCGCGGCATGACCGCCTGGTCCGTGCGGAACCAGGCGTCGATCACGTCGCCGAGCGTGACATCCGTGTCCGGCGAGGTGGCCGTGATGGTCGTCATGCGCAGCTGGCCGCTGGTGTCGCGGGTCGGCGCGCCGGAGATCGTGATCACCGGCTCGCCCTTGTCCTCGCCGAGCACGTTCGTCGTCTGGCCGGGCTGCGTCAGCGAGAACGGCAGCGGCGCGAAGGCCGCCGTGGCGAGCAGGGCCACGACCGGCAGGGCACAGACGGCGGCGGCCCGGGGGCGCGTGAGGCGAGAGAGCACGGCATCAATCTAACGTGACGGCGAGTTCCGGCCCGGTGCAGGTCGGAGCTGCCCAGGGTGCCCCATTCAGGTCACGTACAGGTCTCGCCGTGCCCTGGTGAAGCGCCGCAGCGCTTCCGGCAGCGGCCGCACCCCGATGCCCGGCGACCGCGGAACCGGCAGGTGGCCGTCGACCAGCACGAACGGCTCCGTGATGTCCTCGGCGAAGTAACGGCTGGACGCCGAGGTGTCCCCGGGGAGCGTGCAGCCGGGCAGGGCGGCCAGCGCCAGGTTCGGTGCGCGTCCGACACCCGTCTCCAGCATGCCGCCGCACCACGCCGGCACCCCGTGCGCGTGCGCCACGTCATGCACCCGCCGCGCCTCCAGGTACCCCCCGACCCGGGCGGGCTTGACGTTCACGGCCCGGCAGGCGTCCATCGCGATCGCGGACGCGGTGTCGCGGGCGTTGTGCAGGGACTCGTCGAGGCAGACCGGGGTGGCGAGGCGCTGCTGCAGACGGGCGTGGGCGTACAGGTCGTTCTCCGCGAGCGGCTCCTCGATCAGCAGCAGCCCGAAGTCGTCCAACCGCCGCAGATGCTCGGTGTCCGCGAGGCCGTACGCCGTGTTGGCGTCCACCTGGAGCGGCAGCCCGTCCCCGAAGCGCTCGCGCACGGCCCGTACCGGCTCCAGGTCCCAGCCGGGCTCGATCTTCAGCTTGATCCGGACGTAGCCCTCGGCGAGGTACCCCTCGACGTCGTCCAGCAGCTCGCCGACGCTCTGCCTGATCCCGACCGACACCCCGGCCGGCACCCGTTCCCGCACCGACCCCAGGTAGGTCGCGAGCGGCATCCCGTACGACCTCAGCTCCGCGTCGAGGACGGCCGTCTCCAGCGCCGCCTTCGCCAGCTCGTGCCCCTTGATCCTCGCCGTCACCGACCCGAGGTGGGCCGTGCCGAGCGCGGGCAGGACCGCCACCCGCGGCAGCAGGAAGTCGCGCAGCACGATCTCCGCGCCGGCCACGAACTCCGGGCAGTACAGCGGCTCCGGATCGCCGGCGAACTCCGACCAGCCCTCTGCCGTGTCCGTGACGACATGCAGCAAGAAGGTGTCCTTCGTGGTCATCGTGCCGAAGGAGGTACGGAAGGGGGTGACCAGCGGGATCGCCACGTGGACGATCTCGACGCGCTCCAGTTTCACGCGGCGGCCTCCGGGCGGGTGAGCGTGTACCAGCCGTCCCGGGACATCCCGGTCGCGGTGAAGCCGTCTGCGAAGGCCTTGGTGAACACCTCACGCACGGCCCGCCGCCAGCGCAGCGCCAGGTCCGGGTCGGCCGCCCGCAGCGCCACGATGTCGTCGGGCACGCGGCACCATATGTGCCGGTCGCCGAGGTCACGGCGGGCGAGCGGGCCGCCGTCGGGGGCGGTGTGCGTGGTGGGGGCGGCCTGGCGATCGGCCGGGGCGTCCGGCTGGTCGGGCAGCCGTAGGGACGGGGCGAGTTCCCAGGTCACCGCCAGCCGGTCGCTCTCGTCGCCGTCGTTGACGCCGTCGGCCATGGGGCCGTAGAAGTCGACGAGGTACTCGGTCCCCTGGGCACCCAGCTTGACCAGGTTGAAGCGGGCATTGCGGCCCACCAGCGGATCGAAGGTCCAGCGCATGGTCCGGGCCCCGTGCTCCAAGGCCCACGCCCGTTGGGCCTGCTTCACCTGGTGGCCGAGGCCCCGCTCGGCCGCGGTCAGCAAGGAGTACGTCTCTCTCGACGCGGGTGGCCCGAACACCGCGACGGACGCGCCGACCAGCTTCGGGCCGTCGTGGGCGGCGTGGACGGCGCCGCCCGCGTGGGCGAGGCTGTTCAGCGTCTCGGACAGTAACGGCGGCGCGCTCCGCGGCGTGTTCCACACGTCGCTGAAGAAGTCGGCGACGGCCCCGAACCCGGCGACGTCATGGACGGTGCGGATGCTGAGTGAGGTCATGAGTCGAGTGTCGGAGGCGGCGGCGGCCCTGCCTAGGCCCTGTCGTTCGGATCAGGCCGGCTTTGAGAGGCGGCTTCTGTCGCGACGCCGGGATGATCCAAACGACAGGGCCTGGATGTATTGACCCGCAGGGTTGTTCACGCGGCCACGCCGCCTCCGGGCGGACACCTCAGCGCAACGCCTCCGCCACCTCCCGGGCCGCGTCCATGACCCGCGGACCCACCCGCTCCGGCACCGCGTCGGCCAGCATCACCACACCCACGCTGCCCTCGACCCCGGTCACCCCGAGCAACGGCGCGGCGGCCCCGCTCGCGCCGGCCTCCAACTCGCCGTGGGTCAGGGTGTATCCGGGCTCCTCCATCGGCTGCTGCCGCGCGGCCAGGATCGCCCGGCCGGCCGCGCCGCGGTCCAGCGGGTGCCGGAAGCCGGCCCGATAGGCCACGTGGTAGTCCGTCCAGGTCGGCTCGACGACGGCGACGGCCAGCGCCTCCGTGCCGTCCACCAGCGTCAGATGGGCGGTCGCGCCTATGTCCTCGGCCAGCGAGCGCAACGCCGGCAGCGCCGCCTCCCGTACCAGCGGATGCACCTGTCGGCCCAGGCGCAGCACGCCGAGCCCGACCCGGGCGCGGCCGCCGAGGTCACGGCGTACGAGCGCGTGTTGTTCGAGCGTGGCGAGCAACCGGTACACCACGGTCCGGTTCACGCCCAGTTTGTTGGAAAGCTCGGTGACGGTCAGCCCGTGGTCCGTATCGGCCAGCAGCTTGAGGACACGCAGTCCTCGGTCGAGCGTCTGAGAGGTCTCCGCGGTCACGACGCCCACTCCTTAGTGGTGAGGTCGGCGGCCTCATCGCGGCGGGTGCGTCACCGAGTCCCGTTCGGCGACGCGCGTCAGAGGCCGCCGATCGGCCGGCGGCCCGGTGAGTCCGGACCGCGTCGCTTCACGGCTGCGCTCCGCGGCGGCGCTGCCACGGGGCGTATGCGTAGGCGGACATTAGCGAAGCCGGTTCGCTGAGCGGAAGGCTCCGTCCAGAATCCGGGCAATGGCCGATACAAAGGACTCCCGTTTGCCCAGATACGTACGGCGCGCGGGACCCGCCTCCGCGCCCGCCGTCACCGCATCCGGGTGGCCCACTCCTGCACCTTGGCGATGCGCTGCTTGAGCTGGCCGGCCGTGGCCTCGGCGCTGGGCGGTCCGCCGCACACCCGCCGCAGCTCGGTGTGGATGACCCCGTGCGGCTTGCCGCTCTGGTGGACGTAGGCGCTGACCATGGTGTTGAGCTTCTTGCGCAGCTCCATCATCTCCTTGTGCGAGACGACGGGCCGCCGCTCCGCGGGCAGCTCCAGCAGATCGGCCTCCTCGGCCGGCTTCTTGCGGCTGTGCGCGATCTGCCGGGCCTGCCGCTTCTGGAGGAGGAGCTGCACCTGGTCGGGTTCGAGGAGCCCGGGGATGCCGAGGTAGTCCTGCTCCTCCTCGCTGCCGGGGTGGGCCTGCATGCCGAACTCGGCACCGTCGTAGAGGACCCGGTCGAAGACGGCCTCGGACTCCAGCGCCTCGAAGGAGAACTGCTCCTGCTCGCCGGTGTCCTCGTCCTGCTCCTTGTTCGCCTCCTCCATCTCCTTCTCGGACTCGGCGTACGGGTCCTCCTCGCCCTCCTTCTTCGGCTTGTCGAGGGCGTGGTCGCGCTCGACCTCCATCTCGTTGGCGAAGGTGAGCAGGTCCGGGACGGTCGGCAGGAAGACCGACGCGGTCTCGCCGCGCCGCCGGGACCGTACGAAGCGGCCGACGGCCTGCGCGAAGAAGAGGGGGGTGGAGATGGTGGTGGCGTACACGCCGACCGCGAGCCGGGGGACGTCGACGCCCTCGGACACCATGCGCACGGCGACCATCCACCGGTCGTTGCTGTTGCTGAACTCGTCGATGCGGCTCGAGGCCCCGGCGTCGTCGGACAGCACGAGGGTCGCCTTGTTGCCGGTGATCTCACGGATGAGCTTGGCGTAGGCGCGCGCGGAGTCCTGGTCGGAGGCGATGACGAGCGCCCCGGCGTCCGGGATGGCCTTCCTGACCTCGGTGAGGCGCTGGTCGGCGGCGCGCAGCACGCTCGGCATCCACTCGCCACGCGGATCGAGGGCGGTGCGCCAGGCCTGGCTGACGGCGTCCTTGGTCATCGGCTCGCCGAGGCGGGCCGCGATCTCGTCGCCGGCCTTGGTCCGCCAGCGCATGTTGCCGCTGTAGGAGAGGAAGATGACGGGCCGGACGACGCCGTCGGTGAGTGCGGAGCCGTAGCCGTAGGTGTAGTCGGCGGCCGACCGCCGGATGCCGGCGTTGTCCTCCTCGTACGTCACGAACGGGATGGGGTTGGTGTCGGAGCGGAACGGCGTACCGGTCAGCGCGAGCCGCCGCGTCGCGGGCTCGAACGCCTCCAGACAGGCCTCGCCCCAGGACTTGGAGTCACCGGCGTGGTGGATCTCGTCGAGGATGACGAGCGTCTTGCGCTGCTCGACCCGGTTGCGGTGCAGCATGGGCCGTACGCCGACACCCGCGTACGTCACGGCGACACCCTGGTAGTCCTTGCCGAGCGGCCCTGCGCTGTACTCGGGGTCGAGCTTGATGCCTATGCGCGCCGCCGCCTCCGCCCACTGCTTCTTCAGGTGCTCGGTCGGCGCGACCACGGTGACCTGCTGCACGACGTGGTGGTGCAGCAGCCAGGAGGCGAGGGTGAGGGCGAAGGTCGTCTTTCCGGCGCCGGGCGTGGCGACCGCGAGGAAGTCACGCGGCTGCTCCTGGATGTACTTCTCCATCGCCCCCTGCTGCCAGGCACGCAACTTGCTGGCGGTGCCCCAGGGGGCGCGTCCGGGGAAGGCGGGGGAAAGGTGGTGGGAGGAGGCGGCGGTGGTAGTCACGGTCTCCGTCGAGGGTCGGGCGGCTCGGTGGATCAGCGGGTCGGCTGCGTATGACAACCGGGCCACCCTACCGGCGGCCCAATGCCGTCCATGCCCGGACGAGGCCGCCGCACCCGTGGGTGGGATCCACGTCACAGCCGCCCCGGTCGCCCCGCGATCACACGGAGGTCACTCGCGTCCCGCGTGGTCACACCGATGACCAGCTCGTACGCGACGTCCAGTCCGCCGCTCGCGACGTCGACGCCCCTTGACGCCGGGAAGGGTCACGTCGGCCACTCCGCGGGAACGCCGACGGACGCGCCCGGCACCGAGACCCTGGTCGTACCACCACCGGGGTTCATGAACGGGGCATGGCAGTCCTGTTGCAGGGCGGGACGTTCCCTTGAGCACCTCCAGCGCCCCGCCTACGGTCGAGTCAGCGCACACGGCCGTGTGCCCGAGTGGTTCAGGGACTCGCCTGCAAAGCGAGTTACGCGGGTTCGAATCCCGCCACGGCCTCTACTTAGTCTGACCAGGCCAAACAAATGGGCGGCCCCCCTCCAGGGTGCCACCCATTTTGGTGCTCCGTTTCAGTTCCCGTCTCAGTTGACCAGTACGAGCGCTCCGCGCTCGGCATGGCGTCACGCCCTCGGTGCTCAAGAGCGCCAACGCGCTCTTGGGCCCGGGGATTGGCGCCTCTACGATGGAGCCGTGGACTGGGGGACTCTCGCAGGCACTGCACTAGGCGCCATCTTGGGCGTCACTACAACGCTTCTGGGCGAACGGTCGCGGTGGCAGCGCGAGCACTCAGCCCGCGAGCATGCGGTCAAGCAGCAGCTATACGCCGAGTACCTAGGCGCACTGTCGCTCACTACACATCGTCTCCGAGATTTGAAGCGCAGCGTTGGCCTGAGCAGGGAAGAGCGCATAGAACAGGCAGGGAACATTCTCGGAGCCACCAATGCCTACCATCTGCGCTACCAAATATTGATCATTGCTCCTGAGCACCTCGGTGACATGGCCGACCGGGCGTTTGCGCGACTCCGGGACTTAAGGGACCGTTTCGACGAGCCCGACGTAACCTCAGATCCCGAGTGGCCTTCCAACCTGGCCGCTCTGACCGAGGCGCTCAAAGCCCTTCGTACTGCTATGCGATCCGACCTCGCCTCTACCTGAAGGCGTTTACTACTCCGCCGCGTGTGGGGCACAACCCCTCACGAGGTGCGTACAAGAGCGCAGGTTTCCAGATCAAGCCCTGACCAGCGCGGACAGTCCAGGAGGCGGGGTTCCTGACTGCCGGTTGCCTGCCACCGTGGGAGCATGACGGACGAGTTACCGGTTCGCATAGTCGATGGATGTGTAGCCAGGGCGCCTGGGGTTGGGCCAGTGGCGATGGTGTGGCTCCCCGTGGACGGGCAGGTCATCGCCAAGATCCCGCCGCCGCAAAGGCAAAGGCCGCTGGCCGCTGGCCGCTGGCCGCTGGCCGCTGGCCGCTGGCCGCTGGCCGCTGGCCGCTGGCCGCTGGCCGCTGGCCGCTGGCCGCTGGCCGCACGAAACGGTGGGCATCCGTCCCGAGTTACGCGGGTTCGATTCCCGCCACGGCCTCCACCTGCCCGAGCGGGCGGGACAAAGGGGCGGCACCTCCTCGGGGTGCCGCCCCTTCAGCCTTCGGTCTCCGATCCCTTCTCGGTCCGCCCGGGCCTAGGGGCACCGCAGCACCGTTCGCTTCGCCCGCGGCGCACGCCCGTGGTGCGATGGAACGGGGGCGGAAAGGAGAGCGATCATGCCCGCAGCGAAGCGAACGAGTGTCGCCGCCTCGGTGTCGGTCCGCCCGCTGGTCGAGCCGGACCTGGACCGGGCCGACGAGATCTTCAGGGTCGCCTTCGGGACCTTCCTCGGGGCCCCTGAGCCGGAGACGTTCTTCGGGACCGCCGACTATGTCCGCACCCGCTGGGCGGCCGACCCGGAGGCGGCCTTCGCGGCGACCGTCGCAGGCGAGGTCGTCGGAACGAACTTCGCCGCCCACTGGGGCAGCGTCGGGTTCTTCGGCCCGCTGACCGTACGTCCGGATCTGTGGGACCAGGGCATCGGCAGGCGCCTCATGGAACCGGTCCTGGCCTGCTTCGACACCTGGGAGAACCGCCACCTCGGCCTGTTCACCTTCTCGCACAGTCCCAAGCACCTCGAGCTCTACCGCCGGTACGGTTTCTGGCCCCGCTTCCTCACCGCCATCATGAGGAAACAGGTCGCCGTCAGTGCCGCGGTCCCCGGCCGAGTGCTCTACGGCGAGCTGACCGCCGCTGAGCGGCCCGCCGCGCTGAACCTCTGCCGCGCGCTGACGGGGGCCGTGTACGAGGGCCTGAGCCTGGAGCGCGAGATCATGGCCACGCAGGCGCAGGGGCTCGGTGACACCATCCTCCTGGAGGGCGCCGGCTCCGAGCTCGACGGTCTGGCCGTCTGCCACTGCGGGGCGGGGTCGGAGGCCGGTGAGGACGTGTGCTTCGTCAAGTTCGGCGCCGTACGCCCTGGCCCGGACGCCGCGGACCGGTTCGAACGGCTGCTGAGTGCGTGCGAGCAGCTGGCCGCCGAGAAGGGACTCGGACAACTGGACGCCGGAATGAACCTGGCCCGCCAGGACGCCTACCGGCGCATGGTCGACCGCGGTTTCCGTACCTGGCTGCAAGGCGTGACCATGCACAAGCCCAACGAACCGGGCTACAGCCACCCGGACGCCTACGTGATCGACGACTGGCGCTGAGTCCACCGCCGTACCGGCACTTCACCACCGGGGCCGGCCGCCGGCTGTTCTCCTGACCGTGCGAGCGCTCTTCCCAGGGTCCTTCGACCCGGTCACCCAAGGGCACCAGGACGTTCTCCGCCGCGCCGCCCTCCTGTTCGACGAGGTCGTCGTCTGCGTGATGTCCCATCCGAACAAAACCGGCCGCTACCCCGTCACCGAACGGCTGGACCGGCTGCGCGCGGCGGCGACCGACCTGAGCAACGTCACGGTCGATTCGCACACCGGCGGCCTGCTGGTCGACTACTGCCGCCGAGCCGGGATCGACGTCGTCGTCCGCGGGGTCCGCGACGTTCACGACTTGGACTACGAGATGTCGAAGGCCCGCACCAACAAGGAAGTGGCCGGAGTCGAGACGTTCCTCCTCGCTGCCGACCCGCCCTGGGCCACATCTCCTCCACCCTGGTCACCGCGGTGAGTCAGCAGGACCGTCCCCGGATGAACAGGGTGCTCGGGGCCGTCTTCCCGAACCGCAGCACAACCCTGGCCCCCCTCCGAATGTCCAGGACATGACTGGACGGCAAAGCTCCGGTCGCCGTGCTTCCTGTCCCGACGAGGAGACCCATCGTGCGCCAGCACCGCCGCCCGCACCTCCGCCCCTCGGCAGCCCTCGTGGCCGCTGCCGCCATCGCCGCGGCCGTCCCGGTGGTCGCCGCTCCCGCCGCGTCCGCCGAGGAGAGCGCCGGGCCCTCCTTGGTGGTGTCGAATCTGCCGCGTACGTCTCCCAAGCCCGGTGAGGTGTACGACGAGTCCGTCGTCATCACCAACAAGGGCAACGCGGTCGCGGACGGCGTCACCTTCCGGATCCGGCTGACCCGGGGGCTCGACTTCCCCGAGCCCGTGGCCGGCTGCACCTACTCGACGATCGAGGACCAGGTCAGACAGGCGGTCTGCGAGCTCGACACCGTCATCGAACCCGGCGCCTCCGTCGAGACTCCCGTGCGGTTCAAGGCGCTGCCCAAGGCGCTGATGGAGGCCGTCGAGTACGGGACCGGAGCCACCGGGGAGGCGCCCGGCGAGGGGTTCGGCGACAGCTACCGCCGCCTGACCCTGACCGCGGACAGTTCGGCCGACCTGGTCGCGGTCGGTGAGGACACCGAGGCGCTCGCCGGGGACGGTCAGTCGGTCACGGTGCAGCTGCGCAACGACGGCCCCGGCTGGATCCGGAACCAGGAGAGCGACGACCAGACGGCGCTCATGGTGCAGATCCCGCCGGGCACGGTCGCCGCCGAAGTACCCGAGAACTGCGCGCCGTTCGGGATCGACGGCCCGTCCGGACCCGGAGGGACACCGGGCAGGTCCAGGTACGTCTGCTCACCCGCCGACCACACCATCGAGGTCGGCCAGTCGCTCTCCTTCACCTTCTCGCTGGACATCGAGGAAAGCGCCCAGGACACCAAGGGCGAGGTGAAGGCGACGTCCGTCTACGACATCCGCCCCGCCTTCGACAAGAACCCCGCCAACGACAAGGCGTACATCAGCATCGACATCCCCGACGACTACGAGCCCGGCCCCGCTGCCTCCGGCGGTTCCTCCACCGGCGGTTCGCCGGACGGCGGTTCGACCACGGGCGGCGACGGCAACGACCCCGAGGGCCAGTCCACCGGCGGCACGGGAGCCACGTCCGCGGGCACGTCGACCGGCGGCACCGGTTCCGTCGGCGGGAGCCTCGCCAGTACCGGCTCCGACGGCGCCCCGCTCCTCGCCGGTGCCGCGGCCGCCGCGGCCGCCCTCGGCGGGGTCCTGGTCATGGCCGTACGCCGCCGCCGCACGGGAGCCACGTCCTGCTGACGGCATCACAGCCCGCCCGTCCGTCCGGTGCGGCCGGGCGGGCGGTCCTTCGTGGTCAGGACCGTCTCACCGCCCCGCGCCCACCGACTCCAGGACGCCGCTCGCCTCGTCCTGGAACATCTCCGTCCAGTAGTGCCGGCCGTCCCGGCCGGCTCTGGTGCCCGTCGGGTCGACCGTGGACAGGACCTGGAGCATCGTCATGGCCAGTTGGTCGTAGGTGCCGGTCGTCAGCTCGTGGTCCCGCTCCTCGTCGATCGCCTGCTCGCGGTGCAGCAGCCAGAGGGTGAAGGCGAGGGTCGAGACGTCGGTGTTGAGCGGGAACAGCCTCGCCTCGGTCTCGTTCCAGTCGAGGACCGCGCCGGTTTCTCCGTGGACGACCAGGCTGTTGCCCTCGACGAGGTGGCCGAGGCGTATCAAGTGGTCGGATCCGGCCGGGATCTCGGCCGAGGGATCGATGTTCGCGTAGTACTCGGCCAGGGTCGCCAGGGGCATGTCCGTGTCGAGGGAGAACAGGAAACCGTCCTCAGGCAGCCCCACCTCGCGCAGGAAGCGGCGGGTCGGCTCGTGTGTGAGCGTCGCGGGGAAGTCGACCTCCTCGAAACGCACCACCTCGCGCCGGCCGAACTCCTGGTCCAGCAGACGAGCCGGCAGGTCCAGCGCCAGGCCCGACTCCCCCGCGCGGCCCGCCACGAGCGCCAGCGGGCGGATCAGAGCCGCCATCTTCCAGAACGGGGCCGGCTCGCCCTCCGTGCCCTCGGCGAACACCGCGAGCAGTTGCCGCGACGCCTCGGCGACCGCCTTCGGGCCGTACCGGCCGACGTACGAGGCGAACTGGCCGCGCAGCCCGGCGAGTTCATCCGTCGCCTCCGCGAAGCGGACCAGCGTCCGCAGGGACGGTGCCAGGGGGCGACGGCCCATCAGGTCGGGTCGGTCGTGCAGGAAGTACGTCGTCGAGACCTCGCCCGTCGTGCCGTCCAGCAGGACCGACTCCGTCCGAAGGGCGCCGGGGCCCAGCAGTCCCCCTATCACGAGCTGGTCCCGCAGCTCCGCGGCCAGTCGGTCCTCGTCACCCGTCGAGTCGGCCACCGTCCGCAGGCCCTCGCGGTACAACTCGGCGAAGTCCAGCACACCGCTGTCGGCGGGCAGTCCGGGCCCCGTCAGCCAGCGTCGCGTCGATGCGTGCGTGACGTAAGGATCGAGCTCGGTCTCGGTCAGGATGATCGCCGTCTCACCCGCGTGATGTGTGATCGTCGTGCTCATGGCTCCCCCGCCTGCGCTTGCTCACCGCCCCCGGGCAGCGGGACACGGCCGACCGGCCGGCCTCCGAACCGGCGGCCGTCCCACTGCTCGGAACACTACGCGCCCCCACTGACAACGCACCGGAACAGCGCCGGTCCCGGCCCGCCGGACGCCGCGCCACCGGCGACTTCCCACTCATCGAGCCGGCATGCCCCCATGAGGGCCGGAGACCACCAACGGCAGTGATCCTTCGAGGAGGTAGGGGTGCTCGGGGAAGTAGTCGACGTGGAGGTGGCCGCCGTCCTCCGCCATGGCCATGATCCGCAGGTTGTGGGCGAGGACTCCCCTGGATTCGGTATCTCCGCTGATCACGAGGGCCCGCAGCCGGGTGTCGAGCTCGATGCGCACCCCGGGGTCGGAGGTGTTCCGCACCAAGATCCCCGTCGGGCCGTTGCCTTCCGGCAGCGGCTCGCAGGCGAGGAACCCGTCCCCCTCGGCCACCGCGTCGGCCAGGCCGGCCAGTTCGTCGGCCGAACCGGCGAGATCCACTTCCCCGAACCGAGGATCACGGACCAGACGCACCGGTGCGCTCCCTCGACGACATCACAGGGCCGGACCCGGCCGCCCGGGGCCACCCGCGACGGGCCCACGGCACTGCGGGCCCGGCCGGGTCACTGGCCCGTCACCACCGCCGCCTGCGGGCGGATCGGCAGGCGGTTCACCGGGCGGCCCGTCGCGGCCCGCACGGCCGACGCGATGGCCGCGGGCGAGGTCACGACCGGCACCGCGCTCACCGCCTTGGCGCCGAAGGGCGCGACCACGTCCCGCTCCTCCACCAGCTTCACGATCCGGATGTCCGGGGCGTCCAGGGCCGTCGGCAGCGAGTAGCCGGTCAGGTCCGGATGGCGGATCAGACCGCGCGCCGAGCGCAGGTTCTCCGTGAGCGCGATGCCCACGCCCTGCGTCACACCCGCCTCCAGCCGCGCCTCCAGCTGGGCCGGGTTCAGTACCCGGCCGACGTCCTGGGCGAGCGCCAGCTCGACGACCCGGACCGAGCCCAGTTCGATGTCGACGTCGACGACCGCGCGGATCGCGCAGAAGGCCATGCCCACGAAGGCGTCGCCCTGCCCCGCCTCGTTCAGCGGTTCGGTGGGGTGAGGGCGGCACTGGGCCGTCGCCCACAGTTCCTTGCCTTCCATCGCCTCGGTGACGGTGGTCGACAGCACGCCGTCGTACGAGGTGATCTTGCCGTCGGTGATCTGGAGCAGCTCGGTGGACATCCCGAACTTGTGCGCCAGGGGCTGCAGCAGTTGCGTGCGGACCATCTTGGCCGCCCGCTCCACCGCGCCGCCCGACACCCAGGTGTGCCGGCCGCGGCAGCCCGCCCCCGCCGGGGGCTGGTCGGTGTCGACGGGTGCCACGTGCACCTCGTCGATGCCCAGGGTCTCCTGGACGATCTGCCGGGCCAGGGTGGTGAAACCCTGGCCGGTCTCGACGGCGGCGCACAGCACCGTCGCCACGCCGTCGTGGACCTTCACGGTCGCCGTGGAGACCTCGTCGGCGCCCTCGGCGCCGAGCATGTGCACCATGCCGAGGCCGTAGCCGACGCCCCGCCGCACGGCACCCGGCTCGCCCGCGCCCTCGGGGCCGCCGGGCAGCAGCCACTCGTCCTCGGGCGTGTCCTTGGGCAGCGGCGGCAGCGGGTAGTCCCGTACCGCCTGCAGCAGTTCGGCCACCGGGGCCGGGCAGGTCACCGTCTGTCCGGTCGGGAGCACGTCGCCCGTCGCCATCGCGTTGCGCAGGCGCAGCTCCGCCGGGTCCACACCGAGCTTCTTGGCCAGCTTGTCCATCTGCGCCTCGTAGGCGGCGCACACCTGCATGGCGCCCTCGCCGCGCACATGGCCGGATGGCGGGTTGTTGGTGCGTACGGCCCAGCCCTCGATGAAGGCGTTCGGGACGACGTACGGGCCGCAGGCGAAGGCGACCGCCGCGGCCAGGGCGTCGGAGGAGGTGTCGGCGTAGGCGCCCGCGTCCAGCAGGATCTGCGCCTCGACCTTGACGAGCCGGCCCTCGGCGTCCGCGTGGTGGCGGTAGCGCAGGAGGGTGGGGTGCCGGTGGGTGTGGCCGAGGAAGGACTCCTCGCGCGTGGCCGTCAGCTTCACCGGGCAGCCGGTCTTCAGCGCCAGCAGACCGAGCGGGAGCTGGAAGCCCTGGTCCTCGCGGTCGGCGGTGGCGCCGGGGACGCCGGTGACGACGATCTTGACGCGTTCGGGCTCCAGGCCGTAGCAGGCGGCGGCGCGGTCGCGGTCGGTGTGCGGGTCGGTCGAGGCCAGGTAGAGCTCGACGCCGCCGTCGGGACGCGGCACGGCGAGGCCCGCCTCGGCGCCGATGGGTGCCGGGTCCTGGCGGCCGATGCGGTACAGCCCCTCGACGACGACGTCGCCCGCCGCGTCGGGGTCGCCGTGGCGCAGCGGGATGTGGCGGATCAGGTTGCCGTCGGGGTGCAGCGGCTCGGCCTCGAACGCCTGCTCGGGGTCGGTCACCGGGTCGAGCACCTCGTACTCGACGATGACGGCCGCGGCGGCCAGTCGAGCGGTGTCCGGGTGGTCGGCGGCGACGGCGGCGATGGGCTCGCCGTGGTGGCGTACGACCTCGGAGGCGAAGACCGGCCGGTCGGCCCGGCCCCGGCCGAACAGCGGGCTGCCGGGAACGTCCTCGTGCGTGACGACGGCCCGGACGCCGGGCATCTCACGCGCGTGGGAGGTGTCGATGGACGTGATGCGCGCGTGCGGGTGCGGCGAGCGCAGCACGGCCGCCCACAGCAGGCCCTCGGCCCACAGGTCGGCCGCGTACGGGAAGGTGCCCTCGGTCTTGGCACGGGCGTCGGCGGCCGGCAGGGAGGCGCCGATGCCGTGCGGGATCGGCTCGGGGGCGGGTGCTGCCTCCGCGGCTGTGGTCGCGGTGGCGGCTTCGTTGCTCACGCCTGGCCTCCGTCCTGTCCGTACGCCTGGTCACGCGGTTCCATGGCACCGGGGGCCTCGAACGCCGAGGGGTTGACCCCACCGGCTCCCGGGCCCGCCTGGTGAGGGATACGCGGCTCGTCGCCGTCCCGTTCGCCGTCGGAGGCCCTTTGCGCCTCGCGCTCGGCGACGACTTCCCTGACAGCCTCCACGACGCCCCGGTAGCCGGAGCAGCGGCACAGGTTGCCGCACAGCGCCTGCCGGGTCTCCAGCTCGGTCGGTGCCGGGTTGCCCTCCAGCAGGTCGTGCACGGTCATCGCCATGCCGGGCACGCAGAAGCCGCACTGGACGGCGCCGCACCGCGCGAGTGCCCGCTGCACGTCCGACGGCTGTCCGTCGGCGGCCAGTCCCTCGACCGTGCGCACCTCGCTGCCGGCGGCGGTCACGGCGGGCACCAGGCAGGACGCGACGAGCCGTCCGTCGACCTGCACGTTGCAGGCCCCGCACTCGCCCTGCGAGCAGCCGTCCTTGGCGCCCGCGAGCCCGAGTCGCTCGCGCAGCACGTACAGCAGCGACTCACCGATCCAGGCGTCCGGGACGGGCCGGTCGACGCCGTTGACGCGCAGGACGTAGGAGGCGAGGGGGTGTTCCTCGCCGGTGGGCCGCGGTACGCCGTCGGAGGCGGCCTCCGTGGGGGCCCCGGCGCCCTGCGCCGCCTCGTGCTCCGGGTCCGCCGCGCCGTCCTGGGCGGCGTCCGCGGCGGCCTCGGCGGGGTCGTCGGCGGCTTCTGCGGCCTCCTGGACGCCCGGGGCGCCCTGGGTGCCGTCCGCGGCTTCGGAGACCGGCTGTGCGGGCTCCGCGGCGGATTCCTCGCGCGGCCGTGTGTACGCCTGCGCGGACACCTCGGAGGTCTCCGAGAGCGGCGCGGCGGGCGCGTGCTCGTCCGGGCCCGGCTGTCCCTGCGGGGGCTGCTGGTGGGGGTGCGGGTCGTGCGGGTGGGCCGGGGCGGGCGCGTCGGGCCGTACGGCGGTCCGGTCGGCACCGGGCGCCGCGGACTGCTCCTGGGGCTGCGCGGCCTCCGCCTGCTCGCCCCACGGCTGTCCCGTCGCCTGGGTCGCCCACGGGGCGGGAGCGCCGCCCGGCAGCGTGGCCGGAGGGCTTCCGCCCCACTGCTCGACCAGCGACGACGTGGTGAACTCGCCCGATTCATCCGGAAGATCACCGTCGGCCACCGGGATCGACCACTGTCCGGTGACGTCCTGGCGGGGCTCCCCGGGGGCCTCCTGACCGGCGGCGGTCTCCGAGAAGTTCCACTGCTGGGTGGCGGCGGGGTGGTACGTGAACCGGTCACCGCCCGCGTCCTGCCCGGCAGCGTTCGGGTCGGGCCACGAGGCACCCTCGGCGGGCGCGCCCGCGACCGGCCAGCCGCCGGGGGCCGCGGGGTCGGTTCCCGCGGTCGAGCCCGACGCGACCGTTATCTGCGGCGGCACATAACCGTGGCCCGGCGCGGCGAGCGGACTGTCGGAGGAGGCCAGGAGGGCGTCGATGCCCCCTTCGGGGAGCTTGACGAAGGCAGTGGCGCCGTCGTCGTAGTCACCCTGGGGCAGCGGGTCCCAGCGGCCCGCGCCCTGGGGCGTGCCCTCTCCGTGCTGGTCGTCGGTCACGACAGCGCCCTCCCCAGTGCTCGTCGGGCCAGCGCGGCGACGGTGCGCCGCAGGTGCAGTACGGCGGGCGGATGCTGGGCCATGGACCCGTCCCCGGCCGGGGCCGGGTCGGGGATGCAGGCCGCGGCGACGTACTCCCCGAAGGCGTGCAGGGCCTCCGGGACGATCGCCCGGTTGTTGTCCCAGTCGATCAGCTGGGCGACCCAGTGCTCGGCCTCCAGGGGCCTCAGCGGCATCGGCGCTATGGCGCCCACGGCGCACCTGACTCCGCGCCGCGCGGGGTCGAGGACGACGGCGACGGACGCCATGGCGCGTCCCGGGCCGGTGCGGCCGGTGGCCTTGAGGAAGACCTGCGGGGCGTGCAGCAGCGGCACACGCACGTAGCCGATGAGTTCGCCCGGGCGAAGCATCTCCATACCGGCCAGCAGGTGCGACACCGGGATCTCCCGGCGGGCTCCGCCCGGGCCCGCGATGATCAGGGTCGCTTCGAGGGCGGCGAGGACCGGCAGCGCGTCACCGGTCGGGGACGCCGAGGCGATGTTGCCGCCCAGGGTGCCCGCGTTGCGGATCTGCGGGGGGCCCGCGGCGCGCGCGGCGGCGGCGAGCGCCGGGATCAGTGCGGCGAAGTCGGGGCGGCCCATGCGCGCGTGCGTGAGGCCCGCGCCGAGCAGGGCGTGGCCGTCCTGGTACTGCCAGCCACGGATCTCGCTGATCCGGCCGAGGCCGACCAGCGCGGCGGGCCTGAGCTGCCCGGAGTTGACGGCGGCCATCAGGTCGGTGCCACCCGCGACGGGTACGGCGGCCGGCATGGCGGCGAGTGCCGCCACCGCCTCGTCCAGCGTCGTGGGCAGCGTGACGGCCTGCGCCGCCTGCGGTGCGCTCGTGGTCAAACCGGCTGCCCCTTCCCGCTGCCCCACCTGGTCCCACCTGTGCTGCCGTACGGTACGTGCTGACAGGGCGGACGTGGCAACTCTGGCACATCTTCGCAGGACCCGAGGACACGGGTCCGCTAGGAGGCATTCGCCCACCTCATCGGGGAGATGGTCCGTTTTCGCACGGCATCGCCGATGCGTGCCGATTGACACTCTTCGGTGACCCTTGCCGGTTTTTTTCCATTACTTGTTCGGAGGCGGCCCCTCGATCGGGCGGCCGAGCACCCCTGGGCGCCGCTGCCACGGACGCGGCCCGGACGGCGGCCGGTAGGCGACGCCCAGGGCGTCGAGTCGCCCGTAATGGGTGGCCATCCGCCGCTCGAAGTCCGCGAAGTCCCGCTCCTTCGGGGCGGGCAGGCTGCTCCAGGCGACCTCGGCGAAGGCGGCGAGACGCGGGAACATCTGGTAGTCCACGCGCCCCTGGTCCTCCATCACCTCGGTCCACACGTTGGCCTGCGCGCCCAGTACGTGCCGGGCCTCGTCCGGGGTCAACTGCGCGGGCACGGGCTCGAACCGGTAGACGTCCTCCAGGGTGCGGACGTAGCCGATGGGGACCGGCTCGTCCGCGCCCGGGTCCTGCCGGTGGTCCAGGTACACCTGCTGCTCGGGGCACATGACGACGTCGTGCCCCGCGCGGGCCGCCGCGACGCCGCCCGCGTACCCGCGCCAGGACGACACCGCCGCGCCCTTCGCGAGCCCGCCCTCCAGGATCTCGTCCCAGCCGATCAGCCGGCGCCCGCGCGCCGCGAGCCAGGAGTCGAAGTGTCGGACGAACCACGCCTGGAGCTCGTCCTCGTTGCGCAGCCCGAGTCCCCTGATGCGCTCCTGCGCGGCGCGCGACCGCCGCCACTGGTCCCTGGGGCATTCGTCACCCCCGACATGGACGAACTCGGCGGGGAACAGCTCCAGGACCTCCTCGAACACCCCCTCGTAGAAGCGCAGGGTGTTGTCAGTGGGAGCGAGTACGTTCGGATTGATCCCCCAGGTGTCCCAGACGGAGAGGGCGGTGGTGTCGATGACGTCGGTGTTGCCGAGTTCCGGATACGCGGCGATCGCGGCCTGCGAGTGGCCGGGTACGTCGATTTCGGGGACGACGGTGATATGCCGCTCGGCGGCGTACGCGACGATCTCGCGGATGTCGTCCTGGGTGTAGAAGCCACCGTGCGGCTTGTCCTCCCACAGCGGGGACGCTCGATGGCCGAATTTCGTGCGGGCCCGCCAGGAGCCGATCTCCGTCAGCCGGGGGTACTTCTCTATCTCGATCCGCCAGCCCTGGTCGTCCGTCAGATGGAAGTGGAGGACATTCAGTTTGTGGGCGGCCATCAGATCGAGGTGGCGCAGGACGCCGTCCTTGGGCGTGAAGTGCCGGGCGACGTCGAGCATGAGGCCGCGCCAGCGGAATCGGGGAGCGTCCTCGATGACCTGGTGCGCGATGCCGAGGGGGGAGCCGGGCCGGACGGGGGCGCGCCGGAAGGCGTCGGGGCCGAGCAGCTGACGCAGCGTCTGGGCACCCCAGAACACCCCGGCCGGGCTGCCGCCCCGGATCTCGACACCGCGGCCGGCGATGACGGCGAGCCGGTACGCCTCCGGCTCCAGGGCGTCGTCCAGGCGCAGCCGTACGGAGCCGGTGCGGTCCTCGGGGCCGGGCGGCAGCGGCAGGCCGAAGGCGGCGCCGAGAGTGGAGCGCAGCCAGCGTTGCGTCGTCTCCGTGCCGGGGTCGGCGTACAGCGTGGTGTCCTCGTCCAGCGGGAGACGGCCGCGCGTCGGGCCCTGGACCGCGCGCGGCGCCGGAATCACGTCCGTCGGTGAAGTCATCTCAGTCCTTCACCGCCCCGCCCAGCCCGGACACCAGTCGTCGCTGCACGAGCACGAAGAGGACCAGCACCGGAATCGTCATCACCGTCGACGCCGCCATCACCCCGCCCCAGTCCGGCTCGTCCGGCTTGTAGAAGACGAGCAGGGCCATCGGCAGGGTGGACTGCGATGTGTCGCTGATGATGAAGGACTTGGCGAACAGGAAGTCGTTCCAGGCCGAGATGAAGGAAAACACGCTCGTGGCCACGAGCCCCGGGAAGACCAGCGGGAAAAGGATCTGCCAGAGGAATCTCGACCGGCTGGCCCCGTCCATGTACGCGGCCTCCTCCAAGGCCTCGGGAACGGCCTTCACAAACCCCCGCAGCATCCAGATCGCGAACGGCAGCGAGAAGGCGATGTGCGGCAGGATCAGCGAGCCCAGCGTGTTCAGCTGACCGAAGTCCCGCATGAGGAAGAACAGGGGGATCGTCAGGGCCTCCACCGGCACCGTCTGGGCCACCAGAAACATGATCAGCAAGGTGGTCCGGAAGCGGAACCGGAATCGTGTCACCGCGGTCGCGGCGAGAAACGCGATCAGGGCCGAGGCGATCACGACCGTGCCCGCCACGACGAGGCTGTTGAGGAAGTAGCGGCCGAATTCGTTCTGCTCGAAGACCCGCCGGAAGGAATCCAGGGAAGGGGCGAGCGTCCAGGGCCGCGGCCGGATCGACTCGATCTCCCCGGCCGGTTTGAAGGCGCTGAGCACCATCCAGTACAGCGGAAAGGCCACGGCCGCGGCGATCAGCAGCGCGGAGGTCTCGGCGAGCAGCCGCCATGGCCGCCGTGCGACACGCACGGCCCTCACAGCTCCTCCCCCCGCCCGCGCAGCAGCCGCAGGTACACCAGCGTCACCGCCAACAGGATCATCAGCATCACCACGCCGATCGCCGATCCCAGGCCGTACTGCGAGGACGCGAACGCCTTCTGGTAGGCGTACACGTTCAGCACGAGGTTCTGGCCCGCGATGCCGCCGCCGTTCGTCATGACGTAGATCTGGGTGAAGACCTTGAAGTCCCAGATCACCGACTGGATGGTGACGACCACCAGGATCGGCCGGAGCATCGGGGCCAGCACCGATCGCCAGATCCGCCACTGCGAGGCGCCGTCGAGCGCGGCGGCCTCCAGCACCTCGGCCGGGACGGCGCGGATGCCGGCGTAGACCGTCACCATCACGAACGGAAAGGAGCACCAGACCACTTCCAGCAGGACGAGGAGGAACGCGCTGAACCGCCCGTACGTCCAGGAGTGGTCACCGAGCCCCAGCACCCTGTTCACCGGCCCGAAGTCCGGGTCGAAGAGGAACAGCCACACCGTCGACCCGGTGATGGCCGGTGTGGCCCACGCCCCCAGCGCGGCCAGCATCAACGCCAGCCGGGGCACGGCACGGACACGGGTGAGCAGCACGGCGAGCGCACAGCCCACGGCGAGGGTCGACACGACACAGGCCGCCGCGAACACGACCGTGGCGAGCAGCACCTGCCGGAACTGCGGGTCCCTGAAGAGCTCCGTGTAGTTCCCCAGCCCCCGGAAGGCGGTCGGCTCACCGCCGCTGACCTGGGCCTGGGTGTACTGGAAGAAGGAGATCAGGCCGAGCTGGCAGACGGGGTGGACGAGCAGCCCGCCGAGAACGACGAGAGCAGGGGCAAGGTACAGCCAAGGTGTACCGGAACCCCGCCAGGGACGCGGGGAACTGCGCGACGGGCCACGCACCACCGGCAGCCGCGAACGGTCCGCGGCCCCCGGGCCGCCGGGCGCCGTCACCCGGCGGAGCCGAACGCGGCGTCCATCTTCCTCGCCGCGTCCCCCGAAGCCGCCGCCACGCCCTTCTTGCCGCTGATGATCTCCTGGAACATCGTCGGCAGCACCAGCGAGGAGTCGATCTGCGCCCACGCGGGCGAGGCAGGGACGAACCGGGTCCCCGCGGCGAGAGTCTCCGCGAACGGCTTCACATACGGCTCCTTCGCGGCGACCTGCCGCCGCACGTCGGTGAACGTCGGCAGGAACCCCATCGCCTCGAACATCGATGCCTGCGTCTTCTTCGAGGCGAGCCGCTCCATCAGCTCGACCGCCAGCGTCCGGTGCGACGTGCTCTTCAGGACGCCGATGTTGTTGCCCCCGGCGAACGCCGGCGCGACGGACCCCGTCCTCACCCCCGGCAGCGGTACGACCGCGTACGCGCCCTTCACCTTCCCGGCCTCCACCGCGGCATGGCTGAAGTCGCCGCCGATCGCCATGCCCGCCTTGCCGGCCGCGAACGCCGTCACGGTGTCGTTGCCGCCCATGCCCGCGCACTTGGCGGCGGGACAGTTGTCGTCGCCGAAGAGGGAGGTGTACGCCTCGATGCCCTTTCGGGCTGCCGGGCGGTCGATCGCCGAGGTGTACGAACCGCCCTCGCCGGTGGCGAGTTCACCGCCGTGGGCCCAGACGAACGGCATCGCGCCGTACGTGTACGCCCCGCCCACCACGAGCCCGTACAGCTCGGGCCTGCGCGCGCGGATCTCGCGGGCGGTCGAGGCCAATTCGGCCATGTTCGCGGGCACTTCGAGGCCGAGCTCCTCGAAGACGTCCGTGCGGTAGTACAGGGCGCGGACACCGACGTAGAAGGGCGCACCGTAGACCTTGCCGGCCACGGTGACCGACTGCTCGGCGGTGGGGTCGGTGTCCTTGGCCTCGCTCCAGGCGCCGAACTCCTCGGTGACGTCGAGGAGTCCGCTGTCCTTCACATGGCCGGCGGTGTCGGTGTTGCCGTACTCCATGACGTCGGGCGCCGACCCGGGGTCGTTGAAGGCGGCCTTGACGCGTTGGGCGCGGGTCTCGACCGGGATGTACTCGACGTCGACCTTCGTGCCGTCGTGGGCCTTCTCGAAGGCGGCCACGACGGAGTCGACGACCTTCTCCTTCGGCTGGTTGCCGACTTCCCGGAAGAGCCAGACCCGCAGGGTGCCGGTCCGCTCGTCCTCGCCGGAGGCGGAGTCGGTGGAGGTCCGGGGGGCGCAGGCCGCCGCGAGGAGGGTCGCGAGGAGCAGGGCCGGGAGCCGGGGGGAGAACTTCATGGAGTGGATCCTCCGAACGTGCGTTGCAACATACGCAATGGATGTTTCGCTCTGCACAACACAACGGAGGCTAGGGACCGCATGAACGCGACCACAAGAGGTCTCAACCACTCTGTGACAGGCGGACGCACCCTGTGCAACGCGCGGGCAGCACAAAGGCCCCCAAGGCGCGCGAAACGCACCTCGGGGGCCTTGCCCTGCCTACGACCGACCGGCCGGGCGAGTTACTTGTCGCCCTTGCCCTTGCCCTTGTCGTCGCCACCGGCGCCCATGGACTCGTAGATCTCCTTGCACATGGGGCACACGGGGTACTTCTTCGGGTCGCGGCCGGGCACCCACACCTTGCCGCAGAGCGCCACGACGGGCGTGCCGTCGAGCGCGCTCGCCATGATCTTGTCCTTCTGGACGTAATGGGCGAAGCGCTCGTGGTCGCCGTCGCCGTGGGAAGTCTGCGGCGTGGGCTCGACGAGGGTCCCCGTACCAGTCCCGCGCTCGGGCTCAAGAGTGCTCATACCGCCAAGAGTACTGAAGCTCACACGCATCAGTTGAGAGATGGGTCGTCCGGATACGTGGCCACCATCGCGAGCTCGCTGCGCTGGCGGCGCAGCACCTCGCGCCAGAGCCTCTCCGGCGACGGCGAGGAGACGTCCCCCGGCTCGGACTCGACGACGTACCAGGCGCCCTCCACCAGCTCGTCCTCCAGCTGGCCCGGCCCCCAGCCGGCGTACCCGGCGAAGATCCGCAGACTGCCGACGGCCGAGGCGAGCAGCTCCGGGGGCGCCTCCAGGTCCACCAGCCCGATCGCGCCGTGCACCCTGCGCCAGCCCAGCGGGGCGCTCTCGCCGGTCGCCTCACCCGGGATGACGGCGACGCCGAGGGCGGAGTCCAGGGAGACCGGGCCGCCCTGGAAGACCACACCGGGTTCACCGGCGAGGTCCGCCCAGCCCTCCAGGATGTCGCCCACGTCCACGGGGGTGGGACGGTTGAGGACGACACCGAGGGAGCCCTCCTCGTCGTGGTCGAGAAGGAGCACCACCGCGCGGTCGAAGTTCGGGTCCGCCAGGGCGGGCGTGGCCACGAGCAGCCGCCCTGTGAGCGAGGACACCTCGGTCATGCCAGACATGATCCCGCATCTTCCCTTCGTGTGGGGAGGCAATGCCGGTTCGGGAGTGAATGCAGCCATGAATCGCAGGAGCGGCCTGGTAAGGCCACGAACGAGGGTGTTGGCGGGGGGCGGGAGGGCGGAAAGGAGCGCCGCCCGGCGCACGAATGGAACGGTAACCGCTTGTGCCCGGCAGTGAACGGTTCGTGTTGTGACAGAGCTATGACGTTCCTGAGCCGTCCGCGGGCTTACTTAAGGGGGGTCGGCGGCGATTACCCTTTCTCTCCGGCCCCTGCCCAACTCATCGGAACGCGAGATACATGACCGTCAACGACGATGTCCTGCTTGTCCACGGCGGAACCCCGCTGGAGGGCGAGATCCGTGTCCGCGGTGCGAAGAACCTCGTACCGAAGGCCATGGTCGCCGCTCTGCTGGGCGGCGAGCCAAGTCGACTGCGCAACGTACCGGACATCCGTGACGTGCGCGTCGTACGCGGTCTGCTCCAGCTGCACGGGGTCACCGTCCGTCCGGGTGAGGAACCGGGCGAGTTGGTGATGGACCCCTCACACGTGGAGAGCGCGAACGTCGCTGACATCGATGCCCACGCGGGTTCCAGCCGTATCCCGATCCTGTTCTGCGGCCCGCTGCTGCACCGCCTCGGCCACGCCTTCATCCCCGGCCTCGGCGGCTGCGACATCGGCGGCCGGCCCATCGACTTCCACTTCGAGGTGCTGCGGCAGTTCGGGGCGCGGATCGAGAAGCGGGCGGACGGGCAGTACCTGGAGGCTCCGCAGCGGCTGCGCGGCACGAAGATCCGGCTGCCCTACCCGTCCGTGGGCGCCACCGAGCAGGTCCTGCTGACGGCCGTGCTGGCGGAGGGCGTCACGGAGCTCTCCAACGCGGCCGTGGAGCCCGAGATCGAGGACCTGATCTGCGTCCTGCAGAAGATGGGCGCCATCATCGCGATGGACACCGACCGCACGATCCGCATCACCGGTGTGGACAAGCTCGGCGGTTACACCCACCGCGCCCTCCCGGACCGCCTGGAGGCCGCCTCCTGGGCGTCCGCGGCGCTGGCGACCGAGGGCAACATCTACGTCCGCGGCGCCCAGCAGCGCTCGATGATGACGTTCCTCAACACCTACCGGAAGGTGGGCGGCGCCTTCGAGATCGACGACGAGGGCATCCGTTTCTGGCACCCCGGTGGCCAGTTGAAGTCCATCGCGCTGGAGACGGACGTGCACCCCGGCTTCCAGACGGACTGGCAGCAGCCGCTGGTGGTGGCGCTGACGCAGGCGACGGGGCTGTCCATCATCCACGAGACGGTCTACGAGTCGCGTCTGGGCTTCACCTCCGCGCTGAACCAGATGGGGGCGCACATCCAGCTCTACCGCGAGTGCCTCGGCGGTTCCGACTGCCGCTTCGGCCAGCGCAACTTCCTGCACTCCGCGGTCGTCTCCGGCCCGACGAAGCTGCAGGGAGCCGATCTGGTCATCCCCGACCTGCGCGGCGGTTTCTCCTACCTCATCGCGGCTCTGGCGGCCCAGGGCACGTCCCGGGTGCACGGCATCGACCTCATCAACCGGGGCTACGAGAACTTCATGGAGAAGCTGGTCGAGCTGGGCGCGAAGGTGGAGTTGCCCGGTAAGGCGCTGGGATAGATCCGGCCCGGCCGGCGCCCGAGAGCGTCGACCGGCACACAACGATGGGGCGGCACCCGAAGACCGGGCGCCGCCCCATTGGCGTTTCTACGAGCCGCACACCGTCTCGTGGTGCGCGGACGGCAAGGTCACTTGCCCTTGGCCGCTTCCTTGAGCTTGGAGCCCGCGGAGACCTTCACGCTGTAGCCGGCCGGGATCTGGATCGGGTCGCCGGTCTGCGGGTTGCGCGCGGTGCGAGCGGCACGGTGGGTGCGCTCGAAGGTCAGGAAGCCAGGGATGGTGACCTTCTCGTCGCCCTTGGCGACGACCTCGCCGACGGTCTCGGCGAACGCGGCCAGCACGGCGTCGGCGTCCTTGCGGGTCACCTCGGCGCGGTCGGCCAGCGCGGCCACCAGCTCACTGCGGTTCATGTTGTTACTCCCGTGTTCTTTTTGCCTTTGAGGCGTGCCACGCGGCGGAGCCGCATATCGGGCACAGCGAAGTCGATGCTGCCAGGGTCCTCGGACACTGCCCGGACCCGGGTCCGTCGTCAGACCCTCGCGCCCGAAGACGCATCCTGCCCCTACCTGCGGCGGGAAAGCCAATCCGGCACCCGGAGGAGTCGTGAGAACACCCTTGGGAGTCACACGAAGAGAGGGCCCGAGCTTGGCCGTCACCATAAACGGCTGCCACAGGCCCTAGGTTCCACGACGCGCCGTTACAAGGGCTTGCCGTGGCGATCCTCACAGCCGGCGCTCCGGAGGCTGTCCGCCCCCGGAGCGCGGCCGAAACCCTGGACGGGGGTTCCCGCTCAGACGCCGGACGTGCCGGCCGTCGCCGCCCCGGCCGCCTTGGCCGCTTCCCGCACCGCACCGGCGACCGCGCCGGCGACCTTGTCGTTGAACACGCTCGGGATGATGTAGTTCGGGTTCAGCTCGTCCTCGGTCACCACGTCCGCCAGCGCCTTCGCGGCGGCGAGCATCATCTCGGTGTTGACCGTGCGGGACTGCGCGTCCAGCAGACCGCGGAAGACGCCCGGGAAGACCAGGACGTTGTTGATCTGGTTGGGGAAGTCGGAGCGGCCCGTGGCCACAACTGCGGCCGTCTGACGGGCGATTGCCGGGTCGACCTCGGGGTCCGGGTTCGCAAGCGCGAACACGATGGCACCCTCGGCCATGGCGGCCACGTCGTCGCCGTCGAGTACGTTCGGGGCCGAGACGCCGATGAAGACGTCGGCGCCGCGCACGGCTTCCTTCAGCGTGCCCGTCAGCCCCTCGGGGTTGGTGTTGTCGGCGATCCAGCGCAGCGGCGAGTCGGCCGCGGCGTCCACCAGGTCCTCGCGCCCGGCGTGCACGACGCCGTGGATGTCGGCGACGACGGCGTTCTTCAGGCCGGCCGCGAGCAGCAGCTTGAGGATCGCCGTACCGGCCGCGCCGGCGCCGGACATCACGACGCGGATGTTCTCGATCGCCTTGCCCGCCACGCGAAGTGCGTTGGTGAGGGCGGCCAGGACGACGATCGCGGTGCCGTGCTGGTCGTCGTGGAAGACGGGGATGTCGAGGGCCTCGCGCAGGCGCGCCTCGATCTCGAAGCAGCGGGGCGCGGAGATGTCCTCCAGGTTGATGCCGGCGAAGCCGGGGGCGATCGCCTTGACGATCTCGACGATGGCGTCGGTGTCCTGGGTGTCGAGGCAGATCGGCCAGGCGTCGATACCGGCGAACCGCTTGAAGAGGGCCGCCTTGCCCTCCATGACGGGCAGCGCGGCCTTGGGGCCGATGTTGCCGAGGCCGAGCACCGCGGAGCCGTCCGTCACGACCGCAACGCTGTTGCGCTTGATGGTCAGGCGGCGGGCGTCCTCGGGGTTCTCGGCGATCGCCATGCAGACACGGGCCACACCGGGCGTGTAGACCATGGACAGGTCGTCACGGTTGCGGATGGGGTGCTTCGACGCCATCTCGATCTTGCCGCCGAGGTGCATCAGGAACGTACGGTCGGAGACCTTGCCGAGCGTGACGCCCTCGATCTGACGCAGCTGCTCGACGATCTCGTCGGCGTGCGCGGTGGAGGTGGCGGCGATGGTGACGTCGATGCGGAGCTTCTCGTGGCCGGACGCGGTCACGTCGAGGCCGGTCACCGAGCCTCCGTGGGACTCGACGGCCGTGGTGAGCTGGGAGACCGCGGTTCCGCTCGCGGGCACCTCCAGCCGGACCGTCATCGAGTAGGAGACGCTGGGCGCCGTTGCCATGGCCGACTTCCTCTGCTTTCACCGTGGAGCTGGGATGTGCCGTCCGATCGTCGCACCTACCGTCGAGTAGGAGTTAGCCGGTCATGGATTGCGAACGTATTGTTCGCCACGTCCCCCATAGAAAGAGACCCACGTCACTTGGTGACGTGGGTCTCTTCGACGTTCATGACACCGGCCCGCCATGCTCGCCTCGCGGCAAGTGGTCGCTCGTAGCGACGAAGGTTGGGCCCGGGGGCTTGGATCGAGCCGGTGCCACACCCAGGCTAACAAACGGATCCCGTAAGGCCATTCCCACACCGCGGGTTACTCCGTCCGCCTCGCGGTCCGCGCACCGGATCAGTCTCTGAGCAGGTCCGGGACCCCGGAGGCGTCCGGCTCGTCCCGCTCCCCCGACACCACGGTCAGCTGCTGGGTGGCCCGGGTCAGCGCGACGTACAGCACGCGCAGCCCGGCCGGCGACTCGTCCGCGATCTCCGCCGGGGAGACGACGACCGTGGCGTCGTACTCCAGTCCCTTCGCCTCCAGGCTGCCGAGCGCCACGACCCGGTCGCCGAGCCCGGCGAGCCACTTGGCCGCCTCCTCGCGCCGCTGCATGGCGACCACCACGCCGACCGTCCCGTCGACCTGGTCCAGCAGCCGGGCGGCCTCGTCCCGGACCGTCTGCGCGAGGGAGTCCCGTACGACGCTGAAGCGGGGCCGTACGCCGGTGGAGCGGACCGCCGACGGGGCCGTGGAGCCGGGCATGGCGAGGGCGAGCACCTTCGCCGCCAGCTCGGCGATCTCGGCCGGGTTGCGGTAGTTCACGGTGAGCTGGAAGCGGCGGCGCGGGCGGGTGCCGAGGGCCTCGTCGCGGGCTTCGGCCGCCTCGTCGACGTCGGACCACGAGGACTGCGCCGGGTCGCCGACGACCGTCCAGGTGGCGTGCCGGCCGCGGCGGCCGACCATGCGCCACTGCATCGGCGTGAGGTCCTGCGCCTCGTCGACGATGACGTGGGCGTACTCGGTGCGCTCGGCGGCCAGCCGCTCGGCGCGCTCGCGCTGCGACTCCTCGCGCACCGGCATCAGCTCCTCCAGGCCGGTGAGCTGGTCGAGCGGGTCGAGCTCGCGCTTCTTCTTCGGCCGGGCCGGGGTGCCGAGGATCGCCTGGAGCTCGTCGAGCATGGCGATGTCGTGCACGGACAGGCCGTCCCGCCTGAGGGAGCGGGCCACCTTGCGGACCTCGCCGGGGTTGAGGATCCGCCGCGCCCAGCGGCCGAGGCGCCGCTCGTCGGCCATCGCCGCGAGGACGGCCCTCGGGGTGAGCTCCGGCCACCAGGCGTCCAGGAAGGCGAGGAAGCTGTCCTCGGAGGTCACGTCCTCGTCGAAGGAGGAGCGCAGCTCGGCTGCGAGCTCGGGGTCGCTGTGGCGGTTCGCCCCGCCGGACTTCTCCCACAGGGCGTCGAGCAGCAGCTTGCGGGCGCGCGGACGCAGCAGGTTGACCGGTGCCGTGCCCCCGAGGGCGGTGCGGCGGATACGTTCCAGCGCGTCCGCCTCCAGCTCCAGCCGGCGCCCGAAGGCGACGACGCGCAACCGGGTGGGCGGTCCGGCCGGTGCCTGCGCGGGCGCGCCGGTGCTGTCGTCGCCCGGGTCGTCGCCGAAGGCGAGCTGCCCCACCCGGCTCGCCGTGACGCCCGAGGCGGGCCGGCGGCCCTGGGCGGTGCCGCCTTGCGGCCCCAGCTCCAGTGCGCCCCGCGCCGCCTTCCGCAGCACCTTGAGCATGCGGTACGAGCCCTTGGCGCGGGCCGTGGAGGGGGAGTCGTAGAGCGTGGCCTCGGCGCCGTCGACCAGCGAGCCGATGGCGCGGATGGCGACCTGGCCCTCCTCGCCCAGCGACGGGAGCACGCCCTCGGTGTAGGCCACCAGCAGGGGGGTCGGCGAGACGATCAGGATGCCGCCCGCGTAGCGGCGCCGGTCCTGGTAGAGCAGGTAGGCGGCGCGGTGCAGGGCCACGGCGGTCTTGCCGGTGCCGGGGCCGCCCTCGACATAGGTCACCGAGGCGGCGGGGGCGCGGATGACCAGGTCCTGCTCGGCCTGGATGGACGCCACGATGTCCCGCATGGTGTGGCCGCGGGCCTGGCCGAGGGCGGCCATCAGGGCGCCGTCGCCGATGGCGGGCAGCTCGTCGCCGTCGAGGAACGCCTTGAGCTCGGGGCGCATGAGGTCGTCCTCGACGCCGAGCACCTTGCGCCCCTTGGAGCGGATGACCCGGCGCCGTACGACCCGGCCGGGGTCGACCGGCGTGGAGCGGTAGAAGGGTGCCGCGGCCGGGGCCCGCCAGTCGATGACCAGCGGGGCGTAGTCCTGGTCGAGCACGCCGATGCGGCCGATGTGCAGGGTCTCGGCGATGTCGGCGGTGTTGTCCTCGCGGACCGCGCCCTCGGCGGGCTCGACGGCGGTGTACGCGCCGTCGGGCCCCTTCTTGCCGTCCTTGCCGAGCAGCAGGTCGATACGGCCGAAGAGGAAGTCCTCGAACTCGTTGTTGAGCCGGTTGAGGTGGACGCCCGCCCGGAAGACCTGCGCGTCCCGCTCGGCGAGCGCGCCGGGCGTGCCGACCTGGCCGCGCTTGGCCGCGTCGTTCATCAGGAACTCGGCCTCGTGGATCTTCTCCTCAAGGCGCTGGTACACCCGGTCCAGGTGTTCCTGTTCGACGCCGATCTCGCGGTCTCGCAGAGAGTCTTCGAGCGCGGTCTCCTGTTGAGCCTGAGCGGCCACCGGGCCCCCTTCTGACGTGCTGGGCAGCCGTCAACCGTACGCGAAGGGGACCCGGAAAAGCTACGGCACGACTACACGTCGACCTCGACGAGCTTGTTCCCGTCGAAGTCCATCACCTCGACATGATCGACGTCGTCCGGCGACATGGACACACCGCCGCTGACGTAGAGCGGGTTCCTGGCCTGCTCGGTCTTGGCGTCCGGGATGCCGTAGCCCCACTTGGGGACGGACCAGGACGCGGCCGTCTCGCGCTCGCCGTCCTTGCTGACGAAGATCAGGGAGCACTTGAGCGGACCCTTGACCCCCTTGAGCTCCAGGGCCGTCTCGGTGCCCCACAGCTTCTCCGACATGGCGACGGTCGCGCTGACGCCGGTCGAGGAGTCGGTGCCCGAGACCTTGTCCTGGATGCCGGTGAACAGGTCCTTGGCGGGGTTGGCCGCCTGAACGGTCCGGTTGCCCTCGCTGCCACCGCCGCCGCCGTCGCCGCCTCCGTTCGTCGCCACGGCCACGAACGGACCGCCGACGATCAGGGCGGCCGCCGCCGCGACCATGTAGAAGCTGCGCCGGCGCTTCTGGGCGCGACGCTCGGCGACCTCGTCGACGAGCTTGTTCACCAGCCGCGGGCTGGGCTTCGCCGACAGCGAGTCACCGATGGCGGGCGTGCCGGCACCGGGCAGGTCCGCGAGCGCGGCCAGCATCGGTTCCATCCCGGCGAGCTCGTCCAGTTGCTGGGCACACCATTCGCAGGTCGCGAGGTGGGCTTCGAATGCGGTCGCCTCGGCGTCGTCGAGAATCCCGAGGGCGTAGGCGCCGACGGTCTCGTGCTCGCTCGGAACCGGATGTCCCTGCATGGGTCCAGACATACCCGAGCCACCCGTCCCGAATCCCTGGTTACCCCCGTAAACACTCATCACGCCGTCACCCCCCGCTCCTCCAGAGCCAGCTTCATCGACCGCAGGGCGTAGAACACCCTGGAGCGGACTGTGCCGCTGGGTATGCCCAGGGTCTCGGCCGCCTCATTGACGGTACGCCCCTTGAAGTACGTCTCGACCAGTACCTCCCGGTGCGCTGGGGTCAGGTCGTCGAGCGCGTCCGACAGCGTCATCAGCCACAGCGCCTTGTCGATCTCGTCCTCCGCGGGGATGACCTCCAGCGGCGACGGGTCGACCTCCTGCGGCCGGGCCTGCCGGCTGCGGTGGCCGTCGATGACGATGCGCCGGGCGACCGTCACCAGCCAGGGGCGTACCGATCCGGTCGCTCGATTGAGCTGTCCGGCGTTCTTCCAGGCACGGATGAGCGTCTCCTGCACGACGTCCTCTGCTCGTTGCCGATCACCGGCGACCAGTCGAAGGACATACGCAAGGAGGGGTCCGGCGTGCTCTCTGTACAGCGCACGCATCAGCTCCTCATCAGGTTCCGAGGGCTGGGACATGCGATGTCGGGCCCTCGATCCACGTTCATTGGCCACGACGGAATCCTTGCGCACGCCCACCTCCGATGTCCGGGGGTTCCCCCAGTCGGTCGCTCGACCACCCGTACGGAAGGGGTGTGTTGAGTGTTCAAAGCGGGACGACACTTTTCTGAGAAGTGACGTGACGAGCGGGACATGGCGGCACATTCCCACCGCGCGATCTTTACAAATCCGTCACATCGGCAAGATCGTTTCTGCGCTTCCCTACGGATGCGTAGGTAAACAACATGTAATCGAAATCACGTCGACGGCCGTTTCACAGAAGCGACATAACGGACCGTCAGGCACGGGCGAGAGCCGCTCGACGGCGATGCCGGGCCACTCTTTCGCGGTTCCCGCAGACCTCACTGGAGCACCAGCGCCTCCTGCGCCCCCGGGACGAATCGAGATAGACGATCGGGCAGTTGTCCCCCTCGCACTCCCTCAGTCCGGCCCGCGCAACGGGATCGGTGAGCAGTTCCACGGCGTCCCGCGCGATGGCGCCGAGCAGCGCCGCGCACTCCGGCGGACGGTCCAACTCCCGGACGAGAGTGCCGTCCTCACCCCGTCTGGCCCGGGGTGCGGGGGGCGCGGCGCGGGCGATGTCGTTCACATGGCCGAGCGCGAGGTCGTACGACGGCCAGGGCTCGGGGGCGATTCCTCCGCGCACCAACTGACCGATCCGTCCCCGCAGTTCACGGAACGCGACCAGCCAGGAGGCGTCGGCGTGGGCGAGCGGGGTGCCGGGTGGGACGAGTGCGGAGCGCGTGATCCAGCCGCGCAGGGCCTCCACCGAGTCGAGCCGTTCGTCGGGGTGCGTGGTGGCGAGGAGATCCAGACAGATCCGCCCGGCGTCGAACCGGGGCTCGTACGTACCGGTGGCCGTACCCAGTGCCATGTGCCTGTCACCGCCTAGGGGTCACCCCGGTCAACAGGGGTCGGTGAGATGCCGTGAGGAGAGCCGGGCGAACCGTTCCCTCCCACAGTGCCTGCCCACCGGCACAGCCGGAACCCCCCGTACCGCCGGTCGGCGCCGGAACACGTGCAAACGCGGCCGGGCGGGAGCGCCGGCCCTACGACGCCCCCGCCCGGCCGCAGCCCACGGTCATCTGCTCAAACGTCCGCGTACTTCGCGTCGGCCGCCGGATCCAGCGCCAGCCGATAACCCCGCTTCACCACCGTCTGGATCAGCTTCGGTGCTCCGAGGGCCGTACGCAGCCTGGCCATCGCCGTCTCCACCGCGTGCTCGTCACGGCCCGCCCCCGGCAGGGCCCGCAGCAGCTCCGCGCGGGCGACCACCCACCCCGGGCGACGGGACAGCGCCCTCAGCAGGGACATGCCCGCGGGCGGGACCGGTCGCAGCACGCCGTCGACGAGGACCGCGTGCCCGCGGATCTCCACCTGGTGACCGGCGATCGGCAGCGACCGGGCCCGGCCCGGAAGTTCCTGGCACAGAAGCTGCACCAGCGGGCCGAGGCGGAAACGCCCTGGCTGTACCGTGTCGACGCCGCGCGCCTGCAGGGGCAGCGCGGTGACCGGCCCGACGCAGGCCGGGAGGACGTCGTGGCTGAGCGCGGAGAGCAGTTCGGTCAGCAGCCCGCGCTCCTCGGCCCGGTCCAGCAGGGACGCCGCGGCCGGGGCGCTGGTGAAGGTGAGGGCGTCCACGCCCCGGGCGACGGTGGCGTCCAGCAGGCGGTCGACCGGGCCGAGGTCCTCCGGCGGCAGCCACCGGTACACCGGCACTCCGAGCACCTCCGCTCCCCCGGCCCGCAGCGCCTCCACGAACCCGGGCAGCGGCTCGCCGTGCAGCTGCACGGCGACCCGGCGCCCCTCGACGCCCTCTTCCAGCAGCCGGTCCAGCACCTCGGCCATGGACTCGCTGGACGGCGACCACTCCTCGGTCAGCCCGGCGGCCCGGACCGCCCCCTTCACCTTCGGCCCGCGCGCGAGCAGTTCGACCTGGCGCAGCCGGGCCAGCAGGTCCTCGCCCAGACCCCAGCCGTCGGCGGCCTCGATCCAGCCCCGGAAGCCGATCGCGGTCGTGGCGACCACGACGTCCGGTGTCCGCTGGATGATCTCCTTGGTGGCGGCGAGCAGCTCGCTGTCGTCGGCGAGCGGCACGATGCGCAGGGCGGGGGCGTGCAGGACGACCGCGCCGCGGCGCTGGAGCAGCGCCCCGAGCTCGTCGGCCCTGCGCGCGGCGGTCACGCCCACCGTGAACCCCGCGAGGGGTCCGTGTTCGGGTTGCTGCTGTTCGTCGTACATAACTCTCGTCCCGCACTCGAGTCGTGGTGCCTGCCCCAGGTTGCTGCACCGGAGGGGGCCCTGAACGCACCCTTGGTGGTTACACCTGCATGCCGAACGAGCCTGTCAACGCTGCGTGACAGGCTCGGTTCGGCTTGATGTCGGCGGTGTTACGTCACACTTCCGCGTAGCTGAGCTGCGGCTTCGCGTCGGCGGCCGGTGTGGTGTTGGTCTCGGAGGCGGCCGGGCGGCGAAGGTATACGGCCCAGGTGACCGCGAAGCAGACGCCGTAGAAGGCGAGGAAGGCGACGAAGGCGCCGGTGCCGGAGCCCACGGTGAGGAAGGACTGGCGGAAGGCGAGGTTGATGCCGAGTCCGCCGAGCGCGCCCACCGCGCCGATCAGGCCCATGGAGGCGCCGGAGAGGCGGCGGCCGTAGGCGGCGGCGTCGTCACCGGTCAGCCCCTTGGCGAGGGCCTTGTTGTGGAAGATGCCCGGGATCATCTTGAACGTCGAGCCGTTGCCGATGCCGGTCAGCACGAACAGGGTGATGAACGCGGCGGTGAACAGCGGCAGCGACTTCTGCATCGAGGCCACGACGATGACCGAGGTCGCGGCGGCCATGGCGACGTAGTTCCACAGCGTGATCTTCGCGCCGCCGAAGCGGTCGGCGAGCGAGCCGCCCACGGGCCTGATCAGTGAGCCGAGCAGCGGGCCGATGAAGGTGACGTAGGCGGCCTGCAGCGGCGTACGGCCGAACTGGGTCTGCAGGACCAGCCCGAAGGCGAAGCTGTACCCGATGAACGAACCGAAGGTGCCGATGTAGAGGAAGGACATGATCCAGGTGTGGGCGTCCCTCACGGCGTCCTTGGCGGCACCGGTGTCGTTCTTCACGGACGAGATGCTGTCCATCTTCAGCCACGCGAGGACGGCGGCCACCATGATGAACGGGATGTAGATCCCGAGCAGCAGACGCGGCCCGCCGCTGGCGCCGATCACCGCGAGACCCACGAGCTGGACCACGGGCACGCCGATGTTGCCGCCGCCGGCGTTCAGGCCGAGCGCCCACCCCTTCTTGCGCAGGGGGAAGAAGGCGTTGATGTTGGTCATGCTGGAGGCGAAGTTGCCACCGCCGACACCGGCCAGCATCGCGCAGAGCAGGAACGTGGTGAACGACGTCCCGGGCTCCATCACGAGGAACGCGGCGACCGTGGGCAGGAGCAGCAGGCTCGCCGAGATGACCGTCCACATCCGGCCACCGAAGACGGCTACGGCGAAGGTGTAGGGCACGCGGACGATGGCGCCGACGAGCGTGGCCATCGAGACGATCGTGAACTTGTCCGCGGGGGTGAGCCCGTACTCCGGTCCCATGAAGAGCACCATCACCGACCACAGGGTCCAGATCGAGAACCCGATGTGCTCGGAGAGGACCGAGAAGAACAGGTTCCGCTTGGCGACCTTCTCCCCGGTCTCGTTCCAGAACGTCTCGTTCTCGGGGTCCCAGTGATCGATCCAGTGGCCTCCCCTGCTTGCAGCGGGGGCTGTGCTAGGGGCTGTCATGACGCCTCCACGGTCTTCGGGCTCAGGCTCTACGAGTGGCTGATCCCGAAGGTAGGCAGGGCGCGTTTCCTCCCTGTGGCACCGAGTGACCGGAAGGGAACTTTGCTCTCACCCGCCGGGGCGGGCGGATGAGAGGTTGTCTTCATCGTCCGGGTATGACTCAGCCCCGCACGGCCCGCGCCCTGCGACGTGTCTGCTTCGTCGTCCCGTTCGGCCACAGCCTGGGCCGCCGCTTGGCCGCGAGGTCCTCGACCCAGCCCACGGCCATGACCATCAGGCCGATCAACGGCCAGACCAGGAAGAACATCCAGATCATGTACGTCGAGTCGAGTGCCGCCGTGGCCCGTTCGCTCTGCATGAAGGGCAGCTCGTACAGCTGGTCGAGGATCGGGACCGTGGCCATGATCAGGAGGTTGTGCCAGAGATAGATCGTGACCGCCCGGTTGTTGGACAGCGTGACCAGCCTGTCCCACTTCGCCAGTCTGCCCGGCAGTTCCTGCCAGGACGGGGAGTACTGGAGCAGGATGACCACGAAACCGAAGGACCACGTGGCCTGGGCCAGCGGGATGTCGTTCAGATCCCAGCCGTCCGGGCCCAGGTGACCCGAGGCCCACCACAGGCCGAAGGCCATCAGGAGGGTCGAGCAGGAGACGGCCACATAGCGCGGGATCTTCGCCAGGAAGCCCTCGTGGTGGGCGAAGCCCAGGACCCAGCAGCTGCCGTAGACCGCGAAGTCCGTGACCGCGTTGCCGGTCTCACCGGGGATCGTCACCAGGCCCGTGCCCACGACCGCCGTGAGGCCCAGCGGGGCGAGCAGCGTCGGCCAGGGGGCCCGGCGGAACGCCCACAGCAGGAGGGGGGAGGCCACCACGAACCACAGGTACGCGCGCAGGTACCACAACGGCCCCGCCGCCTGCACCGCCCAGGTGTCCTCCAGCAGGCCGGACTGCGAGCCGATGTGCCACGGGAACGGCGGTGCGCCGATCGGGACGACGTAGTTGACCAGGTCGAGCAGGGCCCAACTGCCGCCGTGGTCCGGGTCCTTCGTCGGGTTCCAGCCACCCGCGAACATCAACGCCAGCACCAGCGCGCTGAACGCCCACAGCGGTGGCAGGAGCCGGCGGACGCGTCCCCGGATCACGCCCCACGCCGGGCGGTTCAGCGAGCGGGCCATCAGCGAGCCCGCCAGCGCGAACATCACGCCCATGGACGGGAACAGCACCGTCAGCCACGCCCAGCCGAAGAGGTGGTAGACGACGACCCGGACCAGGGCTATGGAGCGCAGCAGGTCGAGATAGCGGTCCCGGCCCGGCTTCTTCGGCGCCGGGTCCGCGGCGGGCGCGGGGGCGGCCGGCTCCGGCTCGGCGTTGCGCTGCTGCGGGACGCCGTACGCGGCCGTCGACCCCGCGGGCTCCCGGAGCCAGGCCTCCGCTCCCGCCTCAGCCGGCTGATATCCGTGCGTCATCCCACCGGCCTCCGATCACCGTCGCGGGTACCAGCCGTTCGCTGCCGCGGCACCGGGCCGCCGGGCGCCTCCACGACGCCCGTGCGCCGCAGCTTCTGCCAGCGCAGGCGACCGCCGGTGAGGGCCGTGATCCAGGACTGGAGCAGCACGACGTACATCAGCTGGCGGTAGAGGATCTGCTGCAGGGGGAGCGAGATCAGGTGGGTCATGCGTTCCTTGTCCAGACGGAAGGCGTACGCCGCGCAGACCAGTTGGATGGCCAGGACGCCGAGCCACGCGCCGATCGTCTTCTGCGTCGGGCCGAAGATCAGGCCGTACAGCAGGAACACGTCGATCAGCGGGGCCAGCAGCGGCGCGAGTACCATGAACAGCGACACGAGCGGCAGGCCCACCCGGCCGAAGCGGCCGGACGGGCCGCTCTCCACGAGCGCCCGGCGGTGCTTCCAGATCGCCTGCATGGTGCCGTACGACCAGCGGTAGCGCTGCGACCACAGCTGCTGGACCGTCTCCGGGGCCTCGGTCCAGGCCCGGGCCTTCTCCGCGTACACGACCCGCCAGCCGTCGCGGTGCATCGCCATCGTGATGTCGGTGTCCTCGGCGAGCGTGTCGTCGCTCATGCCGCCGACCCGTTCCAGAGCCGACCTGCGGAACGCGCCGACCGCGCCCGGGATGGTGGGCATGCAGCGCAGGATGTCGTACATCCGGCGGTCGAGGTTGAAGCCCATCACGTACTCGATGTGCTGCCAGGCGCCGATCAGCGAGTCCCGGTTGCCCACCTTCGCGTTGCCGGCCACCGCGCCCACGTTCGGGTCCCCGAAGGGCTGGACCAGCTCACGGACCGTGGACGGTTCGAAGACGGTGTCGCCGTCCATCATCACGATCAGGTCGTACCGGGCGTTCGCCAGACCCCGGTTGAGCGCCGCGGGCTTGCCCGCGTTGAGCTGGCGGATGACCCGCACGTTGGGCAGGCCCATCCCCTCGACGATCCGTGCCGTGCCGTCGCTCGATCCGTCGTCGACGACGAGCACCTCGATCGGGTGCTCGCTGGCCATCAGCGAACGGACCGTGTTCTCGATGCACTTGGCCTCGTTGTACGCCGGGACCAGCACCGACACCGGTTCGGTGACCGGCGGGCCCCAGCGGAAGCGGCGGCGGCGCACCCGGCGGGCATGGATGCCCGACAGCAGCAGCATCAGCAGGAAGCGGCTGATGACCAGGAAGCCGATCACCGCCAGGCCGACCACCAGCACGGAGGTGATGTTGTCCGAGGCCTGCACCAGGAAGATCCAGGCCTTGCCCTTCCACTTCTCGATGCCGGTGACCGGGGTGTGGGCGCTGGGCGCGTCCAGGGCCTCGGTGAGGTTGGCGAACCGGTACCCCTCGGCCTTCATGTCCGGCAGGAACCGGTCCAGTGCCTCGACGGTCTGGTGGCGGTCGCCGCCGGAGTCGTGCATCAGGACGATGGCGCCCTTGCCGCCCTTGGGGGTGGCGCGGCGGATGATCTCGTCGACGCCCGGCTTCTGCCAGTCCTCGCTGTCGGTGTTGTTGACGACGGTGATGTAGCCGCGCCTGCCGATGTACTCGGTCACCGGCCAGGACTTGTTGTCCATGGCGTCGGCGAAGGAGGAGTACGGCGGGCGGAAGAGGGAGGTGCGGATGCCGGCCGCGCCGCTGATCGCCAGCTGGTTCTGGGACAGTTCCCAGTCGATGCGCTTCTGCGTCTGGTACGAGAGGTCGGGGTGGTTGAAGGTGTGCAGGCCGACCTCGTGGCCCTCCTCGACCATGCGCTGGACGAGATCCGGGTGGCGCGAGGTCATGGTGCCGGTGACGAAGAAGACGGCGTGCGCGTCGTGCTTCTTGAGCACGTCCAGGACCTTGGGGGTCCAGGTCGGGTCCGGGCCGTCGTCGAAGGTGAGGACCAGGCGGTGGTCCTGCAGCCTCAGGCTCTCGGTGCGCCCGCTGCGGGTGTCGATGACCGGGCCGCCCTTGAGGATCTTCTCCGGGACCTTGTCGGAGGCGGCGGAGGGCTGGACGCGGTGGTCGGCCAGGATCTCGTTGTGGACGTAACCGCGCAGCATCAGCATCGCCATCAGGGCGACGAGGACGAGCGAGGGGAGCAGCAGGCGCATGGGCACGCGGCGGCGCCGGGAGCCGTCGGGGGCTCCCTTCGCGGGCCCGTGACGGCGGGTGCGTGATGCCATCAGAGGGTGTACTCCGGGGACGGGGCGGCGGGCGCGGGGGATTCGTCGCCCGGCTCCTGCGCGATGGGTGTGGGGTCGCTCGGGCCGCCCGCGACCGTCCCGCCGGCGGGCTCGTCGATGGTGGGGGGGTCGGTCGGGCCCTCGGTGGGGCCGCCGCCGTCCGTCGGAGTCGGGTCGGGGTCGGGCAGGGTGGGCTCGGTGGGCGGGTCGGGGTCCGGGGTGGGATCGGGATCCGTTGCCGGGTTCTGGGTGTCCGCGGTCGTGTTCGGCTCCGGGGCGACGGACGCGCCCGGCTCGCCGGCGCCGGCCGACGCCTCGGGTGCGAGGCCGCCGGCGCCCGTGGACGGGTCGGTGCCGGCGGTGGCCGTCGGGGCGACGCCCGGGGAGACGTCACCGGTGCCGGAGGGCTGCGGGGCCGACTCGGCGGGCAGCGGCGAGGTGTCGACCTGCCCGGCGGGCTGCTCCTTGGGACGCTCCACGGGCAGCCAGGGCGCGTCGGAGTTGCCGGACAGCACCGTGGCGACGATGACCACGGCGTAGACCGCGCAGGCCAGGGCCACGGCCATGCCTATCCGGCGGAAGCGGCGGCTGCGGCGGCCCGACTCGTCGACGAAGACGGGCCCGTCGGAGCTCTCGCCGCCGCCCGGGCCGTCCTTGGCGGCGCGGAGCATGTTGTCGAGCTGCAGACCGACACCGTCGAGCTGGATGGTGACCTCGTGCGGATCGTGGGTGGCGCCGGGTGCGGCCGAGCGCACGGGCTCCTCGGCCTCGGCCGCCTCGGCCCACGGGTCGCGGACGGCGGGAACGGGCATCGTCACGCCGGGCTCCGGGAACGCCTCACTCCCGCGCGCCGAGGGCCGGTCGAAAGCCGACCAGCCGCCCTGCACCGGAGTCGGAGGGTGCTCGCCCGGAACGTTCCCGCCGACGCGGAGCACGTCCGTCTCACCCGTCTCGGAACGGGGCCGGTGGCCCTGACCGAAAACCTCTGACTCCCCGGTCGCCGGGAACGCCTGGGTCTCACCCCTCGAACCGGCCGGGGAGGAACCGCCCCCGAACCCCGGAACGGCTTCCGGCCACTCCGGTTGGGCGTCTTCTCGCCACTTCTTCACGCGCACGCACATCCCCCCACGGGACCGTTCTGGGTGCGCACACGACACTGAGCACCCGTCGCCGTACCGAGCCCCCACCCGGCCGAGCGCCCCCCTTTACCACAATGTGCTCAGGCGAAGAATGTAGCGCACGCGGAGGTTTCATGGTTGCCGCGTGTCAATCGTGGACACGCATAACGGTCGAATCGATGGCCGGAATCCAACCTCCGACGGGTGGCGTCAACCACCCTTCCGAGGCCGCCACCTGGGCAGCTGCCCGCCGAAGGGCGTCCAGAGCAGGATGCGTCAGCCCCTTTCGCCACACCAGTGAGACGGGCGACACAGGCACGGGATCGACCAGGGGACGCAGCACGGCCCCGGGCATGGCCGGAAATTCAATCACGGCGAGGACGGGGGTGCGCGTCTTGGCCATGATCCGCTGGAACTCCTCGTGGCCGACCGCGAGCGGCGCGGGCGGGGCGAGGGCTATCCCCCGCCCCTCGAACAGCCGGCGGGCGAGATCGGTCCACTCCGGCGTACGGGGGTTGCCCGCTCCGGCGTACACGGTCTCGCCGGCCAGCGCGGCCAGCGGTACCCGCTCCTTCTCGGCCAGCGGATGGCCCTCGGGCAGCAGGACCGCCATCGGCTCGTAGCGGACCGGCTGGTGGTCGAGGCCCGCGCGCAGGGCCGGGTCCAGTCCCGCGAACCGCCCGAACGAGGCGTCGAGACGCCCGGCGGCGATCTCGCCGGCCGCGCCTGTCAGACCGCTCTCGTAGCGGGCCATGAGTTCGTGCTCGGGGGCGAGTTCGCGGGCCCGCCGCAGGACCCTGTGGCCGGTGGCCAAACCCGGCGAGTTCACGTCCACCAGCAGGGGGCGGGCCTGGCCGAAGGCGGCGAGCAGGGCGTCCTGGGCCTGCAGGGCGCCGCGGGCGTACGGCACCAGCCGCTCCCCGTCGGGCGTCAGCGTGACCTGCCGGGTGGTGCGCACGAACAGCTCGGCGCCCAGCTCCCGTTCCAGCCGCCGTACGTCCCGGCTGAGCGCCTGCTGGGCGACGTACAGCCGTGCCGCGGCCCGCGTGAAGTGCAGTTCCTCCGCGACGGCGAGGAAGGCGCGCAGCAGGCGGGGGTCGAGGTGAGCGGGTGCGGGCATGCGGGGAACCTACAACGCCGGGCGCTTTCACAACACAGGTGCGTGAATGCTCACCGAGCAGGTGTTGGACCCCGTGATCCACTCGGGGCGAGGGTGGAGCCATGCCGCAACGACCCGCCATGAACACGCCGAGAGACGGCAGCGCCCCCCTGGTCACCGTCACCGCCGACACCCTTGTCGCCGTCGACTTCGGGTCCCGTGCGCGCACCCGGCCACCGGGCCCGTACCGCCGGCTCTTCGCCCGCCCCGGCACCCGCGCCTTCACCTTCGGGAACCTGATCGCCCGGCTGCCGATGGGCATGTTCAGCGTGAGCGCGGTGATCATGATCGCCGGTTCCCGGGGTTCGTACGCCCTCGCCGGCGCGGTCACCGCGACCGGCCTCGCCGCGACCGCCGTGGTCGCCCCCTGGACCGCGCGGCTCGTGGACCGGTACGGGCAGGCCAGGGTCGCCGTTCCGGCCACGCTCCTCGCGGCCCTGGGCAGCGTCGCGCTGCTGCTGTGCGTGCGCTTCGACGCGCCCGCCTGGACACTGTTCGCCGCGTACGCCGCCACCGCGACCACGCCCAACACCGGCGGCATGTCCCGCGCCCGCTGGGCCCATCTGCTCAAGGGCGACGCCGACGCCCTGCACACCGCGAACTCCTTCGAACAGGCCGCCGACGAGCTGTGCTTCATGCTCGGCCCGGTGCTCGCGGCCTTCCTGTGCGGGACGTTCTTCCCGGAGGCCGGGACGCTGGTCGGGGCGGTGCTCCTCGTGACCGGCGTGCTGGTGTTCGCCGCCCAGCGGTCGACCGAGCCGCCGCCCCGGGGCCGCACTGCCGCGACGGACGCACCGCCGCCCCTGCGCTCCCCCGGCATGCCCGCGCTGCTGGCCGTCTGCCTGGCCATGGGGGCGGTGTTCGGCGCGACGGAGGTCGTGACGATCGCGTTCGCGGACGCTTCGGGCCACCGTACGGCGGCGGGCGCGGTGCTCGCCCTCCAGGCGGCCGGATCCTGCGCTGCGGGCCTGTGGTACGGCCGGCTGAGGCTCTCCGGGTCCGCCGAGCACCGCTACCCGTGGTGCATAGCGGTGATGGCGGCGCTGCTGACCCTGCCCCTGCTCGCCGCGTCCCTCACCGGATCGCTGCTGCTGCTGTCCGCCGCCCTGCTGGTCTCCGGCATGGCCACGGCGCCGACGATGATCACCAACATGTCCCTGGTGCAGCGGCGCTCCCCGGACGGCCGCCTGAACGAGGGCATGACGCTCGCGGTGACCGCGCTGCTCGGCGGTATCGCGTGCGGCAGCGCGACCGGCGGCTGGCTGGTGGAGCGCCTGTCCCCGGCGGCCGGGTACGGGGTGCCGATCGCGGCGGCGGCCGTGGCACTGCTGTTCTCGCTGACGGCGCGGCGCGGCTGGACCACGGCCTGACCGTGTGTCGCTGCCACCGCGGATGACGGAACGCGGCAGTACGGCCCGGCGGACGCGGGCATGACGGGCCGTCGCCGCCCGCGGCGGCGGTCACCTGCCCGGACCGTCACCCGGGACCGCGCTCAGCCCAGCCCCCAAGCCCGCCCCATCCGGTACGCGGCGCACAGATCCACGTCGAGCAGATACGCCCCGGCACTCCCGCACTGCTCGCTCCCGGCCCCCGGGTCGACGGGCTGGCCGTGTCCCGTCCCGGTGAGGCTGTAGGTCTCCACGACCGCGCGTCCGGACGCGTCCCGGAAGACCTGGTGGGGGTGTCCGGCGACCGTGTCGCTCAGGTCGGCCGTCCGGTCGGTGCCGTGCACGTCGGTCCACTGGCCTGTCAGGTCGGTCATGTTGACCGGCCTGACGGTGTGGTCGGCCGTGCCCTGGAAGGCGATCAGCGTGGGCCAGGGACCGGGGTGGCCGGGTCGGGCGGCGCGCACCCGGTCGCCCCACTGACGCGGGCTCTGCGTGGCCCCGACGTACATGCACACGTACGGCGATCCGGCCGCCTGGGCACACCCGTACGGCAGCCCGGCGACGATCCCGCCCGCCGCGAACTTCTCCGGATACGCGGCCATCATCACGGCCGTCATCCCGCCCCCGGCGGACAGCCCGGTGACATACACCCGCGACGCGTCACCGGAGACGTCGGCGAGCTGCCGGTCCACCATCTGCGCGACGGAGGCGGCCTCGCCCCGGCCGCGGGCGATGTCGCCGCTCTGGAACCAGTTGAAGCAGGACGAGGGGTTGTTGGCGCCCTGCTGCTGCGGCAGGACGACGGAGAAGCCCCACCGGTCGGCGAGCTGCGTCCATCCGCTGCCGGTGCCGTAGCCGGAGGCGTTCTGCGTGCAGCCGTGCAGCGCGACGACCACGGGCCGTCCGGCGGGAAGCTGGTCGGGAACGTACCGGAACATGCGCAGTGCGCCCGGATCGGACCCGAACCCGGTGACCTCCTGCAGCGAGGCGGCCGCGGCTCTGCCCGGTGTGAGAAGGGCGGTGATCAGGGCGAGGAGAAGAGTCACCCCGACGGCGGTTCGACGACGTGCGGCTGGGGTCCGTGTCATGCGGAAGAACCGTAGAAGCGTGAACGGCCCCTCGATATGGAGCGGGACACCACAACGGACCTGCGCGCCATGGTGGTTCACCCGGTGAGCGAACCGTCCCCGCGGAACTGCCGAAGGAACGTCCTCGGGTCCCGCACGACCTCCCACAGGCCGAGCCCCAGCAGCAGCACACTGCTGACGAAGCACACCCAGAACACGAACTGGGCGCCCGGCGCGAGGTCGTGGGTGCTGCCGGACTCGTACAGGCAGTAGGCCTGCGGGGGAAACGCCTTGGAGACGCCGACGCCGCCGTGGTACATGGAGCAGGGGTCCTCGCCGGGATCCTTGATCGTGTCGTCGGCCGTGACGACGAGCAGCCAGGCCAGCGCCGCCACCGGAACGGTGAGGAACACGCTCATCTTCGCCCACAGCGGCAGGCGTGGGTGCCCCAGGAGCCCGATGAGAGCGACCAGCACGACACCGAACACCGCGGCGACGGCGGCGGCCGCGGACGTGTCGTCGAGCACCGCCTGAAGCAACCAGACCAGCCCGGCCACCGCAGGCGCGGTCAGGACGACGACCCTGACACCGGGCGGGATGCGCGGGTGGGCGAGCAGGAACACCGCGACCGCGCACCCGAGGAGGATCAGAAAGCCGGTCATCGGCCACCGCGGTTCACGGAGTCGGGAAGGCCGAGGGGACGGCGGACGCGGGCGGCGGCGTCGGCCGCCCGGTGGCGGTGCCGGCGCCCCGGTACGTCTCGTCCTTCTTCCACGGCCCGACGCCGAGCCTGCCCGTCGTCCCGAGGTCGAACTCCGGCACCACCGTCACGGCAGGGGCACCCGGCTTCGCCCGGACACGGACGTACGGCGCGTTCACCGGTTCACCTGCCCCGGTGGTGTTGCGCCACGCCAGCCCCGCCTGCGCGGCCTCACCCGGTCGCAGGACGACGGGGCGCGGGCCGCCCTCGCCGCCGGCGGCCGGGCTGATCCGCTCGGTTCCGTGGAGGATGCGCACACTGTCGATGAAGTCGTGCTCCTCATCGAGGAGTTCCAGCTCCGGGTAACCGTCGAGCCGGTACGGCCGGGTGCCGCAGTTGACGAGGTGCAGCCCGACGACGCGCAGGCCCAGGGCGGCGTCCCCCCGGTCCGCGTAGACGTGGACCCCGGACGCCGGACACGGCCCCGAGGCCGTCGACGCCTCGTCGGCGGGCACGCTGCGCACCTTCAGCACCTGCGCGCCCGACACGTCGAAGGCCCGCCCGGGCGACCGGCTCATGGCGACGGATCTTGTGACCGTCCGCCCCGGGGCGACCGACTCGACGGTCTGCTCGACGTTGTCGACCGCGCCTGCGGTTCCGCTGCGGAAGCTGATGGTGACGCTGTAAGTGAGCGGCTCCCGCTGCCGGTTGGTGACCTCGAAGTCGGCGGAGTAATCGGCCGCGCAGCCGCTCTGCGGCCCCCAGGCGTACAGGCCGGTGACCTCGACGCCGTGTTCGCCCGGACCGGTGAGCGAGGGGAGCGGAAGCGGTGTGGGCGTACCGGAGGGGCTGGGGCCGGACGCCGGCTGTCCGGTCGGCGGGGTGCTGCCGTACTGCGTGAACTCCGAGGGGCACAGCGCCTCGGCCCGCACCGGAGCGTCCCCGCCGCCGCGCGCCTGCCCCGCATCGCCCTCCGCCGAGGGGCGCTGCGAACCGCACGCGGCGAGTAACAGGACACCGGCGAGGACGGCCGGGACGGTGCGGGGGGTGGTGGTCATCGGCCCACCCCACCAGGGCGGTGGGGCACAGGCTGTGGCGGAACCCACACCTCCGGTCACAGGGGTGTCACAGATCACTCGGCGATACGGGCAGCGGGAGACGGCAAGACGAAGGCCCCGCTGCCCGGAAGCAGCGGGGCCTTCGCCCACATGGGTGAGGAGATTCGCGAGAACCTCCCGATCGTGGAGATGGCGGGAATCGAACCCGCGTCCAACGGTGCAAAATCAGGGCTTCTCCGTGTGCAGTTCGCTGTGATTTTCTCGGCCCCGGCGATCACGCGAACAAGTCGCCGACGGGCCCAGTCACTGTTTGGTTTCCCTTTTCACCCCGTGACCGGGATCAAGGTTTAGTTCCCTAGCTGATGCCAGGATCCGGGTCGGGAACAGCCCCGGGCTGACACTTCGCAAGTCGCTACTTAGGCAGCGAGGGCGAAGGAATCGCGCTTGGTGTTGGCGATTATTTTTTGCGACATATGGTTTACGAGATCATTGCCGCTTCCTCGACACGCTTCCCCTGCTTCAACAGCCGCTGTCGAAACCGATCATCCCCATGTTGTTTTATCAATCCCCTCCGGAGACCGGAGGAGGGCGCGCACCCTCTGTGAGGTGCGGTGCCATCGTACGTGACCAACGCGCGACGATGCCAGCGTATTCCCGGCGGCCGCCCGCGGGCGCGTGCCCGCTCGGCGTTCCGCTGCCCGCTAGACGCCCCGCTGCCGGCGCCGCGCCGCGGCGATCGCGCGGTCCGACTCCCGCCGGTCCTGCTTCTCCCGCAGGGTCTGGCGCTTGTCGTACTCCTTCTTGCCTCGCGCCAGGGCGATCTCGGCCTTCGCGCGGCCGTCCTTGAAGTAGATGGCGAGGGGCACGATCGTGTGACCCGTCTCCTGGGACTTGGCCTCCAGCTTGTCGATCTCCTCACGGTGCAGGAGGAGCTTGCGCTTGCGGCGCGCGGAGTGGTTCGTCCAGCTGCCCTGGTGGTACTCCGGGATGTGGGCGTTGTGCAGCCACGCCTCGCCCCGGTCGATCTGGACGAACCCGTCGGTCAGCGAGGTGCGTCCCTCACGCAGCGACTTGACCTCGGTGCCCATGAGCACCAGTCCGGCCTCATAGGTGTCGATGATCGCGTAGTCGTGCCGGGCCTTCTTGTTCTGGGCGACGATCTTGCGCTTGCCGCCCTTCTCGCCGTCCCTGGCCTTCGCGGCCGACCCGCCCTGCTTGGGCTGGGACTCCTTCGGTACGTACATTCCCTTGCTCATAGTGCCGTCCATTTTCGCACCACGGAGGGGGTGGACGGGAAGCCGATTTACGAGTCGCCGAGGCCGCTGAGGACCGTCTCCGCCCGCTCCAGGACCTGCCGGTCGGCCTCCAGGTCCGGCATGATCCCACGGCCGTCGACGGCCCGCCCCGAGGGAGTGCGGTAGTGGCCGACGGTCAGCTCGGCGACGGAGCCGTCGGGCAGGCGGCTCGGCATCTGGACCGAGCCCTTGCCGAAGGTGCGGCTGCCGACGACGACCGCTCGGCCGCGGTCCTGCAGGGCGCCGGTGAGCAGTTCGGCCGCGCTCATGGTGCCCCCGTCGACGAGCGTGACCAGGGGCCTGGTGGTGTCACCGCCGGGTTCACCGTGCAGGGCGCGCTGTTCGCCGTCCACGTCGTAGGTGGCGACGAGGCCCCCGTCGAGGAAGGCGGAGGCGGCGGTGACGGCCTCCGTGACCAGGCCGCCGGGGTTGCCCCGCAGGTCGAGGACGACCCCGGTGCCGGCGGGGGCCTGGCGCAGCGCGGTGCGGACCTCGTCGCCGGAGCCCTTGGTGAAGGAGGAGATCCGGATGAGGGTGATGCCGTCGCCGAGGGTACGAACGGTGACCGGGTCGGTGGACAGCCGTGCCCGGCGCAACGTCAGGTCCCACGCGCGCGTGCCCCGCTCCAGGCCCACCTTCACCGCCGTACCGGCGGTCGCGTCCTTCGCGTCGCCCCTCAGTAAGGCGACGACCTCGGTGACCGGGCGCCCGTCGACCTTCTCGCCGTCGACGCTGCGCAGCCGGTCGCCGGCGCGGATCCCGGCCGACGCCGCAGGGGACCCGGCCCGCACCCTGGTCACCTCGATACGGCCGTCCCGCTCGCGCCGGGCCCAGAGGCCGACGCCGGTGTACTGGCCGTCGAGGGCCTCCTCGAACTCCTTGTACTCACCCTGGGAGTAGACGGCGCCCCAGCGGTCCCCGCTGCGGCTGACCGCGCGTTCGGCGGCCTCCACGGGGGACTGGCCCGTCGCCATGGCCTCCGCGGCCGCCCGGGCCACCACCTCGTGCCGGCCCGCGGGAACGGCCGAACCGGCCGCTCCGTCGGCGGACTTCCGGTCGGGGCCGGGCAGGGCGCCGGTCGCGGCACCCGCGACGAGCACGCTCGCGAACACCAATGTCAGGGCGGCCCCGCGGCCGAGGCGGCGGGGCTGACAGAACAGGTCACGACCTGACATGCCGGTGAGTCTAGGACAACGCGAAGGGGCCGCACGGTCCCTTGCCCGTACGGCCCCGTTGGCGTTGGTCACACCTTCAGGTACTTGCGCAGCGCGAAGAACGCCGCCAGGGCCGGCATCAGCAGGCTCGTCGCGAGGATGAGCGGGAGCTTGGTCAACACGGCGTCCCAGCCGATGAAGTTGACCAGGGTCAGCTGGTCGGCCAGGGCCAGTCCGTGGTCGATGAGGAAGTACCGCGCGATCACCAGGAACCCACAGGCGACCGTTCCGCCGATGAGTCCGGCGACCGCGGCCTCCATGATGAACGGCGCCTGGATGTAGAAACCGGAGGCGCCGACGAGGCGCATGATCCCGGTCTCCCGCCGGCGGCTGAACGCCGAGACCCGCACCGTGTTGACGATCAGCATCAGCGCGACGACGAGCATCAGCGCCATCACCGCGCGGGCCGCCCAGTTCATACCGTTGAGCAGCTTGAAGAGGTTGTCCAGGATGCCCTTTTGGTCCTGCACCGACTGCACGCCGTCCCGCCCGTTGAAGGCGGTCGCGATGACCTGGTACTTCTCGGGGTCCTTCAGCTTGATCCGGTACGACTCCTGCATCTGGTCCGGCGTGAGCGAGGCGGCCAGCGGGGAGTCGCCGAACTGCTCCTTGTAGTGCTTGTACGCCTGGTCCTGGGACTCGTACGTCACCTTCTCGACGATCGCCATCTTGTCGAGGTCGGCGAGGATCTCCTTCTTCTGGTCCGCGGTGACCGCACCCTTGGCGCAGTTGGGGTCGGACTCGGCGTCGGACTTGTTGCAGAGGAAGACGGAGACGTTGACCTTGTCGTACCAGTAGCCCTTCATGGTGCTGACCTGGTCGCTCATCAGGAGCGACCCGCCGAACAGGGCGAGCGACAGGGCGACGGAGACGACGACGGCGAACGTCATCGTCAGATTGCGGCGGAGACCGACACCGATCTCGGACAGTACGAACTGGGCGCGCATGGCGACGGGTTGGGCCTTTCCGTGGACGGGGCGGTCAGTGCTGGTAGCCGTAGACGCCGCGCGCCTGGTCGCGGACGAGGCGGCCCTTCTCCAGCTCGATGACGCGCTTGCGCATCTGGTCCACGATGTTCTGGTCGTGCGTGGCCATCACGACGGTCGTACCGGTCCGGTTGATCCGGTCGAGCAGCTTCATGATGCCGACGGAGGTCTGCGGGTCGAGGTTGCCGGTGGGCTCGTCGGCGATCAGCAGCTTGGGCCGGTTGACGAAGGCCCGGGCGATCGCCACGCGCTGCTGCTCACCGCCGGAGAGTTCGCCCGGCATCCGGTCCTCCTTGCCGCCGAGCCCGACGAGGTCGAGCACCTGTGGCACGGACTTGCGGATCTCGCCGCGGGACTTGCCGATGACCTCCTGCGCGAAGGCCACGTTCTCCGCGACCGTCTTGTTGGGCAGCAGCCGGAAGTCCTGGAACACGGTCCCCAGCTGGCGCCGCATCTGCGGCACCTTCCAGTTGGACAGGCGTGCGAGATCCTTGCCCAGGACGTGCACCTGCCCGTGGCTGCACCGCTCCTCGCGGAGGATCAGCCGCAGGAAGGTGGACTTTCCGGAGCCGGAGGATCCCACGAGGAAGACGAACTCGCCCTTCTCCACTTCCAGGGACACATCCCTGAGTGCGGGGCGGGTCTGCTTGGGGTAGACCTTGGAGACGTTGTCGAATCGGATCACGGATGCACCACGGGTCGCCGGGGGTAGATGAGCGTGACCATACGCGAACCGGGTGCACGAGCGCAGGCACCGGTGGGGGTTGTGCAAGGGTTGTGCCCTTTTGTGCCGGGCAGGGGTGACCCCGAGGGGGCCCGCGGTGACGAAACGACCCCGGCCACCCCTGTGGAAGCGACCCGGCGCGGCTTCCGCGGGAACCTGGCACAGTGGAGGGGGGAACGTTCGGTTGCCCGCGAGCGTTGTCCAGGTGGAACGAGTGGCTAGGAGGGTGGCGCATGACGTACGACCGGCTGGTGTGCGCGAACTGTGCCGCGCCCGTGAGTGAGGGCCGCTGCCCCGTCTGCCGGGCGAACCGTGAGCGGATGCAGCAGGAGAACCCGTTCGCGGGTCTGAACCCCATGACGCTGATCGCCCTGCTGGCGGTGCTGATCGCCGCGGTGGCACTGCTGGCTCACCAGACCGCGTAGAAGACCGCCCACCCGTCAGCGGACATGGCGAGGGGCCCGGAGCGAGCGCGCTCCGGGCCCCTCGGCCGTACGGCGTGAGTCACACCGCGTGACGTGGTGACTGCCGTCAGGCAGCCGCACCGCCGCGACCGCCCGCGAGACGCGGCAGGACGCGGAAGGCGATGCCACCGGCGATCATCGTGGCGGCGCCGACCAGCAGGAACGTGGTCTGAGCGGCACCCGTCTCGGCGAGCTCCTCGCCGCCACCCTGGGCCGTGGTGCTGGTGTTCGTGGCGGTGGTGTCGTCCGAACCGGTGTCGGCCAGGCCGGAGGAGCCCTCCTGCTGGGTCGAGGTGCCACCGTCGGGGTCGGCGTTGTTGCCGCCGCCGTTGTTGCCGTTCCCGTTGCCGTTTCCGTTCCCGTTCCCGTTGCCGTTCCCGTTACCCGGGTTGGTCGGGTCGGTGGTCGGGTCCTCGGTGGGCTCCGTCGGCTCGGTCGGCTCGAGCGTCGGGTCCGTCGGGACGGTGGGCTCCTCGGTGGGGATGCCCGGGTCCGTCGGGATGTCGGTCGGGATGTCCGTCGGCGGGTCGGTGGGAACCGGCGGCTCGGTCGGGTCCTCGTCGGCGCACAGGAGACCGAGCAGGCAGCTGTCGTCCGCCTCGGCGGCAGATGCGGCACCCGCGGCGGTCAGCGAGGCACCGGCCGCGATCACGGCGCCGGCGGCGAGCCGCGCGATACGGATCCGCGTCTTCTTCGTCATGTGGTTGCTACCCCCAGTAGCTGAATCGTCAGTGAGGCGGCGCTCGGGGCCGTGATCGACGGAGGTAGCTGAAAGTGAGCCCCCCGGTTCACATGCGCCCCAGAGATACGCATGCCACGCTTTACCCTTCCCATTTTTCAAAGACACGTCAAGGCCGTTTGCGGGCGCCATGTCCAAATACGGGAACTATGCCGGGAGTTGCAGGCTGTGAGTGTGATGTAAAACCCAGACATGCGGACACAGAAAAGACAACTGCCGCCGGAGCGGCGGCAGTTGTCATGTCGACAAAGTTACTTCTCTTGCTGCTTGCGCCAGCGAATTCCGGCTTCGAGGAACCCGTCGAGTTCACCGTTGAACACGGCCTCGGGGTTGCCGACTTCGAACTCGGTGCGCAGGTCCTTGACCATCTGGTAGGGGTGCAGCACGTAGGACCGCATCTGGTTGCCCCAGGAGTTGCCGCCGTCGCCCTTGAGTGCGTCCATCTTGGCCTGCTCCTCCTGCCGGCGCCGCTCCAGCAGCTTGGCCTGGAGGACGTTCATGGCGGTGGCCTTGTTCTGGATCTGCGACCGCTCGTTCTGGCAGGAGACGACGATGCCCGTCGGGAGGTGGGTGATCCGGACGGCGGAGTCGGTGGTGTTGACGCCCTGACCACCGGGCCCTGAGGACCGGTAGACGTCGATCCGCAGGTCGCTCTCGTCGATCTCGACATGGTCGGACTGCTCGACGACGGGCAGGACCTCCACACCCGCGAAGGAGGTCTGGCGCCGGCCCTGGTTGTCGAAGGGCGAGATACGGACGAGCCGGTGCGTGCCCTGCTCGACGGAGAGCGTCCCGTAGGCGTACGGCGCCTGCACGGCGAAGGTGGTCGACTTGATGCCGGCCTCTTCGGCGTACGACGTCTCGTAGATCTCGGTCTTGTAGCCGCGCTGCTCGGCCCAGCGCAGGTACATGCGCTGCAGCCGCTCGGCGAAGTCGGCGGCGTCGACGCCGCCGGCCTCGGCGCGGATGTTGACGAGCGCCTCGCGGGCGTCGTACTCCCCGCTCAGGAGCGTGCGCACCTCCATCTCGTCCAGTGCCTTGCGGACGGCGGCGAGCTCGGACTCGGCCTCGGCACGGGTGTCCGGGTCGTCCTCCTCCTCGGCCATCTCGAAGAGCACGGCGAGATCGTCGATCCGCCCGCGCAGCGCCTCGGCCTTCCTCACCTCCGCCTGGAGGTGGGACAGCTTGCTGGTGATCTTCTGCGCCTCGTCCGGGTTGTCCCACAGGGACGGCGCGGCCGCCTGCTCCTCGAGCACGGCGATGTCTGCCCTCAGTTTGTCGAGGTCCAGAACGGCCTCGATCGACTCCATGGTCGAGGAGAGGGACTTGAGCTCTTCGGAAACATCGACGACTGCCACGCCTCCAGCGTAACGGCTCCGCCAAGCGGCGGGACGCGGGCGCCCTCGGCCGACGACGCGCCCCGGCGCCACCGGCGGCCCGGCAGGGGCTGTGCCCTCCGTGCGGGAACGGGCGGCGCGGCAGCCGGCCGGCTCCGCGCGGTCCCGTCGTCGGCCGGGACGGTGTGCCCGGCGCCGCGGGGCGGGCGGGGCTCCGCGGACCCGGCCCGGGTGTGCTGTTCGGACAGGCTGGGTGGCGCGGCCGGCCGGCATGCTCCGCACGGCAGGCCCTGAAGGTCCTGTCGTCACATTCCCGCCCTCCGGGCGGACGACGGGAATGTGACGACAGGGCCTAAGGGGTCGCCGGAGCCGAGTTGTTCGTGTCCTGGGGCGGTACGTCGGCGTCGTCGCCGGAGGTCGCCAGCCACGTGCCCACTCCGGCCGCGGCCACCAGCGCCACCGCCGCCGCCCCCAGCGCCACGCGTCGGCGCCGGGCCACCGCCCGGTGGCGGGCCGAGCCTGGCCGAGGCGCCCCGGTCGCCCTCGGCACTCGCGCCGTGCCCCGCGCGCCGCCCGCCAGTTCGTCCGGCGCCGGCACCCTCATCGAGGTGTGCGTGTCGCGGTTGGAATCGGCCGGCCTGGCCCCCGGCACCAACGGCACCGCGCCCCGCCGTCGGGCCCGCTCCCCGCCGTCCCGCGGCGGCGCCGCCTCCTCCGCGGCCTCAGCCTCCTCCTCGGCGGGCTCCGAGCCCGGCTCGTCCACGTCCAGCGGCGGCATCCCGGCCACCAACGGCAGCAGCTCCCGCAGCCGCGCCCCCAGCTCCGACGCCCGCAGCCGGGAGGCCGGCGCCTTCGCCAGGCACTGCACGACCAGCTGCCACAGCTCGTCGGGGATGCCCGGCAGCGGCGCCACCGACTCCGTGACGTGGCGGCGCAGGACCGCCCCCGGGTGGCCGCCGCCGAACGGTGTGAAGCCGGCCAGCAGCTCGTACAGCACCGTGGCCAGGGCGTAGATGTCGACCGCCGCCCGGGGCGGCAGCCCCTCGACGATCTCCGGCGCCAGGTAGTCCGGCGTCCCGATGATCTTCGTGGCGCGGGTACGGCGCGGCGAGTCGATGAGCTTCGCCACACCGAAGTCCGTCAGCAGGGCGGGATGCGAGCCTCCTGGCCCGAGGGGGCCCTGCATGTCCAGGAGCACGTTCTCCGGCTTCACGTCCCGGTGCACGACCCCGGCGGCATGCGCCGCCGCCAGCCCGTCCGCCACGTCGGCCACGATCGCCACCGCCGCCTCGGGCGCGAGTCGCCGGTCCCGGTCGAGGCGGGTGCGCAGGTCGGTGCCGCGGACGAGGTCCATGACCAGCGCGAGGTCGTTGCCGTCGACGACCAGGTCGCGCACGGAGACGACGTTCGGGTGCTCCAGACCGAGCAGTGCCGTCCGCTCCTGCACGAACCGCCCGACGAGCTCCTGGTCGGAGGCGAGATCCTCACGCAGCAGCTTGATGGCGACGGGCCCCTCGGGCCCCTCACCCAGCCACACCGTGCCGGCGCTGCCCCGCCCCAGAATCTGGTTGGCGGTGTACCGGCTACCGATCTTCCGTGCCAAGACTGCTCCTACCGACGCGTGTTGTCGCGCTGCGTCGTTCCGGAGGCCGACCCCCCGGACCCCCAGCGGACAAAACCGGGACCCCCGGTCGACAAAACTACGCGTTCGAGAAGCCAACCTTCACCGCGGAGGCGGAAATCACCCGCCTGGTGTCGACAAATCCCCAAACCCGTCGAGGCTGTGCCTCCCCCGGCCGGGAGCCGGCACGGCCTCCGGTCAGCCGGTGCCCGAGCCCCCGCCCGAACTGCCGCCCAGCTCTCCGATCCAGTCGGTGACGGTGCCGAACCAGTCGGTCAGCTGTTCCCAGTAGCCCTTGCCCGTGCCGATCCACCCCTGCAACGGGCTCAGCTCCCAGATCAGCCAGCCCGCGACGAACAGGATGACGATGGTGAACAGGCAGCCCTTGAGGCAGCCGAGCCCGGGGATCCGCATCGGGTTCGCGCTGCGCTGCCGCGGCGGACGCGGCTCGCGCTGCGGCCGCCTCGGCTCCGGCGCGGGCGGCGGGGCGTACCGCTGCGGCTGCTGCTGGGGCTGGTGCGGCGGGGCGTACGGCTGCGGCTGGTGCTGCTGCGGCTGGCCGTACCCCTGCTGGCGGCCCTGCTGCCGGCCCTGCGGGGGCCGCTGCTGCTGGGGCCTCGGCTGCTGCTGCGGGCGGGCGACCTGCCGCTGAGGGCGGCGGCGCAGCGGGTCCTCGTTGGGGTCGAGGTACTGGACCTGGGTCTGCTCGTTGCGGTCCCGGGCGGCACGCAGCTGGTTCTGCCAGGGGTGCGGCTCCTCGGGTCCGGGCTGCCCGGGCTGCCGACCGGGCGGTCCCGGCGGCATCGGGGGCATGACGGCCGTCGGGTCGGCGTCGCCACCGGCCGGACCACCGGGGCCGCCCGTGTTCGGCAGTACGGCCGTGGGGTCGGCGGCGCCCGCCGGGCCGGGGGCGCCGGTGTGCGGCAGGACGCTGGTGGCGGCGTTCGGGTCGAACGCGCCGCCCGCGCCGTGCGGCAGCACCTGCGTGGGGTCGGCCGAGCCGGGCACGGTGGCCGGCGAGGGATCGGGGGCGAGCAGCGCGGCGACGCCCTCGGCCGCCGCGATCTGGGCGGAGTTGGCGTGCACGCCGACGCCCTCGGCGACGACGCGCAGGGCGCGGGCGAGGTTCTCGGCGCTGGGCCGTTCGTCGGGGTTCTTGCGCAGGCAGCGTTCTATGACCGTCCAGAGCGGGTCGGGGACCGTGGACGGGCGGCGCGGCTCGGCGCTCAGGTGCTGGTGCAGGACCTCCAGGGCGGAGCCGCCGCCGAACGGCGGGCGTCCGGTGACCAGCTCGTACAGGAGGATGCCGGCGCCGTAGATGTCGACGGCGGACGTCTGCGGGCGGCCCTCGGCGGACTCGGGGGCGACGTACGCGGGCGTGCCGACGAACTCGTGGGTGCGGGTCAGGCCCGGGGAGTCGGCGAGGCGGGCGATGCCGAAGTCCGTCAGCATCGGGTGCATCCGGCCGTCGCTCTGCTTGAGCAGGACGTTGGCGGGCTTGAGGTCGCGGTGGACGACCCCGTCGTCGTGGCTCGCGGCGAGGGCGTCGGCGATCTGCGCGGTGAGCAGGGCGGCGGCCACCGGGCTGAAGGGGCCGTTCTCGCGCAGGTAGCGGTGCAGGTCGGGGCCTTCGACGAGGTCCATGACCAGGGCGAGGAGATCGCCCTCGACGACCAGGTCGCGGACCCGGACGATGTTGGGGTGGGTCAGGCGCAGCAGGACGGACCGCTCCCGCAGGAACCGCATGACGATGTCCGGATCGCCCGCCAGTTCCTCCTTGAGGACCTTGATCGCGACGGTCTCACCGGGCTGGCCCGGCACGGCCGCCTCGGCGCCCGCGGTCTCCCGCTGGCGGGCCCGCCAGACGGTCCCCGTGGCGCCGCGCCCGAGCGGCTCCTCGAGGAAGTACTTGCTGCCTACCGGCCGCACGTCGCGCTCCCTGCTGCTTGCCTACGTTCCGACCCACTGTAGTGCCGTCCCCCGGGGCACCGGCCTGTCGTCATTCTGTGCGTCTTACGTACGGCTCCCCGTACATGTTCGAAGGAAAGACGCTCGCCTTTGTCTCCCGGTTGCCCGAAGCAGACGTGACCGATCTCAAGCGATCGCCCGAAGGTCAACTGTCAGGCACTTTTGCGGGCAGAGCCGACCAATCAAGATCACTTGCCTTCGGGCGGGGGGCGCGCTGTCAGTGGCAGGTGCGAGGATGCGTGCAGTACTGGCCGATGTGCTCGTGAGGGGTGGGGAGGGCCCGTCCATCAGACGGGCACTGGTCCGCGCCCGCGCAGAAGGGACCGCTGACGCCGATGCAGATCCGGCTGACCGTCGTAGATCCGCTGGCCCCACCTGCCCCGGCGCGGGGCCGTGCCGCGAGCTGCGACGTGCTGGTCACGGCGCCCGCGGGCACGGCGCTGGCCGCGGTGGCGTCGGCGCTCGCCTCGGCGGTGTCCGTGGACGGGGCCGGCTCCCGCGCGGGCGAGACCGAGCGCGGCTCGGGCCCGGCCGTGCTGTACGCCGGGGCGGAGCGGCTGGACGAGCGCCGCAGCACGCTCGGCGAGCCCCCGCTGACGGACGGCGCCGTGCTGTCCCTGGGCGCCCCGCTCGCGCCCGAGCCCCATCCCGAGCTGGACGACGCCCCGACCCAGCTCCATGTCGTGGCCGGGCCGGACGCGGGCGGCGTCCATCTGCTGCACGGCGGCGAGATCCGCATCGGCCGTTCCGCCGACGCCGACGTCCCGCTCGACGACCCGGACGTCTCCCGCCTCCACTGCGCCGTCACGGTCGCCGCCGACGGCCGCGTCACGGTCGCCGACCTCGGCTCCACGAACGGCACCACGCTGGACGGTTCCGGCGTGACCACGCGTCCGGTGCGGTTCGCGCCGGGAGCGCTGCTGCGGATCGGCGAGTCGGCGCTGCGGCTGGCTCCGGCCGGTGGGCCGGGGGCCAGGGTGCGCACGGAGCCGGACGGGGAGGGGCACGTGCGCGTGCCCGCCGGGCACGAGCGGGGCGTGCAGGGGCCCGCCGGCCCGCGCGGCGAGAGCCCGGCGGTGGCACACGCGCGCGTGGCGGACGGCGGCGACCCGGCCGCACGGCCGTCCGCGCAGGGGCACGCTCCCGTCGAACCGGCGGTCGTTCCGGTGCAGGGCGGGGCACCCCGGATCGAGAGGGACACCCGGGCGGGCAGCCCGCTGCCGGCCCCGCGCGGGGGCGACACGCACGGCGCGGGCCTCGGACCGGGCCACGGGCGTCACGACGACCCCGGCGCGGCGGACACCGCCCTCCCGTCCGGCGCGCCCCACGCCGCCGGCCCGTCCACCGAGGCCGGCCTCACCGCAGACCGGGCGGGCGGCGGCCGCCGTGAGGGAACCCCGCTTCGGGGCACCGACGTACCGCCCGGCGTGCGCAGGCGCGGCGGGCTCACCGCGTGGGCCCGGCGGCTGACCGGCGGACGCGGCGAGCAGGAGGCGGTCCCGCCCGGGGCGTACGACGACGAGCCGGCCACGGCGACGCGCCTCCCCGCGGCGGCGGACGGCCCCCGGCTGCCGGAGACCTGGCCGGACCCCGCCTCCCTGCTGCTGACGGCCCTGGGTCCCGGCCCCCGGCTGTGGGAGCGCGCCCCTGGTCACCCGGAGGCGCTCACGGTGCGGCTCGGCACGGCCGACCGGGCGGCGCCCGACGGTTCGGGGCTGCTGCCCGCGGTACCGGTGACCGCCGATCTGCGGGAGGTCGGGGCACTGGGGCTGGCAGGGCCGCGCGAGCGGCTCGCCGGGCTGGCCCGCTCGGTGCTCGCCCAGCTCGCCGCGCTGCACTCGCCCGACGTCCTGGAGCTGGTCCTGATCAGCGCCGACCGGTCGCGCACCGTGCGGGAGCGCACCGCCGAGTGGGCCTGGCTGGGCTGGCTCCCTCATCTGCGTCCCGGACACGGCCAGGACTGCCGTCTGCTGCTGGCCTACGACCGTGAGCAGGCGGCGGCCCGCACGCAGGAGCTGCTGCGGCGTCTGGAGGACCTGGCGGCGGACGCGCGAGGCGGTGCCGTCGGCAAAGCGAGCGACCCCACGCGCGGTGCGGGCAGCCGGGTACCGGCCCGGGGTGCCGTCCGGCGGCCCTCCTGGGCGCGGGACGACGACCCGGCCGACTCGGCGGGCGGGTTCGCGGGGCCGTACACCGTGGTCGTCGTGGACGGCGACCCCGGAGGCGCCGACGTGCGCGAGGCGGTGGCGCGGCTCGCCCTGGAGGGACCGGCCTGCGGGATCCACGTCGTATGTCTCGCCGAGACGGCTTCCGCGTCGCCCGCGTCACCGGTGACGGAGACCTACGAGGCGGCGTGCACGGTGTCGCCGACGTTCCGGGAGTGCGGGGCGGTCGCCCTGCTGAGCGGCGACGTGGCGACGGCACTGCGGCTGATGCGGGTGGCGCGAACCGGCGGGGCCGACACGGCCCCGGGCGGGACCGGAGCGGCCCGGGCCGGCGCAGCCGACCGGGGCGCCGACGGCCTCGCCCCGGCGGGACATGACGCGGGTGGCCACGGGACCCTGACCCACGGCCCGGCGACCGGTGACACCCCCGCGGGCCACGGCGCCGGGGGCCGCAGCCCCCATCACTCCCCCGACCCCGACCACGGCCCCGTGGGCCCCGGAACCGTGGCCGCCCTGGACGCCGTCTCGCTCGCCTGGGCGGAGCGGTTCGCGCGGGCCCTGGCGCCGTTGCGGACCGAGGGGGCCGGCGGGGAGCGGCACGCGCGGGTGTCCGTGCCGCTGCCCCAGGCGGCCCGGTTGCTGGACGAGCTGGGGCTGGCCCGAGCCACCCCGGCGTCGCTGATGGCGCGCTGGGCGGACGCGGCCGACGACACCGAGGTGCTCGGCGGCCGGGCGTGCGCCGTGCTCGGGGCCGGGCCGCGTGGACCGGTCAGCGCGGACCTCGGCGCCGACGGCCCGCACCTGCTGATCGAGGGACCGCCCGGCAGCGGACGGACGGAACTGCTGCGGGCCGTCGTCGCGTCGCTCGCCGCGGCCGAGCGGCCGGACCGGCTGGGCGTCGTGCTGATCGACGGCCGGGACGGCGTGGGCGGCGGTCACGGCGAGGGGCTGCGGGTCTGCACGGACGTCCCGCATGTCACCACCCATCTCACCGCCAACGACCCGGTCCGCATGCGGGAGTTCGCCCAGTCGCTCAGCGCCGAGCTGAAGCGGCGCGCGGAGCTGCTCGGACGGTCCGACTTCGCCGAGTGGCACACAGGACGTGCGCTGTCGGGCCGGATGATCGCCCAGCGGGCGGCGGGGAAGGGCGGCGGTGCGCAGGGCGCCAAAGCCGCTGCGGTCGACGGCGCGGGCGATCTCGACTCCCCGCCCAGCGCGACGATCCGTCTGCGGCCGGCGGCGGCCCGGCGGCAGGCCGAGGCCGAGGCCGTGCCGCCGCTGCCCCGGCTCGTCGTGGTCGTGGACGACCTGGACGCGCTGGTCTCCCCGGCGCTCGGGTCGACGGGCCGGCCCGCGGCGGGCTCGGTGATACGCGCACTGGAGGCCGTGGCACGGGAGGGCGAGCGGCTCGGGGTGCACCTGGTGGCCGCCACCGGCGTCGGGGGCCGTACGGCGGAGTCCGAACCGGCGCGACGGGCGACGCTGCGGGTGACCCTGGACGCGGTGGCTGCGGGGCCGGACGAACCGGCGCCCGGCCGGGGACGGCTGACCTGGGCGGACGGCAGAGCGGTGCCGTTCCAGGGCGGGCGGGTCACGGGCCGTATCCCACGGACGGCCACGCTGCGGCCCACGGTCGTGCCGCTGGAGTGGCACCGCATGGGCGACCCGCCGGCCCGGCGTCCGGTGCGTGAGCTGGGCAACGGGCCGACGGACCTGGCGTTGCTGGCCAGCGCGCTGGAGCGGGCGGCGCGGGAGGTCTCGGCCTCGGAGGTTCCCTCACTGCTGTGACAGCGCGGGGCCCGGCCCTCGTACCGCTTCGATCCCGCCCAAGATCTCCGGAGAGCTTGAGAACCACCCCGTGCGGACCGATACCAGGGTCTGGGGGTCACCTCCCCCACCGACGGCGTCGTCCCTGCGGGGTGCCTGGTCACGACGGGGTCACGATCCCCGGGTTGACACATGACGTGGTCTTGCCGCCCTCAGCACCAAGGCGTAGACCAGATCGCACGGGACAGCGCTCGAACGTTCGACGAGGCACGAAGAACGGGGCAGTGATGCGCAGCACGAGCAAGAACCGGACCAGGAGGGCCGCCCGGACCGCGGCAGCCGTGGCCGCGGGCGCCCTCGCACTCTCGCTGACCGCCTGCGGAGGCGATGACAAGGACAGCGGCAATGAACCGGGCGGTAGCGGTCAGCAGACCGGCAACACCGTCACCCTTCCCAAGCTGGACGGCGAATCCCTTGAGGTCGCCGCCGTCTGGACCGGGGCCGAGCAGGAGAACTTCAAGAAGGTCCTCGCGGAGTTCGAGAAGCGTACGGGCGCCAAGGTGACCTTCGTGCCCGCCCAGGACCCGATCATCAACTTCCTCGGGTCGAAGGTGGCGGGCGGTCAGCCGCCGGACATCGCGATGCTCCCGCAGCCCGGCGCCATCAAGCAGGCCGTCGACAAGAAGTGGGCCAAGCCCCTCGACGCCGATGTGATCAAGGAGCTGCAGGAGAACTACTCGCAGGGCTGGCAGGACATCGGAAAGGTCGGCGGCAAGCAGTACGGCGTCTACTACAAGGCCGCCAACAAGTCCCTGATCTGGTACAACAACCAGGTCTTCGAGAACGCGGGGGCCACCGAGCCCAAGACGTGGGACGAGTTGCTCACCACCGCTCAGACCGTCTACGACTCCGGCGTCACCCCGTTCTCCGTCGGCGGCGCGGAGGGCTGGACCCTCACGGACTGGTTCGAGAACGTCTACCTCTCCCAGGCCGGTCCCGAGAAGTACGACCAGCTGGCGAAGCACGAGATCAAGTGGACCGACCCGTCCGTGAAGGACGCGCTCACCACGCTCGCCCAGGTGTGGGGCAAGAAGGACTACGTGGCGGGCGGCGCGACCGGGGCGCTCCAGACGGACTTCCCCGCGTCGGTCACGCAGGTCTTCACGGGCGGCGACCAGCCGAAGGCCGCGATGGTGTACGAGGGCGACTTCGCGCAGGTCAACATCACACAGGCCAAGGCGGAGGTCGGGACGGACGCGAAGGTGTTCCCGTTCCCGTCGGTCGGCGGCACCGCGCCGGTCGTCTCCGGCGGCGACGCGGCCGTCATCCTCCAGGACTCCAAGGCCGCGCAGGCCCTGGCGACCTGGCTCGCCTCCCCGGACGCGGCGACGATCCAGGCGAAGCTCGGCGGATACCTCTCGCCGAACAAGAACGTGGACAACTCGGCGTATCCGAACGAGGTGCAGCGCAGGATCGCCAAGGCGCTCATCGACTCCGGTGACGACTTCCGCTTCGACATGTCCGACCAGGCGCCGCAGGCGTTCGGCGGTACTCCCGGCAAGGGCGAGTGGAAGGCGCTGCAGGACTTCTTGAAGAACCCGTCGGACATCGCGGGCACGCAAGCGAAGCTGGAAGCCGACGCGGCCGCGGCGTACGGAAACTGACGCCATGGCGTCGACGGAAGCGGCAGGGGTCTCTCCGACCCCTGCCGCACCCAAGTCGCGCAGGAGCGTGACCGGCACGCGCAGGACGATGGCGGCGCTCTTCCTGCTGCCCGCGCTCGTGCTGCTGGGCGCGCTCGTGGTCTACCCGATCGGGTACTCGGTCGTCCGCAGCTTCTACGACCAGTCCGGTGACGGCTTCGCCGGATTCGACAACTACGAGGCGCTGTTCACGGACGAGGGCATCCGTACCGCCCTGAAGAACAACGTCATCTGGGTGGTGTTCGCCCCGACGATCGCCACCGCGCTCGGGCTGATCTTCGCGGTGCTCACCGAGCGGGTGCGCTGGGGCACGGCGTTCAAGCTGGTCGTCTTCATGCCGATGGCGATCTCGATGCTGGCGGCGGGCATCATCTTCCGGCTCGTGTACGACCAGGACCCGGACAAGGGCGTGGCGAACGCGGTGTGGGTCGGCGTCCACGACACCTTCGCGCAGGCGTCCGCGTTCCCGAAGGCCCATCCGGGCCGTGAGTCGCCGCTCGAAGCGGCACCGGGCGGCGGGTTCATCACCAAGGCGACCGTCAGCGCCGGCACCCCGGTCAGCCTGCCCCTGGTCGGTGTCGCCCCCGACCAGATGCCGGACGGCGCCGCGCAGGCCGTGGCGGCGAAGCCGGAGTCCGGCAAGGTCACCGGCACCACCTGGCAGGACTTCACGCGCGGCAAGGGCGTCGGCACGCTCGGCGAGGTCGACGCGTCCGAGCTGGGCTATGCCGGGATGAAGATCGAGGCGGTCAAGGACGGCGAGGTGGTGGCCTCCACGAAGGCCGCCGACGACGGCACGTTCACGCTGCCGGCCGCCGCCGACGGGGCACAGCTGCGGCTGCCGCCGGACAACTTCAAGGAGGCGTACAACGGCCTGGACTGGCTCGGCCCGTCCCTGGTCACGCCGGCCATCATCGGGTCGTACATCTGGATGTGGGCCGGTTTCGCGATGGTGCTGATCGCCGCGGGCCTCGCGGGCATCCCCCGCGACCTGCTGGAGGCGGCCCGCGTCGACGGCGCGAGCGAGTGGCAGGTGTTCCGCAGGATCACGGTGCCACTGCTGGCGCCCGTCCTCGCGGTCGTCACGGTCACCTTGATGATCAACGTCCTGAAGATCTTCGACCTGGTCTTCATCATCGCCCCGGGCTCCTCCCAGGACGACGCGAACGTCCTGGCGCTGGAGCTGTACCGCAAGGGCTTCTCCGAGGACCAACCGGGCATCGCGAGCGCCATCGCGGTGTTCCTGCTGCTGCTGGTGATCCCGGTGATGTGGTTCAACATCCGCAGGCTCAGGCGGGAGGTGCGGCGATGAGCGCGGACGCCGGCAAGCTCACCGAGGGGGCGCCCCAGCCGCTGAGCACCGTCAAGGCCGAGCAGTCGCTCGGCGCCCGGCTCGTCTCGTTCGTCAGCGGCGGGCTGGTACGCGTGTTCCTGATCGTCGTCGGCCTGTTCTGGCTGGTCCCGACGATCGGTCTGCTGCTGTCCTCCCTGCGCCCGCCGGAGGAGATGACCGCGAGCGGCTGGTGGGAGGTGTTCAGCAAGCCCTCCCAGCTCACCTTCGACAGCTACGACAAGCTGCTGAGCAACCCCGACATCACCGACTCGATCCTCAACACCATGCTGATCACGGTCCCGGCGACGATCCTCGTCGTCGTCATCGGCTCGCTCGCCGGATACGCGTTCGCGTGGATGGAGTTCCCGGGCCGCGACTGGTGGTTCCTCGGCGTGGTCGGACTGCTGGTCGTGCCGGTGCAGGTGGCGCTGATCCCGATCGCCGAACTGTTCGGCAACATCGGCATCTTCGGCTCCCTGATCGGCGTGATCCTCTTCCACGTCGGTTTCGGGCTGCCGTTCGCGGTGTTCCTGCTGCGGAACTTCTTCGCGGAGATCCCACGGGAACTGCTGGAGGCGGCCCGGCTGGACGGCGCCGGTGAACTGCGGCTGTTCCTGCGTGTCGTGATGCCGCTCGGCGGTCCGGCGATCGCCGCGCTCGGCATCTTCCAGTTCCTGTGGGTGTGGAACGACATGCTGGTCGCGCTGATCTTCACGGACTCCGGGAGTCAGCCGATCACGGTCGCGTTGCAGACACAGGTACGGCAGTTCGGCAACAACATCGACGTCCTGGCACCCGGCGCGTTCATCTCCATGGTGATCCCGCTGATCGTGTTCTTCGCCTTCCAGCGGCAGTTCGTGTCCGGTGTGATGGCGGGCGCGGTCAAGTAGCCGCGGGACAGGCGCCGTTGAGGGAGCGGACCGGTACACCGGTCCGCTCCTTCCCTCTCGTTGCGGCACCGTCCCCCGTATGCCGTACGCGCCGTAACCAAGTCACTCCATCGGCCGTTCCCGGCAGGGCGACAACCCCCACCGCCCAGGTCGACCCAGTGGATGTCCCGTGCCCAGGTTCAGTGTCATCGTCCCCGCGTACAAGGTTCAGGCGTACCTGCAGGAGTGCCTGGAATCGGTGCTCTCGCAGTCGTACTCCGATCTGGAGCTGATCGCCGTCGACGACTGCTCGCCGGACGCGTGCGGGGCGATCATCGACGAGTTCGCGGCCCGTGACACACGGGTACGCCCCGTGCACCTCACGGAGAACCAGGGCCTGGGGCCCGCCCGCAACGCGGGGATGGCCGAGGCCACCGGCGACTACCTGATCTTCCTCGACAGCGACGACACGCTCACCCCCGACGCCCTGCGGGCCATCGCCGGCCGGCTGAAGGAGACCGGCGATCCGGAGGTCCTGGTCTACGACTACGCGCGCACCTTCTTCACCGGTGAGACGATCCGCAACCAGGCGTCCCCCCAGCTCTGCGAGCAGGGCCCGGCGCCCTTCCGGCTGGCGGACCGCCCCGGTCTGCTGCGCCTGCTGATGGTCGCCTGGAACAAGGCGTACCGGCGGGACTTCGTCGAGAAGGAGGGCTTCACCTTCCCCTCCGGCTACTACGAGGACACGCCCTGGACGTATCCGGTGCTGATGACGGCGCAGTCCATCGCGACGCTCGACCGGGTGTGCGTGCACTACCGCCAGCGCCGCAGGGGCGGCATCCTCGGCACGGTCAGCCCGCGGCACTTCGACATCTTCGAGCAGTACGACCGGGTCTTCGCGTACGTCGACAGGAACCCCGAACTCGACCGGTGGCGTCCGCTGCTGTTCCGGCGGATGGTCGACCACTTCGTCGTGGTGTTCGCCCGGCCCGACCGCCTCCCGCGCCGCAGCCGCGCCGAGTTCCTGCGCATGGCCCGCACCCGTTACCGCCGGCACCGCGCCCCCGGAGTCCCCGTCGCGCTGCGCAGCCGCCTCCACCACACCCTGGTCCGTCTGGGCCTGCACCGCACGTACCGCGCCCTGCGGCTCACGGCGGCCCTGATCCGCCGCACCGCCAAGGTCGCCAACCGCCTGCTGAAGGGTCTGCGTTCCCTCCTCCTGCGCCTGCACTACCGCGTCCAGCGCTGCCTGCCGGTACGCGCCGACCGCGCCGTCTTCGGCGCCCACGGCGTCCGCGGCCACGGCTGCCACCCGGGCGCCCTGGAGCAGGCGTTCCGCGCGCACGCCCCGCGCATCCGCACGGCCTGGGTCGCCGACGCCGGCCAGGACGGTCCGGTCCCGGCCGGCACCGCCAGGCTGCGCCCGGAGACGGCCGCGTACTGGACGGCCCTCGCCCGCTCCAAGTACCTGGTCCACAACGCCGAGTTCGACCGCCGTCTGGTCAAGCGCCGCGGCCAGGTGCTGGTGCAGACCCAGCAGGGCACCCCGCTCAAGCACATGGGCCTCGACCTGCGCGAACGCCCGGCAGCGGGGGCGGACACGGACTTCGACCGCCTCCTCGACGACGTCGACAAGTGGGACTACGTCCTGTCCGGCAACCGCCACTCCACGCTGGTCTGGGAGCGCGTGTACCCCGGGGACTACACGACGCTGGAGTACGGCTCGCCGCGCAACGACGTCTTCCAGCAGGCCACTTCGGCGGACGTGACCCGCATCCGCGAGGCGCTCGGGGTCCCCGAAGGGGTGGTCGTGATCCTCTACGCCCCCACCCACCGCGACTACCGCCGCACCCAGCGCACCGCCCTCGACCTGCACCGCGTCCTGCGCCGCCTGGGGCCCGGCTACGTCGTCCTCGCCCGCGCCCACCACCGCCACGGCGGCCCTCTCGCGCCCACCGCCGGCCAGGTGATCGACGTCACCGGCCATCCGAGCGTGGAGTCGCTGTGCCTGGCCTCGGACGCCCTGGTCACCGACTACTCGTCCCTCATGTTCGACTACGCCAACCTGGACCGGCCGATCGTGCTGCACGCCGACGACCGGGAGGCGTACGAGGCGGCCCGCGGCACCTACTTCGACCTGCGCTCCTTCCCGCCGGGTGCGGTGGCGCGCAGCGAGGACGAGCTGATCGACATCTTCGCCACCGGCCACTGGCGCGGCTCGCGCTCCGCCCAGTTGCGCTCGGCGTTCCGCGAGCGCTTCTGCCCGTACGACGACGGACGCGCCGCCGAGCGGGTCGTACGCCATGTGGTGCTGGGCGAGAGGGGTGTGCCGCCCGTCGTGCCGCAGGACATGCGGCATCCGGTGCCGTCGCCGGCCGCGTCGCTCGCGCAGTCCCCGCGCGCGACCGTGTCCCCGTCCGCGGCCGTGCCCCCACCGGCGGGTTCCCTGACCGTCACCGAGAGCCTCTGAGCGCCGTTCACACGGAAGAGGAGTTCGTATGCCCTCCAGCCCGTCACGGCCCACGCCGAGCCGGCCGCCCACCTGCCGTCCTGCCGGGCGGCCCGGTCGCCGGCACCGGCTGAGGCCGGCCCCGGCCTCCTGAACGACCACGACAGAAAGAGCAGTATGCCCCGCTTCAGCATCATCGTTCCGTCCCATGGGGTCGCGGGCCGGCTGTCCCAGGCGCTGGACTCGGTCCTCGCCCAGTCCTTCGGCGACTTCGAGCTGATCCCGGTCTGCGACGCCGCCGAGTCCCCCGCGGCGGCCGTCGCCGCGGGTTACGCCGAGCGGGACTGCCGGGTGGCGCCGGTGCACTCGCCGCCGTCGGACGGGCTGGCCGGGGCGCGCAACGCCGGGCTGGAGGCGGCGCTCGGCGACTGGCTGCTGTTCCTGGACGGCGACGACGAGCTGGTGCCGGGCGCGCTGGCGGCGCTGGACGCCCGGCTGGGCGAGACCGGTGACGTGGACGTCCTGTACTTCGAGCACGAGCGGACGCCGTGGTGGGCGGGCGAGCCGGCCAATCCGGCGGCCCCGGCGCTGGCACGGGCGCCGCAGGGGGTCTTCCCGCCCGCGAAGGCTCCCGCGCTGACGGGCGTCGAGTTCCCCGCGTGGAGCGCGGCCTACCGGCGGGACTTCCTCATCGAACGGCAACTCGCCTTCCCCGGCGGGCACTTCACGGACATCGGTTTCGGTGGCCTGGTCGCGCTGCGTGCCGAGCGCATGGCGGTGCTGCGGCAGGTCGTCGTACGGCATCTGCTGCGGCGGCAGGGGAACCGGCTCAACCTCCCCGGGGAGCACCACGTCGAACTGCTCGACCAGGTCGAGGCGGTCCTGACGCACGCCGCCGAACAGGGGCTGGCCGAGGACCGGCTCGGGCCGTTGTTCGAGCAGCTCTTCGCCGCCGTGCTGAAGACCGCGGCCCATCCGCGGCGGCTGCGGCGCGGGCGGCGTGCCTTCTTCCGCCGGGCGAGCAGACTGTACCGGCGGCACCGCCCGGCCGGTTTCAGGGCGCCGGGCGGCAGTCTCGGGGTGCAGCACCGGCTGCTCGCGCGGGGCGCGTACACGGCGTTCCGGGCGCTGCGCGGGGCCAACCGGATCGCGGCGCGGGCCGCTTCGGGTGTGCCGCGCCCACGGGGACTGCGCAAGCGGCTGCGGTACCGGTGGCAGCTGCGGCTCCCCCTGGACCAGAACCTCGCCGTGTACTGCGCGTACTGGGGCCGCGGCTACCTCTGCAACCCGGCGGCCGTCCACGCCAAGACGCGGGAGCTGGCCCCGCACCTGCGCTCGGTGTTCCTGGTCGAGCCGGACGCGGTGGACCGCGTGCCGAAGGATGTGGAGTACGCGGTGATCGGGAGCCGCGCGTACTGGGACGTGCTGGCCCGCGCGAAGTACCTGATCAACAACGCCAACTTCGCGGACGCCGTCGTCAAACGCAGGGGCAGCGTGCACCTGTCGACCCAGCACGGCACCCCACTGAAGAAGATGGGCGCCGACCAGGCGACGTACCCGGTGGTGGCGGCGGCTACCGGCAGCTTCGCCAGACTGCTGGCCCGCGTCGACCGCTGGGACTACAACCTCACCTCCAACCGGCACTCCACCGAGATGTGGGAGAGCGCGTTCCCCTCGGCGCACGAGCCCCTGGAGTACGGCTATCCGCGCAACGACGTCTACTACACGGCGTCCGCCGCCGACGTCGCCCGCATCCGACGCGAACTCGGCGTCCCCGAGGGCAAGAAGGCCCTGCTGTACGCGCCCACGCACCGCGACTACGCCACCGGCTTCGAGACCGGTCTCGACCTTGGGACGCTGTGCGAGGAACTCGGCGACGAGTACGTCGTGCTGCTGCGCGCCCACTACTTCTACGACCAGGGCGCCGCGCGCGGCACCGGACGCATCATCGACGTCACCGGCCATCTCTCCTCCGAGGACGTGTGCCTGGCCGCCGACGCGCTGATCACCGACTACTCGTCCATCATGTTCGACTACGCCAACCTGGACCGGCCGATCGTCGTGTACGCGGACGACTGGGACGTCTACCGGGAGCTGCGGGGCGTCTACTTCGACCTGATGGAGGCCCCGCCGGGCCGGGTGGCGCGTACGCCCGGGGAGCTGGCGGCCGTCTTCCGCGACGGCTCGTGGGCAGACGAGGAGGCCAGGGCCCTGCGCGCCGCGTTCCGGGAGCGGTTCTGCCAGTTCGACGACGGGCGCGCCGCGGAGCGTGTCGTACGCCGGGTGCTGCTGGGCGAGCCACCGGAGGCGATCCCGCCGGTGATCCCGCTCGCCGAGCGCATCCCCGCCCCCGCCGCGACGACCCTCGTGAGGAACTGACGTGCCCCGCTTCAGCATCATCGTCCCCGTCTTCAAGGTGCAGGGCTTCCTGCGGGAGTGCCTGGACTCGGTGCTCGGGCAGTCCTACGGCGACTTCGAGGTGATCGCCGTCGACGACCGCTCCCCGGACGGCTGTCCCGCCATCCTGGACGACTACGCCGCCCGCGACGCGCGGGTGCGGGTGCTGCACCTGCCGCAGAACGTCGGCCTCGGCCGGGCCCGCAACGCGGGTCTGGAGCAGGCGAGCGGCGACTACGTGCTCTTCCTCGACAGCGACGACTCCTACACGCCGGGCCTGCTGGCCGCGGTGGCGGCCCGTCTGGAGGGCAACGGCGACCCGGACATCCTGGTCTTCGACCACGTCCGCACGCACTGGTGGGGCCGCGGTGGCCGCAGTTCGGCGGCGGACCTGCTGGCCGCGGCCGGTACGGACACCTTCGACGTGCGCTCCAACCCCGAGTACCTGCATCTGTTCCTGGTCGCCTGGAACAAGGCGTACCGGCGCGCGTTCTTCCTCCAGCACGAGCTGCGCTACGCCCCCGGTCTGTACGAGGACGCGCCCGTCACGTACCGCTCGATGGTCCTCGCCGACCGCATCGCCTGCCTGGAGCGGATCGGTGTCGAGTACCGGCAGCGCCGGCGGGGCGCGATCACCAAGACACCCGGCCGGCGGCACTTCGACATCTTCCCCCAGTACGAGGGCCTGTTCGCGTTCCTCGAAGCGCGTCCGGACCTGGACTGGGCACGTCCGCTGCTGTTCGAACGGGCCCTGGACCACATGCTGTTCGTGCTCGCCCGTGAGGACCGGGTGCGGCCGGCTGACCGCCCGGACTTCTACCGCGAGATCCGTTCCTTCCACGCCCGTCACCTCCCCGAGGGCTTCACGGAGCCGGAGGGCCGGCGCGGCAGGGAGATGCGGCTGCTGGCGACGGCTCCCTACGCGTCGTACGCCGCGGCGCGCGGTCTGCGTGAGCTGCGCGAGGTGGCCGGGAAGGGGCGGCGGCGGGTGGCGGGGGCCGTGTCGCAGCGGGCCCAACGGGCCTGGTACGCGGCCCGGTCGAGGCTTCCGCTCGATCCGCGGCTCGCCGTCTACTCGGCGTTCTCGCACCGGGGCGTCCTGGGTGATCCGGCGGCCGTGCACGCCAAGGCCCGGGAGATCGCCCCGCACATCAGGGGCGTGTGGGTGGTCAGGGAGGACGCGGTGGACGGCTTGCCGCCCGGCACCGACTTCGTGACGCCGGGCTCGCGGCGCTACCACGAGGTGATGGCGCGGGCCACGTACTGGGTGAACAACGTGAACTGGCCGGGCACGCTGGCCAAGCGCCCCGGCACCGTCCATGTCCAGACCCACCAGGGCACCCCGCTGAAGTACATGGCGGCCGACCTTCTGACCAAGCCCGGCGCCCGGCACGGCTTCGACGTGCCGAAGATGCTGTGGCGGGCGGACCGCTGGGACTACAGCCTGGTGGCCAACCGGCACTCGGAGCTGGTGTGGGAGCGGGCGTACCCGTGCCACTTCACGTCCCTGAGGACGGGCAGCCCGCGCAACGACGTTCTGGTCACCGCGGGCCCCGAGGCCGGTGAGGCGGCCCGTGCGCGGCTCGGTGTCCCCGCCGGGCGGACCGCGGTCCTGTACGCGCCGACCCGCCGTGACTACCGCCGCGGCGGCCATGTCGACCGGATCGATCTGGCCCGGTTCGCCGCTGACCTGGGCGAGGGGTACACCCTCGTGGTGCGGCTGCATCCGTCGCTGGCGAAGGGCACGGCACGCGGGACGGGCCTGGCCGATCTGCACCGGCGGGGCGTGCTGATCGACGCGACCGACGAGCCGCACGTCGAGGACGTGATGCTCGCCGCCGACGTCCTGGTCACCGACTACTCGGCCCTGATGTTCGACTACGCCAACCTGGACCGGCCGATCGTGATCCATGCCGACGACTGGGGGGCGTACGCGGCGAGTCGGGGCGCCTACTTCGACATCACGGCCGACGCGCCGGGTCATGTGTCGCGTTCCTACCGGGAGTTGGCGTGGCTGTTCGCGTCCGGGACATGGCGGGACGGGGAGTCGGAGCGGCTGCGGGCCGGGTTCCGGGAGCGGTTCTGCGAGTTCGACGACGGGTTGGCCGCGGAACGGGTCGTACGGACGCTGCTGCTGGGTGAGCGGATGCCGGAGCATCCGGTCGGGGAGCGGCGGGTGCCGGCTCCGGCCACCGTGCGGGCTCACTCGATGAGGTGACGTGAGGCGAAGCCGTTGACCCGACCGACCAGGCCGGGAACATACGGCAAATGCCTCAAACCCACACAACCTCCACGACCAGAGCCGCGGGTGCCGCTGTCGGTGTCCTCGTCCGGAGGACCGTGCGCGGAGCGAGTGCGCTGCGCGGCGGCGGCAGTTGGCGTCCGACGCCGTACCAGGCCTTCGGGCTGCTGTTCTTCCTGGTGACAGTGCTGGCGTACTGGGCCGTTCCGCTGTGCTGCGACGCCGGTCAGCACGCGGCGGTGGTCGAACGCCTCAAGGACTCCCTTCTCCATCCACGTCACCCGATGGCGGACCTGCCGGGCGCGGGCAGCCCCTACTACTCGCCGTACTCGGTGACGCAGGGCGTGCTCGCCCGGCTGACGGGGCTGGGCGGCTGGGAGGTGGTGCGGCTGGCCGGCCCGCTGAACCTGCTCGTGCTGCTGACCGGCATCGGCCGTCTCGTGCGGGTGCTGACGCCGAGACCGTGGGCGCCGGTGCTGGCCGTGGGGGCGATGACGCTGCTGTGGGGGACCGAGCGGGCCTGGTGGAGCGGATACCTGAACCTGATGTCGATGACCGGCAACCTGGGCTATCCCTCGGCGTTCGCCATCGGGCTCACCTTCTGGGCCTGGGCGCTGACGGGGGCGCGGGCCCGGGGGCAGGGGCAGGTCCGGTTCGTCGGACCGAGCGGACTGCCTGGTCTCGCCGGGTACGCGGGGCTCGGCGCGCTGTACGGGCTGATCCTGCTGATCCACCCGATCACCGCGGTGGCGGCGGCGCTGGGGGCGGTGGCGTTCGTCGCCGGGTGGCAGCGCGGATGGCGGGGCGCCGTGGTCGCGCGGTGGGGCGTGGCGGCGGGTGCGGCGGTGCTGCTCGCCTGGTCCTGGCCGTACTTCGACGTGTTCGCGCTGGCCGGGGACGACAGCGTGGACGGGATTCACCGGCAGCTGTACGAGCGGCTGCTCGGGCAGTTCTGGCTGGCGCTGCTGGGGCTGCCGGCGCTGTGGGCCCGGTGGCGGCGGGACTCCCGGCGGGATCCGCTGGTGCTGCTGTTCGCCCTGGACTGCCTGGTCGTGGCGTACGGCTGGATCAGCGGGCACTACACCTACGGCAGGATCCTGGGGCTCACCCTGGTGCCGCTGCAGTTCGCGCTCGCGGTGGAGCTGGCGGCGCCCCGGCCGTGGGGCGGGGTGCGCAGGTCGCTGGGCGGGGCGGCTGCCGTCGGGGCGTGCGTCGGGTTCCTCACCGTGCAGGGCGGGGCGGTGGTGCCGCGCGCGCTGGATCCGGTGGGGCTAGAACAGCCGTCGCGGTGGCCGTCGTACTCGTGGGTGGCCAGGCATGTCGGCAGGGGCGAGGTGGTCATCTCCGACGGGCACTTCGCGCCCCGCTCCCTGCCCGGGTACGGTCCGAACCTCGCGGCGCCGATCTGGCCCGACCCCGCTCTCGACGACCGGGAACGGCAGCGGCGGCTCGCCGACGTCCGCGCCTACCTGGCCCCGACGTCCAGCCGTGCCGAGCGCACCGCCATCGCCCGGCGCCACCACGCGCGCTGGCTGCTGCTGACGCGGTGGAAGCGGGTGCCGGAGGAGGCGGTGGTGGTGGCGTGGAGCGGGGAGACGGGGGAGGTGCTGGCGCGGATCGGGTGACGGGCCGGGCGTCGGGCGACCTCCTTGCGGGGCGGTCGCCCGGCGGCTCGGGACGGTCCTACTCGATGACGAGGTCGACCGGGATGTTGCCGCGGGTGGCGTTGGAGTAGGGGCAGACCTGGTGGGCCTGCTCGACCAGCTTGCGGCCGGTCGCCTCGTCCAGGGCGTCGGGGAGCTCGACGCGGAGGGTGACCGCGAGTCCGAAGCCCTCGCCCTGCTTGCCTATGCCGACCTCGGCGGTCACGGCGGCGTCGGAGACGTCGACCTTGGCCTGGCGGCCGACGAGACCGAGGGCGCTGCCGAAGCAGGCGGCGTACCCGGCGGCGAACAGCTGCTCCGGGTTGGTGCCCTGCCCGTTGCCGCCCAGCTCCACCGGCATGCCCAGCGCGAGGTCGATCTGGCCGTCGTTGGAGACGGCACGGCCCTCGCGGCCGTGGGTGGCGGTGGCGACAGCGGTGTAGAGCGCGTCCATGGAAACCATTCCTCTCGGAAGTCGTGACGAGGCGACTCGATGTCGTGACGGTGCGGCCGGTCCCCGCCTGACCGGGACCGCCGCACGACGACAAGTAGAGCACACAATTCAATTGCGCACAACTAAATCGCGGGGCGAGAGCTACCCTGGAGACATGACGACCACGCCCGCGGCCGACTGGCTCCGCCTCGACCAGCAGATCTGCTTCTCCCTGAACGCCGCGTCGCGCGCCTTCGGCGGCGTCTACCGCGTGGTGCTGAAGGACCTCGGGCTCACCTACCCGCAGTACCTGGCGATGCTGGTGCTGTGGGAGCACGGCGACCTGCCCGTCAAGAAGCTCGGCGAACACCTCCGCCTCGACTCCGGCACGCTGTCACCGCTGCTCAAGCGGCTGGAGGCGGCAGGGCTGGTGCGCCGGGAGCGCAGCGCCCGCGACGAGCGCTCCGTGGAGGTGCGGCTGACGGAGGAGGGCGTCGCGTTGCGCGAGCGTGCTCTGCAGGTGCCGCGCCGGATCGCCGCCGCGACGGGCTTCGACGTGGACGAGATCCGCGCACTGCGGGCACGGCTGGACCAGCTCACGGAGGCGCTGGACACGGCGGCGGTCGAGGAGGCGGCGCTGGAGGAGGCGGCGCTGGAGGAGGCCGGACAGGTGGACGGGCGGCGGCGGGGCACCTAGCCCATTTTGATCGCATCAGGGGATATTCATCCCGTAATACCGGCTTGCTTCCCTTGATGAGGCATTGATCCGGCTTACGATCGCTGAGATGAACCACCCCCGCGCCGCGTCCGCCCCGCAGGCCGTCGTCGCCGTCGTCGTCATCGGCTACAACGACGCCGCCCATGTGACGACCGCCGTCCGCTCGGCGCTGGCCCAGGGCGCCGCAGTCCGGGAGGTCATCGCCGTCGACGACTGCTCGACGGACGGCAGCGCGGAACTGCTCACCCGACTCGCGACGACCGAACCACGCCTGATGGTGGTCGGGCGCCGGGCGAACAGCGGTGGCTGCGGCAGCCCGCGCAACACCGGGCTCGACCGGGTGACATCGCCGTACGTGATGTTCCTGGACAGCGACGACGTCCTCCCGCCGGGCGCGGTGGACGCACTGCTCACGGCGGCGACCCGGGCGGACGCCGCGGTGGCCGGCGGGCTGTGCGTGCGGCGGGAGCTGCCCGGCGGGCGCGAAGTGCCATGGCAGGGGCCCCTCTATTCCGCGCACGCCGTGATCGAGCACCCCGCACACCGCCCACGCCTGGTGCACGACACGCTCTGCGTCAACAAGCTCTACCGCACGGACTTCCTTCGCGCCCACGGCATCCGCTTCCCCGAAGGCCGCTTCCCCTACGAGGACTTCGTCTTCACCGCGCGCGTGCTCGCCGCCGGTCCACGCGTCGCCCTCGTCCCGGACCGGGTGTACGTCTGGCACGTGCGCCGCTCGGCGAACCGGCTCTCGATCTCCCTGGACCGCGCCGACGTCTCCAACTGGCGGGCGCGCACCGAGGCGAACCGGCAGGCGTACGAGATCCTGCTGGGCGCCGGGCGCAAGGAGCTGGCACGGGCGGCGCGCGCCAAGTTCCTGGACCACGAACTGCGCATGTACGCGCGCGAACTCGGCCTGCACGACCCGCGGTACCAGCAAGCGTGGTGGGCACACACGCGGGCGTACCTCGCCGAGTACGACGCGTCCGACTGGGCGCACAACCCCACCGCGCCCGGCCGCCTCATCGGCCGCGTCGTCCTGGCCTCCCCCGAGCCCCGCGACCTGCCCCGCCTCAGGGACCTCGCCGCCCGCCCCGCCCGCCTCCTGCCGCCCTACGCCCGGACCGCCGACGGCACGCCCGTCTGGTCGCCCACCCTGCCCCAGGTCACCCTGGAGCCCCTGCTGACCCGCCCCGTCCACCTCCTCCCCCTGGCCGTGCACGCCGAACTGCGTCCACGCGCGCGTGCCGCCCGCCTCCGGCTGCGCCTGCACGAGCTGTACGGGCGGGTGGCCCAGGCCGGCCCGGAGGCACTGGAGGTGGAGTGGCGGTGCCGGGAGACGGGGCGGCCGGCGGGTCCGCGTACGACGGTGGGGCTGACGTGCTCGGCAGAGGGGGTGTGGGCGGCGGAGGTGACCGTCGACTGGAGCCTGTTCGAGGGCGCCGGGGAGCCGGGGCCCTCCATGCCGTCCGGGACCGCGGCGCGCACCTGGGACCTGCGACTGCGGGTGCTCTTCCGGGACGGCGCGTCCCGTGAGGTGACGGCGCACGCCCTCACCGGCGCGGGTCTGCTGCGCCGCCGCGCCGTGCTCGGCACCCGCCACACCCTGTTGCTCGTGCAGCCGTACGCCACGCACTCCGGAGCTCTGGCGCTGCGATCGGCGCCGGGTCTACGGGGAGTCGCGTCCGTGCTCGGCGTCCGGCTCCGCCGGCTGCTTCACTGTCCCTGAGACCGACCGCGAAACCGACCCGACCACGCAGGACACAGGCCACTGACGAGGGGACCGCCGCACATGACCTGGCTGATCACCGGCGGCGCCGGTTACATCGGAGCGCACGTCGTCCGGGCGATGACCGAGGCCGGCGAGCAAGCCGTGGTGTACGATGACCTGTCCACCGGCATCGCCGAGCGCGTGCCCGACGGTGTGCCGCTGGTCGTCGGCTCGACCCTGGACGGCGACCGCGTCGCCCGCGCCCTCGCCGAGCACCGCGTCACCGGTGTCGTGCACCTCGCGGCGAAGAAACAGGTCGGCGAGTCGGTCGGCCTCCCGCTGCACTACTACCGGGAGAACGTCGAGGGTCTGCGCGTCCTGCTGGAGGCCGTGACGTCGGCGGACGTCCTGTCCTTCGTCTTCTCCTCCTCGGCGGCGGTCTACGGCATGCCGGACGTGGACCTGGTGACGGAGGAGACGCCGTGCGCACCGATGTCGCCGTACGGCGAGACGAAGCTGGCCGGCGAGTGGCTGGTCCGCGCGACGGGGCGCGCCACCGGCATGTCCACGGCGTCGCTGCGCTACTTCAACGTGGCGGGCGCGGCCACTGCGGAGCTCGCGGACGTCGGCGTCTTCAACCTCATCCCGATGGTCTTCGAGAGGCTGACGGAGAACGCGCCCCCGCGCATCTTCGGCGACGACTACCCGACCCCCGACGGCACGTGCATCCGCGACTACATCCACGTGGTCGACCTGGCCGAGGCCCATGTGGCCGCGGCTCGCGCACTGCAGACCTCCCCCGGCCACGCTCTCACCCTCAACATCGGCCGCGGCGAGGGCGTTTCGGTCCGCGAGATGATCGACCTCATCAACGCCGTCACCGGCTACGACCGCCCCCCGACCATCACCCCGCGCCGCCCCGGCGACCCGGCCCGCGTCGTGGCCTCCGCCGACCGCATCGCCACGGAACTGGGCTGGAAGGCCAAGCACGACATGCAGGACATGATCACGTCGGCGTGGGAGGGGTGGGTGCGGTTGCATCCGGGGGCGGCGCGGACGTAGGCGGTCACGGTCCGATGTGGATCATGGCGGCACGGCTGAACAGAAAGTAGCCGGAGCCGGTCTCGGAGATCCGTCGCAGCGCCTGGTGCAGGGCTCGGGCCGCGCCCTCCGGATGCAGGGTCCCCGTGGAGTCGACGAGGACGTCGTACACGAGATCCGCGATGCGCACGGCTGCGTCGTCGTCGACGCAGCCCAGCACGGCGATCACGTGCTGATATCCCGCGGCGTGGAGGGACAGGCCGAGCGAGGGGGCCCACTCGGCCCGGCCGGTGCCGGGCCCGGCCGTGTCCCAGGCCGACAGATAGGCCAGACCCCGGGCGACGGGATGCGCCACGTCGGGCGTCGCGTCGCGCCGCAGGCGACGGGACATCTTGTCCGCCGCGTTGCCGGGACCCGCGTAGTGGAGATGTGCCTGATCGACGCGTTCGGCCCCGGACAGGACGGAGATGGCTCTCTTCGCACCGCGGCCGATTCGGTGAGGCAGGACCCGCTGGGCCCGTTCTTCCTCCGCGTGCACCCGGGACGGTGAGGGAGACGCAATCAGGGCGAGCAGCCCGGGGGTGGCCCGCACGTCCGAACTGCGGTGCCGGGGGGAACGGGCCTGAGTGAGCGCCAGGGCCCCGGGCGTGTACGAGTGGACCGCGTAATCCATGGCGGATCCGTGCGGCCCCTCCGCCGCGTGCAGCGGCAGCAGCGCGAACGGGCCGCTGGGGCACCACCAGATCCGGGGCAGCACAGCCTCCGGGAGGAACGGCCCAGCGCCGGGCGCCGGCCTGGACGTCAGTCCGAGCGCGGACAGCACCGGGCCCACGACCATGTTCCACAGCTCGTGCAGCAGGGCCGAGGTCTCGGTGAACCGGTGCCGCGCCGACCAGTGGTCGTCGAGCGCCGAACGACGGTAGCGCCGCGCCAGATCGGTGACCGCGTCCAGGTCCGGCAACGGCACGGTCGAGATGCCCTGCTGGGTGACGAGGAGCGCGTCGCAGCGGCGGGCCGTCGCGTTCAGCACGACGAGAGGGCCTTCGGCCGCCGCAGCTGCCATTTCGTCGGCGCGGATGGAGTCCATCGTCGGCTCGAAGCCTGGAGAGACGCGGAGATCGCCGACCATCCGGTTCACCTCGGCCGCCACGACGTCCCGACGGACCAGCACGGGTGACTCCGCCGCTCCGGTCTCCAGACCGAGCAGCGCGAACCACACCTGGAAGTCGTCCGTGAGGGCCGGCAACGTCACGGCCAGCTGAGCCGCCTCGGCCTGGAACGAGCCGAGCCCGGCGGACAGCAGGGCGCTGCGCCGTTCGAGAATGTCCAGTGCCTGCCATGGCTCGCCCAGTTCCATCGCGCAGGCAGCGGCGTCCCGGCTCAGCTCCTCCCATTCCCCGACCAGATCACCGAGTTCGCCACCGGCCAGCAGCAGGAGCGGCGCCAGATCTCGTGAGGCCGCCCTGGCGCTCCGCACGACCTCGTCGAGCAGGTCGAACCTTGTCGCCACCCGTCCGGCGAGCAGCGCGCTCCGTAGCCGCCCCATGGGCGGGACCCCGATGTCGCGGACGAGCTCCTCCTGAGCGGCGAGGACATCTCGCACCACCGGCGCCGACACGGACGCGCCCGCCACGGCGAGACGCTCGATCACCCGCGCTCTTATCAGCACGGCCTCTTCAGGCGGGAGCATCGTCTGCGACGACTCCTCGGGCACCGCGTCCAACACCTCGAGCGCCGAACGGAGATCCTTCCTCGACGTGCGCCGATCGTGCCGTTGCAGCAGCACGGAGGCGAGGGCGACGGCATGGGCCACGCGGACGGCGGGGGGGACGGAAGCGGACGCCGTCTGGGCGGGATCCAGGACGGTGACGGCCTCGTTGAGGTGCTTGACGGCGCCGGTCGCCTGGTACTTCAGGGTCAGTGACTCGGCGAGCTGGGCCCTGGCCAGGTGGGTGTGGGGAAGACCGGGGTGGGCCCTGACCGCGTGCGCGGCTTCGCGGGCCGCCGCGATGGCACGCTCGAGGTCGGCCGGGCGCCGGTCCGCGGCGTAGGTGTCGATGAGGCAGCGGTTCAATGTGGTGAGCGCGGACCGCCGCCACACCGATTGCTCCGGCATTCCGTCCACTGCGTCCGACACCAAGGCCAGGGCCTCGTCCAGGTCGGCCCGGTGCTTGCGCACCCGGTAGCGCAGCCGTAGCGCGCCGGCCAGTTCGACCTGCAGCCGCGCACCTTGGAGCCGGCCTGACGCAGGCACCAGGCGAAGACCCTGCCGAAGCTGCCCCACGGCCCTGTCCAGGACCTCGCCGGCAGGGAAGCGAGCGAGGGACGCGGCGGCCATGACCGCCAGTTGTTCGGCCCCGAGCGATCCACGGTTTCGCTGGACGCGGCCACCTAGCGCCTCTGCCCAGTCGACATGGCGTGCATACCCGGTCATCGCGTAGCGGGCCAGATGAACCCGCGCGGCTGCCAGCTTCACCGAGAGGTCCTCGGAACGCACCGCCCTTTCGGCCAGCTTCTCGGCCTTCGCCAGATGGTTGCCGCGGGCGTCGGCCTCGTGGAGGGCCACGTACGTCAGCAGCAGCTCGCGGAGCAGTCCCTCGCTGTCGCCGCCCCGCGCCGGCCACCGCCTCAGCTGCGGCTCCAGCGCATTCAGGGCCGCGTCGAGGTCGAAGATGTCCCCGGTGTACCCGAACAGTTCCCGATAGGCGGCACCGCAGACGCTCCAGGCTCGGGCCGTCACCGCACCCTCGGCGGACGACCACACCCGGCTGCTGAGGTCGATGGCGCGTTCCAGTGGTCGCCGTCCACCGCGGTGGACACCGAGCAGGTACTGCGCCAGCGCTGCCGCGGCGCCTAGCGCAGGGTACTTCTGAGGGGTGTACCCGCTGCTCAGGGCGTGCTCGGCCAGCCGGATCGCCTCGGCCAGGGCACCGAAGTGGTCCCTGTGGCGGAAGTCGCTCAGGAGACGCTCCAGTTCCTCCGCCACCTCGGCGCCCAGATCCGGCCGGACGCCCGCCTCCGTGATGAGCCGGTACAGCGCCTCGCTCTTCGGTCCTTCCTCCTTTGTGGCAGGCTCCGGCCGCGCCCGCTCGATGACGTACACGTCTCCGGTCCCCGTCCGTACCTCCACCGTCCCCGTGCCCGTCTCGACCCGCACGACGGCCCCGCCTGCGATCCGCACCACCTGCCGCCGCGTATCCGCGAGCACCTCGACGACACGCGGCCGGGTGTCCGGTACGAGGATCGCGAGCGCCCCCTCGCCCTGCACGTCCCCCAGCAGCAGGCCGTCCGCCTGGCGCAGCACTCCCAGCCGCGCCTCGCCCACGGCCCGCGCGATCGGCGTGACGGCGTCGAGGCCGAGGTCGGGCGAGGTACCGGGATCGAGCTGGGGCGCGTACGGGCGGGCGGCGTTGGCCAGACTCCACGCGGCGGACGTCGCGCGGACCTGCTCCGGCAGTCGTTGCCATGCCTCGGCGAACCAACCCGCCAAGCCGATGCGGTTCTCGGCTACGAGGGCGTGCAGGACCCGGTCAAGGTGCCGGCCGACCGTGTCGGTGTCGCCGATCAGACTGTGCCAGGTCACCTGCTCCTCCAGGAACAGGGCGGGGGACAGCTCGCGGTGGAACTCGGCGACGAGGTCGGCGACCTCCCGGAGGCGGGGGTTGGTCTCCAGTTTTCCCACCAGGCCCGCCCGCAGATAGGGCAGGCATTGCGGGAGCAGTGCGATCGCCTCGGGTGTCCGGGCACTCACCCACTCGCAGAACCACAGGTCGGCCTCGGCTCCGACGTCCAGGTGGGGCAGGAGCCGTAGTCGGACCGCGCGGATCAGTTCGGGTTCGATACGCGTGACGAAGCTCAGGGCGGTGGCGAGTTCCAGGGCACCGGGCGGCGGCGGGGGCGGCAGCTCCCCGGGCGCCTCGCCGCCGGGGCACCTCACCGGGTCGGTCATGACGTCCGGACCCCCATGTGCGTCCTGATCCATCCCGTGTTCGTCGTACGGTCCCAGCTCACCAGCGGCAGCAGTCGCGTCATCCAGCGAGGCCACCGATGAGGCGGATACGGGGACAACGCCACGGCGGTGCAGCCGGCCCTGGAGACACGGTCGACGAAGTCCTCCCAGTCCTCGCGGGTGGAGCGGGCGGGGTCGCCCGTCGGGCCGCCCAGGCCGAGGTCGGAAACCAGCAGGACGCGAGTGTCACGGGCGGGGGGCTGATACGGCCGGCGGGTCCAGCGGGCGCCGGGGCCGGTGCCGCGTTGCGGTACGTCGGAGAAGTAGCCCACGTCGACGATTTCGGGTCCGACGACGGACCGGATCCGGGCGACCAGTTCGTCCTGGTCCCGATGGAACGGCTGCATTCCGGCACCGCGGTCGACCAGGACCTGCACGCCGAAGCGCAGTGTCGGCACGGGCCGGCGCGGCAGCCGGGGCACCGGGCGGCCGTGCGCGAGCGCGTCGATCAGCGCGGCTATGTCGACCGGGCCCTCGTCCACCTGGCGGGAGAGCACGGCTTTCAGGACGGCGCTGGTCCAGTGTGGCGTCAACAGGGGGTGATGTGGCAGGCGGGTGGGATCGGCCCCGGGTGGGGCGAGGGGTTCGCCGGGTTCCGCGGGTGCGGCGATCGGCTCGGTCCGCGCCGGCTGGAGCAGGGGCAGGTCGGCGGGCGGTTCCGGTCGGTCCTCACCCGCCGGCGGTGGCTCGGGCGGAAGTTCCTCGTCCGGTGGCGGCGTGGGCTCGGTGGCGCGGTGGAGGTCCGGCTCCCTGTACCTGTCCGTGGTGGCGGGCCGAGCGGACGGCTGCGGCGCCGGTGCCGTGGCCGTGACGGGCGGGGCCGATGGGGCGTCGTATCCCAGCAGCCGGAGCACCTGCGCCTGCTCCTTTACGTCCCGTGCCACGGTGAGGGCACGGACGGCGTCGCCGAGCCAGATCTGCGGACGCACCGCACTCACCCATCCCGCTGACTCGGCTTGGCGAGCGTCAGGTTGCGTACCGTCTGCCAGTTCGGGTGGCCCGGCCGGACGTTCATGACGCGGCAGGCGCGCAGGGCGTCCAGGTACTCGGCTGTGCTGGGCAGCCGGTCACGGCGGGTGTTCTGCTCACTCCTAATCTTCACGAGTTCCTCGGCCAGCATGAACGCGAGTTCCTGCGTCTCCTCGTCCAGGTCCACACCGTCGTGTTCGAGATGGAGGCGGGCGATCCGTACGAGGCTGTCCACGGTCGGCGGCGACAGCTCGAAGGCGATGCAGCGGCGCAGGAACGCCTGCGGGAGCTCTCGTTCGCCGTTGGTGGTGATGACGGTCAACTGCCTGCCCACGCCGGGCTCGCGACACACCGTGGTACCGGTCTCGGCGACCGTGAACTCCTGTGAGCCGAGCGGCACGAGCAGTCCGTTGGGTACGTCCGGGTCGGCCTTGTCGATCTCGTCGATGAGAACGACGGCTCCTTTCGCACGGTGCTCCCGGTGGAACCGCTCCATGGGGTCGTCCCCGTCGAACGGCTTGAGCAGGCCACCGCGGGTGCGGGCCGACTCGGGGGCGAGCGCCCACCACAGCACACCGGGCCGCAGGTAGAGAGCGTCATTGGCGTGCATGCGGTGGGCCTGCGCGTCCGCCAGCCTGCGCACGCTGTCGAACGTCCACAGCAGGTCGGTCGCCTGGGTACGGGAGGTCACCACGTGCTCGTAGTAGCGCAGGCCGTTCTTGCGTGCGACGTACGGCGCCAGCGACGACTTGCCCGAGCCCGGGTCCCCGCTCAGCAGCAGGGGACGGTCGGTGGCCAGCGCGACGTCGATGGCCAGGCGGAGGTCGTCCGGCATGTCGTAGACCCGGCCGTCCCTGGGGTCCGGACCGTGGAAGGGGCGTTCGGTCACGTGTACTCCTGGTTGAAGCCGGCCAGTTGACCGGGAAGTCCGTCGAGCCGCGTCTTACGCGCCAGTTCCGTCGCCTCGAGCGAAGCGGTGAGCAGCGGCTTCGGCACGACCGGGTTCTTGAAGGCCGCCTGGATGTCCTGCTCCTGGATGCCGGTGCCCGTCGTCACCATGACGATCAGCCAGGAGAACGTGCCGTGGAGACGCTCGACCGCTTCGACGAACTCCGTGTCGGGCGGGCCGAGCTTGTCGATCACGAGGTAGTGCAAGCGGTCGAAGAGGTCCTCCGGCAAGTCGTGGTCGTCCTCCGCGAAGCCGAAGAACTCCCGCCGCACAGTTCGCTCCCAGTCACGGACCCGCTCGCCGGTCCGGTCCTCGCCGGTCGGCAGGTCTCCCACCACCTCGGTCTGGTAGCGCCCTGGGTCACCGCAGTTAGCCCGTTGTATGTAGAGCTCTGCCGTGCCCTTCTTGCCGGCGTTGAGGAGAACGGTCATCTCCCGGGGCACACAGCCCGGTTCGGGCAGCACCCCGCGCGCGGCCTCCGCGTCGACCCAGACGCAGGCGAGTTCACGGATCAGTCTGCTCAGGGTCCCGGCCTGCAGGGCAGGGCCCAGGCCGTACACCGCCTTTTCCATGCGCTTGGGGGACGCCACCAGGAACTGGTGGGCCAGGAACAGGCAACCGCCCTGCTGTGCGGTCACCTTGGGCAAGTACGCCTGCGGAAGTCCCAACGCGGTCGCCGCCCGTGCAAGCGCGTCCTTCGGGCGGGCCTGGGACAGATAGGTGTCGAGGCGGTCGAGCCATCCGCTCATCGGGTTCTCCCCCACGGCAGCGTCGGGCAGGTCCGCGAACCGGTCGAGCACCAGCTCGGCGAGGGCCTCCGCATCCTGCACCTCTCCCTTCGCCGTCCGTGCGAACTGAACGGGCCGCAGCTCTTCCAGGCCGGCCATTTTCACGGCACCGGTCGTCAGGTCGCCGAGCAGGACCGGCACGACGAACACGGATGCGTCGAGCGCCCTGCGCCACATGAGGATGTTGACCTCACGCCGTACCCAGTGCGACCCCAGCGCCTTGTCGTTGAGCAGGACGACGGCCGCGTCGCAGCGCGCCAGCCATTCGACTATGTGCGGACGCCACTCGTCGCCGGGCGGGATGTCGTCCTGGTCCACGCGCGGCTGGAAGTTCTTCGTCGTGAGCCGGTCTTGGATCCTCGCCAGGACGGCCGTGGCGAAGGCGTCGCCTCGTGCGCTGTGGCTGATGAAGACCTCTCTCACGCCCCCGATTGTGATCCATCTCCCGCGCCCACGGCATGTGGTCGGGCAAACCCGCTCGCGGGACCGGGTCAGCGAACCGCCGGGCGCGGGGTCGGGATCACAACCCGGCGTCGAACTCCGGTTTGGCGACAACGATCCGCCAGCGCCGCAACTCCTCGGTCAACGCCGTCTCGACACCGACCACGAGAGCGCGGAACGCCGCGCCGGAGTCGGGGCCGGGGGACCCGCCCTGCTCGCCGATCAGCGCGCGCAGGGTGTTCTCGTAGCCGAGCAGTTCCCGCCGGGTCTCGCGGTACGACGAGGCGAGACGCTGGGCGGCGAAGAGGTTCTGCACGGCCAGCACGCTGTTGCACAGGGGCGGCAGGACCGCCGCGAGCAGGGCCACGACCATCGCCGCGGACGAGCGCTCGTCCCTGCCGTGACCCGCGACAAGGAGGGCAGCGTAGGAGAGGGCGACGGCGATGCCCCCCAGAATCCCGCCTTTGGCGATTCTGGTGAGGGACTTCTCGGTGCGCTCGCACTTGTCCGCGGCGAGTTCGAAGTACAGGGCCTGGCGGCGGATCCGGTGGTCCAGATACGTCCGCATCCGCGCGGTCGTGTCGGCGTCGGCGGTGCCCGCACGACGCCAGGCTTCGTCCCTCCAGTGCCGCTCCGCACCGTCGGCGCCCCGGTCGCTGAGCCGGGCGAACTCGTCGAGCTGGGCGGCCCCGGCGTGGGCCAGGAGGTTCAGCCGGGCGTCGCGGACGCGCTCGGCCTGGGGCACCGACAGCCCCAGATAGGGACCTGCCTGTCCGACGACGAGGAACATCTCCCGACGGAAGAGTTCGGTCCGCGTCCGGGTCAGAACCCAGGGCCGGGACGGCTCCTGCTCGGTCCACACCGTCCAGATCATGACGAGGAGCAGGAGGCACTCCGCGCACACGAACCCCAGTCCCAACGCGCTGTCGTGCTTCAAGAAGACGGTCTGCACGGTCAAGCACAGCACGGCGAGCGCGGGCAGTACGGCGAGCCGGATGCCGGTGGCCCGGAACCGTCCCTGCTGGTCGACCGCCCCGCCGCGATCCTCCTGTGCTCCGCCCGCGGGGCGCGGTACGACGACGGGATGGTCGATGGGCCTCAACACCCCGGGCTCGGGCGCCCAGGCGTCCCGCTGCGGGCGGCTGGCGCGACGCCGTCGGCGGTGCGCCCACTCCCGGCCCAGCAGGTAGCCACTGTCCAGCACCACAAGGGTCCAGAGCGCGCCCATCATCGGCGCACCCACGAGCAACGCCGGCTTCGCGGTCAAGACGGTCGCCGTCACCAAACCGCCGAGCACGACGGTGGCGCTGACGACACCTCGCCCCCGCATGGCAGGCAGCATGCCCCGTCTCCTCCCCACCCGCGCAGCCTTTGTCCAGCGCTGACCGGCCCCGATCGGCCCTGGTCGACGCCCAAGTGACGCTATCGGACATCACTCGGTAACGACCCTCTCTTCGCTGCGTAGCCTGATGCCATGAACAGGTCACAGCGCCTCCGGCACGTCCTCGGCGCCGTCATCGGATCCGCGTCGGTGACGCCCTGGGCGCGCCCTTCGAGTTCGGGCCCGAGGGCGCCTTCTCGGAGCGCTTTCCTGAGCCGGGCCAGGGCGGGGAGATGTGCGGGGGCGGCGGCTGGGAGCCGGGCAAGGCGACCGACGACACGCAGATGGCCGTCCTCGTCGGTGAGTCACTGCTGGAGTGCGGAGGGCTCGAACTGCCAGACGTCTTCCGGCGGTTCCAGCGCTGGGCGGCCGCAGATCCCAAGGACATCGGCCTGCAGACGGAGGCCGTGCTGAGCAGCGGTGACGCCTGGGGCATGGCCGCCGCGCTGCACTTCCGGACCAGCCAACGGGCGGCCGGCAACGGGGCGTTGATGCGGGCCGCCACCTCCGCCGTCCACTTCGAGGGCCAGGGCCGCGCCGCCACCATGGACGCCGCCCGGCGGCTCGCGGCCCTCACCCACGGGGACCGAGCTGCCTGGGAAGGCACCGCCGTCTTCCACGAGTCGGTGCGGATCGCGCTGGCGGGCGGCGACCGGCTGGCCGCGCTCCCCGACACCCTCGCCGAGGTCCACCAAGACCACCGGGAGCGCTACGCCGCCGTCGTCGCGCCCGACCGGCACCCCGACGACGCCACGGAGTTCAACGGCGCCGTATGGCCCTGCCTCGGCTCCGCCGTCTGGGCCCTGCGCAGCACGTCCTCGTACGAGGCCGCCGTTCGCGCCGCCGTCGACCTGGGAGGCGACACGGACACCGTGGCCGCGGTGACCGGTGGCCTTGCCGGAGCCGTCTACGGCATCGCCGCCGTCCCGGAGCGGTGGACCGCGGCACTGCACGTCCCCTTGCCGGGGTTCGGTGAGCGGGTGCTGCGGGCGGAGGACCTGGGGGAACTGGCCGGGTGGCTGAGCGCGTGAGCAGAGCCCGTCGTGCGGATCACTCCGGACTCGCGGGCTGACACGCGCGCGGCCGGCTCACAGTGCCTTCAACGCCGCCGTCGTGGCCCTGGCCAGGGCGTCCAGATAGCCCTTGGGCAGCTTGGGGGCGCGAGCCACCACCATCCGCCAGTACAGAGGGCCCGAGATCAGGTCGAGTGCCAGCTCGTCGTCGAAGCCCATGCGTACCTCGCCGCGCCGCTCCGCCTCGATGAGGATCTTGTTGGCCACCCCTTCCTGGCCCTGCTCCAGCGCCTTCTGCAGCGCCTCCGCGATCTCGGGATTACGGGCCGCCTCCGCCTGGAGGTCGGGGATGATCTGGGAGACCACGGGGTGGCGCAGGGCCCGCGAGGTCACCTCGTAGAGCATCCGGAGGTCGCCCTCCAAGGTCCCCGTGTTCGGTGTGGGCAGGCCCATGACCGCGACCGCCGACACCACGTCGAGCACCAGGTGCAGCTTGGAACGCCAGCGCCGGTACACCGCGGTCTTGCCTACGCCCGCACGGCGCGCGATGCCCTCTATCGACATCCGCGCGTAGCCGACCGCCGCCAGTTCCTCGAAGACGGCCGCCCGGATGGCCTCCGTCACGTCCTCACGGAGTACGGCCGCGCCGGCGGGGGGACGGCGGCGCGGACGCGTCTGGGGCTGGTCGGGGTTGGTCGTCATGCGCTCCAGCATAGGGCGTAGCGACGATACGGACCCGTCCTCACGCGACGGTTTCACCCGTACGAGGAGCCCGTCCCGACGAAACGGTCCCGTCCGCGCGGGAGCGTCACGACGAAGCCGTTCCGCCCTCACGCGTACGCCCTGACGGAGCCGTTCCGGCGCCACGCCCCCCGAGTCGCGACGCAACCGTTCCGTCCCTACGAAGCCCCGGAACAACCCGCGCATCGCGACGGCTACGCCCCCGCCCAGACGCCGTCGTCACGACGAAACGGTTGCGTTCCGACGCTCGCACGTCCTACGCTTCCCGTTGCGACGATACGGGCCCGTCCCGACGTAAGAAGACATGAAGAGGCACGTAAGAGCCGCCGCCCCACGGCACCGCCCCGCCCCGCCCCCCGAGACGAAAGCAGCGGATGTGACCCAGGCCCTCCACACACCGCCCCCGCCGCCCCCCACCCCCCTCAAGGCCGCCACCCCACCCGAAGCCGACCTCGCGGCGCTCGCCGCCCGTCACGGCCTCGCGGTCAGCGGCGCCCGCCCCGCGCTGCCGGAGTACGTCCGCCAGCTGTGGGCGCGCCGCCACTTCATCGGCGCGTTCTCCACGGCGAAACTCACGGCCCAGTACAGCCAGGCGAAGCTCGGCCAGATCTGGCAGGTGCTGACGCCGTTGCTGAACGCGGCGGTGTACTACTTCATCTTCGGCGAGCTGATGGGCACGAGCCGTGGCGTGCCGGACTACGTCCCGTTCCTGGTGACGGGAGTGTTCGTCTGGACGTTCACGCAGACCTCGATCATGGCGGGCACCCGCGCGATCTCAGGCAACCTCGGTCTGGTCCGGGCGCTGCACTTCCCCCGGGCCGCACTGCCGATCTCCTTCGCGCTGCAGCAGCTCCAGCAGCTGCTGTTCTCGATGGCGGCGCTGGTGGTGATCCTGCTCTGCTTCGGCATCCCGGTCTCCGCCTCCTGGCTGCTGGCGGTCCCGGCGCTGGTGCTGCAGTCCGTCTTCAACACGGGCGTCGCGATGGTCATGGCCCGGATGGGCGCCAAGACCCCGGACATCGCCCAGTTGATGCCGTTCGTGCTGCGCACGTGGATGTACGCGTCGGGCGTGATGTTCAGCATCAGCCACATGACCAGCAAGCACACGGACTGGCCGTCCTGGGTGACGTCGGTCCTCCAGGCCAACCCCGCCGCCGTGTACATCGACCTGATGCGCTTCGCGCTCATCGACAGCTTCCACGCGGAGCAGCTCCCGACGCACGTGTGGGCGATCGCGACGGGCTGGGCCCTGCTCGCCGGCGTCGGTGGCTTCATCTACTTCTGGAAGGCTGAGGAGACCTACGGCCGTGGCTGACAACACCACCGAGAACACCACCAAGACCCCGACCGTCATCGCCGACCGCGTCGACATCGTCTACCGGGTCAACGGCACGGGCGCCGGCCGCGGCTCCGCGACCGCCGCGCTCAACCGCATCCTGCGTCGCGGGCAGGCCGAGAAGGCGGCCGGTGTGCGCAAGGTGCACGCGGTCAGGAACGTGTCCTTCGTCGCGTACCGCGGCGAGGCCATCGGCCTCATCGGCACCAACGGTTCCGGCAAGTCGACGCTGCTCAAGGCGGTCGCCGGCCTCCTCCCGGTCGAGAACGGCCGTATCTACACCGACGGCCAGCCTTCCCTCCTCGGTGTGAACGCCGCCCTGATGAACGACCTCACCGGCGAGCGCAACGTCCATCTCGGCGGCCTGGCCATGGGCATGTCCCGCGAGCAGATCCGCGAGCGCTACCAGGAGATCGTCGACTTCTCCGGCATCAATGAGAAGGGCGACTTCATCACCCTCCCCATGCGCACCTACTCCTCAGGCATGGCGGCCCGCCTGCGGTTCTCCATCGCGGCCGCCAAGGACCACGACGTCCTGCTGATCGACGAGGCGCTGGCGACGGGTGACCGTTCGTTCCAGAAGCGCTCCGAGGCCCGGATCCGCGAGCTGCGCAAGCACGCGGGCACGGTGTTCCTGGTCAGCCACAACAACAAGTCGATCCGCGACACCTGTGACCGCGTCCTGTGGCTGGAGCGCGGTGAGCTGCGCATGGACGGGCCGACGGACGAGGTCCTGAAGGAGTACGAGGCGTTCACGGGAGACAAGACGGCCAACCCGAAGCCCAAGCCGAAACCGAAGCCCCAGCCCCAGCCCCAGCCCCAGCCCCAGCCCCAGCCCCAGCCCCAAACGACGCCGGTTCCCTCGTGAGGCGCAACTGCGGGTCACCCTTTCACCCCATTGGTGTCACTATGTTCTAGGCCGGGTCCCAACCGGACAGAGCGTCCCCGGCGCGATGACGAGGTGAAGGAGAGGCCGCGATGCCCGACCCCGCGATGCCCGAACTGAGCGTCGTCGTCCACGGGCCGAACACCCAGGACCGCCTGACCGGACTCCTCGCCTCCCTGGCCGCGCACCCGCACACCGGCGTCGAGGTGATCGTGGTGGCGGTCGGTGCCTGGGCCCAGGAGACGGCCCGGGCCTACGCGCCCGAGATGCTGGTGCTGCCGCTGCCGGACGGGACGGACGACGCCGCGGCACGGTCGGCGGGGGCGGCCCGGGCCACCGGCCGCTGGCTGCACTTCGTGCACGCCAAGGACGGCCTGCCGGTCGGCGCCCCGCGCATGGTCGCCGAACGGGTCGCGGACCTGCCCGGCGAGGTGGACGTCCTCCTGTTCGACCACGTCCGCTCCACCTGGGAGACCGCGGCCCTCCCCTCCGACGACGGACCCCGCCTGGCTCGCTCCGGCCGAGCCGCCCACCCCCTCGACGCCCTCGCCCGCACCGCGCTGCGGGTCACCCCGATCCTGGGCAACCGGGCGCTGCGCACCACCTTCTGGCGGGCGCACGAAGCCGAACTCACCACCCCCGACGAGCCCTTCGCGGCCTACGCCGCCCTCCTCCTCGCCGACCACATCGCCGCCCTGAACCAGGTGGCGTACGACAGCCACGAGCTGCGCCCCGAGAGCCTTCCGCCCGTCACCCCCGAGGAGCACCGCGCCCTCGTCGACCGCTATGAAGCGCTCCTCGCCCTCGCCCGCGACCGTGCCCCCGCCACCCCCGCCACCGGCCCCGCTCCCCACACCGTCCTGTACGACGTCATGGTCCGCGACTGCCTGCGCACCTTCGCCCGCACGACCATGCCGGACGCCGCGGCCAGGGAGTTCTTCCGCCGGGCCTCGGAAGCGGCGGTACGGCATCGCCCGCCCGAGTACCGGCGCCCCGCCGGGCCCGAGGGCATCCGCCGTGCCCTCCTGGAGGAGAACGCGTACACCAGGTACCGCGCCTTCCAGGCCGCCAACCGCGCACGCCGCGCCACGAAGGCGGCCGTACGCGCCCGGGGGCGCCAGGTCGGCGCCGCTCTCGGTGACCACCATTACCGCAAGGCGCTGTCCCGCCCGGTCGATCCCGGCCTGGCCGTCTTCGCGGCGTACTGGAACCGCGGAGTGGCCTGCAACCCGGCGGCGATCGCGGCCAAGCTCACCGAACTCGCCCCGCAGATCCACCCGGTGTGGGTGGTGGCACCGGAGAACGCCTCCCTCCTGCCGCCCCACACGGATCATGTGATCCCCGGCACCCGCCGCTACCGCGAGGTCATGGCAACGGCGAAGTACCTGGTCAACAACGTCAACTTCCCGAACGCGATCGTGAAGCGCCCGGACGCGGTCCACCTCCAGACCCACCACGGCACCCCGCTCAAGCGGATGGGCGTGGATCAGATGGAGTTCCCGGCCGCCGCCAAGGGCCTCGACTTCCAGGCCCTCCTCGCCCGGATCGACAGATGGGACTACAGCGTCTCCGCGAACAGCCACTCCACCCGCATGTGGGAACGCGCGTACCCCTCCCGTTTCGTCTCCCTCGACTACGGCTATCCACGCAACGACGTGTTCTACTCGGCCACCGCCGCCGACATCCGCGCCGTCCGGGACCGCCTGGGCATCCCGCCGACGCACCGCGCGATCCTGTACGCCCCCACGCACCGCGACTACGAGGCCGGCTGGACCCCCCGCCTCGATCTCGCCACCCTCGCCGACCAGCTCGGTGAGGACACGGTGCTGCTGATCCGCGGCCACTACTTCTACGACGGCACACCGTCCCCGCTGACCGCGCTGCGCCGCACCGGCCGAGTCATCGACGTCTCCGCCTACGACCCGGTCGAGGACCTGTCCCTGGCCGCGGACGCGCTGGTCACGGACTACTCGTCCATCATGTTCGACTACGCCAACCTCGACCGCCCGATCGTCGTGTACGCCGACGACTGGGAGACCTACCGCTCCACCCGCGGCGTCTACTTCGACCTGATGGCCGAGCCTCCGGGCCAGGTGGCCCGCAGCCAGCGGGAACTGACGGAGATCCTCACCACCGAGGCCTGGCGCGACGAGGGCGCGGCGAAGGCGCGGGCCGCCTTCCGGCGCCGTTTCTGCGAGTTCGACGACGGACACGCCGCCGAGCGGGTCGTACGCCGCGTGTTCCTGGGCGAGAGCGAGGACGCCCTGCCGCCGGTGGTCCCGCTGGAGCGACGTACCCCGGCGCCGAGCCCGAGGGAGGCCGTATGACCGCGGACGTCACGGTGACGGTCATCGTCTACAACGACGCCGAACGCCTGCCCCGGGCCGTGGAGTCGGTGCGCCGGCAGACCCACGCCGCCATCGAGATCATCATCAGCGACGACCACTCGACGGACAAGACGCCTGAGGTGGCACGCGAGTTGGCGTCCCGGGACCCCCGCATCCGCTACCTGCGCCTGCCGGAGAACAGCGGTGGGTGCAGCGCTCCGCGCAACCGGGCCCTGGAGATCGCCGGAGCGCCGTACGTCATGTTCCTGGACAGTGACGACGAACTCGCGGACAACGCCGTGGAACTGCTGCTGGCGGCCCACCGGGACCGGGAGATCGACTTCGCGATGGGCGCGGTGGTGCGGATCCGGGAGGACAGCGGCCGCCGTACGAAGTGGATGCCGCACCTGGTCGCCGAGCGCCGCACGGTGCTGGGCATCGAGTCCGAGCCCCGGCTGCTGTTCGAGCACCTGTCGACGAGCAAGATGTACGCCCGTGCCTTCCTGGACCGCCACGACCTGCGGTTCCCCGAGGGGATCCACTACGAGGACCAGCTGTTCACGACGCAGGCGTACTGTCTGGCCAAGGAGTTCACGATCGTCCCGGAGCCGGTGTACCGCTGGTATGTCGCGCCCCACGCGGCCGTGGAAGCGGCGTCGATCTCCAACCAGCGCCACCGGCTGGACAACGTCCGCGACCGCGTCCACGTCCAGCGCCTCATCGACGACTTCCTCGTCGAGAGCGGGCACGGAGCGCTGCGCGAGGACAAGGACTACAAGTTCCTCAAGCACGACTTCCGGATGTACGCCGGGGACCTGCCGTACCGGGACGACACCTGGCTGACGTCCTTCGCGGACATCGTGACCCCGTACCTCGACACCCTCTCCCCCGCCGCCTACGCCCGACTGCCCCGTACGGAACGGGTGGTCCTGCAGCTGGTGCGCGAACGCCGCTTCTGCGACGCCCGGCTGGCGGCGCGGGGCCTGGGCCGCGCGGTGGCGCCGAGGCAGGTGACACCGGACGGGTACGGGCACACCTTCTGGGGCGACGGCATCCCGGCAACCGACTGGGCTCGCCGTGAACTGGAGCTGTCCGACCTGGAGTTGGACACCCGGCCGTTCCGCAGCGCCCAGTTCCGTCACGAGATCACGGAATTCACCCGCGGCCCCGGCGCCTCGATCGACCTCACGATCCGCACCTACGATCCCGGGCTGCGCCTGCCCGTCGGCCCCCACCGCGCCGGCCTCCTCCTCACGCCGGGACGACGCCGTCTCACGGTCCCCTTCCGTCTGTCCCCGGTCAGCCCCGGCATCTTCGAAGGCCAGGTCCACCTGGACCTGACCTCGGCACCCGTCCCTCACCACGGCTTCGCGGGCGTGCGCCACCCGTTGCTCCGCCTCGAACACCAGGGCCTGCGCCATACGGCCGTGCTCCTGGCTCCCCTGTCCTTCCCGTCGCTGACGACCCGCATCAACTACCACTCGGGCACGGCCCCCCATCGCGTGACCATCGAACCGGAGGGCCGCGGCCCCGGCCGCCTCCAGATCCGCTGGCAGCCCCTGGGCCTGACGGCGAAGGTGCTCCACCCCCTGGCCCGCCGCCTGGCCCGCCCACGGGTGAAGCGGGTGGTGCGCCTGGTGAGGAGCGCCCTTCGCTAGGACCTGCCGTGCGGCCCATGCCGGCCTGATCCGAACGACACGCCCTGCCTCACCGCACCACCTGGTACAGCGCCTGCCCACCCGGCCCGAAGGCCACCACCCGCAACCCCGGATCCCGCACCCCGCCCCGGTCCACGACCCACCGCACCCCGTACGCCTCCACGATCGCCCGCCGCACGCCCTCCGTCGTCCCCGCCGCGAAGTACCGTCGTACGGCGGCCTCCCGCAGCGCCTCGTCCGGCAGGAAGAAGTCGGGATACCCGGGCGCCACGGTGTACGCCCCGTACGCCGGGAGCTGCCGTGCCGGAAACGTCCGCGCCATGACCACGTCCCCGTACTTCACCCACGGCGTGACCCAGTGGTACCCCACCCACGGCTCCCGGTACTTCGCCGCGACCGCCTCCGGCAACGCCCCCCGCGGCACGACGTACCCGACCGTCCCGATCTGCGTCCAGGCCCCCACGGCCAACGCCCCGGCCAGCACCCCGGCCCACGTCTGCCGCCGGGCCCGCCACCCCTCGGCCGCCTCCAACGCGGCGGCGACCTGCGCCGGAATCACCACCGCGGGCAACGCCCGGCCCCACGAGTAGTGCCCGCTCACCCAGCCCAGCGCCACGACCGCCGCCCCCAGCACGAAGAACAGCACCAACGGATCCAGCCGGTCCCGCCACCACCGCAGCGCCAGGGCCGCCACCCCCAGCAGCACCAGCCAGTACCGCGCCACCAGGTCCCGGTACAGCGCCCGATGTACCGACTCCAGGTCGCCGCCCGCCCCGACCAGCGCGAAGAAGTCGTAGTACGGCCACGCCCGCAGGACCACCGCCCCCGCCAGTACGCCCACCGCCGACGCAGCTGCCAGCCGCAGCCGTACCGCCCGTGCGGGCCGCGCGGCGACCACCGTGGCCAGTGCCCCCAGGGTGGCCACCACTCCCGAGAACTGATGGCACAGCAGCACCACCGCCCACAGAGCCCCGAGCCCGACCCACACACCCCACCCGGCCACCGCCCGCACCGCGGCCGCCAGCCAGGCCCAGAGGTGAAAGGCCAGCCCCAGCGCGAAGACACTCGGATACGACACCGTCAACGCCAGCGAGTTCAGCCCGAGGAACCCGCTCCACGCGAACTGCGAGGTCCCCCACAGGAACACCAGGCACAACACGGCCACCGCCGGCGCGCCCCGACGGGCGCTCAGCGTCCGCACGTACCGCCACACCCCGCTGACGAGCAGCGCGAGCCCGACCACCGCGCCGACGCGCAGGACGACGAAGACCGACGCCCCGCTCACCCGGGCCAGGCAACCGAGCACCAGCATCCACGGCGAGTAGTACGGACTCGGTGTGTCCGCGTCGACCAGCGGATTGCCGGGGTCGGCCGGATCGTGCCGCAGGCGCTCCACGGTCGCCGCGTGCATCCCGAGGTCACCGGCCCATGGCAGTCGGACGATCACCAGGAGCAGCAGCAGGACGACCAGGGCCGCGCCGAGCAGCGGAACCACCGTCGTCCTCCGCAGCGCGGCCCGCATCGTGCTCACCCGAGCACTGTAATTCCCGTTTTGTCCTGAACGCGCGAGCGCCCCGAGCTGTCTCCAGCCCGGGGCGCCCTGCTCCGCGTACGGTCTATGAGGAACGCCTACGCGTACTGCCTGCACACTGCCTGCGCATACCGCCTACGAGTGCTGCCGCAGCAGCGTCCGCATCGTCCGCATCGCGACCGACAGGTTGGCCAGGTCGAAGGCCTCCGACCCCTGGATCTCCTCCAGGGTCGTCCGCGCCCGCCCCAGGATCGCCGCGTTCTTCTCCTCCCACGCCTTGAAGCGCTGTTCGGGCGTCGCGCTGCCGTTGCCGGCCGCCAGGACGTCCGAGGTCAGGGCCGCGTGGGCGGCGTAGAGGTCCTCGCGGATGGAGGCACGGGCCATGGACTGCCAGCGGTCGGCGCGGGGCAGCTCGCTGATGCGGTCCATGAGCTGCGTGATGCGCAGCCGGTCGGCGAGGTCGTAGTAGACCTCGGCGACGTCCATCGCGTCCTTGCCCATGCGATCGGCCACCGAGACGATGTCCAGCGTCGGGAAGGCCGAGGAGAAGCCTGCGACCCGGGTGGCCAGCTCGGTGGTGACGCCGGCGCCGGTCAGCTCGTCGTAGATCTGCTGGTACCACTCCAGGTCCGCGCCCTTGAGCAGCTTCGGCAGCTGCGACCAGACCTGCTCGACGCGGTCGGCGAAGAAGTCGACGGTGTCGGCGAGCGCCAGCGGCTGCGGCCGGTTGTTGAGCAGCCAGCGCGTGCCGCGTTCGACGAGGCGGCGGGAGTGCAGCCGGATCCGGGTCTGGACGTCCGCCTCGACCTTGTTGTCGAGCGTCTCCACGCCGTCCCACACGGCCGCCGAGCGGAAGATCGCGCGGGCCGCGGTCTGCGCCCGGACGATCTCCTCCAGCGAGGCGCCGGTCTCCTCGCGCAACCGGTGCAGATACGTCGTACCGCCCGTGTTGACCGTGTCGTTGACCAGCACGGTCGTGGTGATCTCCCGGCGCAGCGGGTGGCTGACGAGGTGCTCCGGGAACTGCTCGCGCAGCGCGGACGGGAAGTACGCGTGCAGCAGCGTGCTCAGGTACGGGTCGTCGGGCAGCGAGGTGTGCAGCAGCTCCTCGGCGACCGTGATCTTCGTGTACGCCATCAGGACGGCCGTCTCCGGCCCGGTCAGGCCGTGGCCGGCGGCGAGGCGTTCGCGGATCTGGCGGTCGGTGGGCAGGAACTCCAGCGCCCGGTCCAGGTGGCCCTCCCTGACCAGGTGCTTCATGAAGCGCTGCTGGGCGTGGAGCATGGCGCCCGACTGTGCGAGCGCGTTGGCGATCGCCGTGTTCTGGGCGTAGTTGTTGCGCAGCACCAGCCGCCCGACCTCATCGGTCATCTCGGCGAGCAGCTTGTTGCGCTGCTTGACGGTCATGTCGCCGTCCGCGACCAGGCCGTTGAGCAGGATCTTGATGTTCACCTCGTGGTCGGAGGTGTCCACGCCCGCGCTGTTGTCGATGGCATCGGTGTTGATCCGGCCGCCGTGCAGCGCGAACTCGATCCGGCCGAGCTGGGTCAGGCCCAGGTTGCCGCCCTCGCCGACGACCTTGACGCGCAGGTCGGCGCCGTCGACCCGGATCGGGTCGTTCGCCTTGTCGCCGACGTCCGCGTGGGACTCGGTCGACGCCTTCACGTACGTACCGATGCCGCCGTTCCACAGCAGGTCCACCGGCGACTGCAGGATCGCCTTCATCAGGTCGGCCGGCGTCATCTTGGTGACCTTGCCCTCGATGCCGAGGGCCTCGCGGATGTGCGCGTTGACCGGGATGGCCTTGGCGCTGCGCGGGAAGACGCCGCCGCCTGCCGACAGCAGCTCGGTGTCGTAGTCCTCCCAGCTGGAGCGCGGCAGCTCGAACAGGCGGCGGCGCTCGGCGTAGGAGGTGGCCGCGTCCGGGTTCGGGTCGATGAAGATGTGCCGGTGGTCGAAGGCGGCGACCAGGCGGATGTGCTCGGAGAGCAGCATGCCGTTGCCGAACACGTCACCGGACATGTCGCCGATGCCGACGACCGTGAAGTCCTCGCTCTGCGTGTCCACGCCCAGCTCGCGGAAGTGCCGCTTGACCGACTCCCAGGCACCGCGGGCGGTGATGCCCATGCCCTTGTGGTCGTAGCCGGCCGAGCCGCCGGAGGCGAAGGCGTCGCCGAGCCAGAAGTTGTACTGCTCGGCGACCCCGTTGGCGATGTCGGAGAAGGTCGCGGTGCCCTTGTCGGCGGCGACGACGAGGTAGGTGTCGTCCTCGTCGTGGCGGACGACGTCCCGCGGCGGGACGACCTCGCCGGCGACCATGTTGTCGGTGATGTCGAGCAGCGCCGAGATGAACGTCTTGTACGAGGCCACGCCCTCGGCCAGCCAGGCGTCCCGGTCCACGCTCGGGTCCGGCAGCTGCTTGGCGACGAAGCCGCCCTTGGCGCCGACCGGCACGATGACGGTGTTCTTCACCATCTGCGCCTTGACCAGGCCGAGGATCTCGGTGCGGAAGTCCTCACGCCGGTCGGACCAGCGCAGTCCTCCGCGCGCGACCTTGCCGAAGCGCAGGTGCACGCCCTCGACACGCGGCGAGTAGACCCAGATCTCGTACGCCGGGCGGGGCGCCGGCAGGTCGGGGATGGCCTGCGGGTCGAACTTCATGGAGACGTACTCGTGCGGCCTGCCGTCGGCCGCCTCCTGGAAGAAGTTCGTGCGCAGGGTCGCCTTGATGACGGTGAGGAAGGACCTGAGGATCCGGTCCTCGTCGAGGCTGGCGACCTGGTCGAGCGCCGCGTCGACCTCTTCCAGCAGGGCGTCCACGATCTCGCGCCCCGCGCGCTGACGGTCGGGCGACATCCGCGCCTCGAACAGGGAGACGAGGAGGCGAGTGGTGTGGACGTTGTTGCGGAGGGTGTCCTCCATGTAGTCCTGCGAGAAGGTGGAGCCCGCCTGCCGCAGGTACTTGGCGTAGGCGCGCAGCACCATGGCCTGCCGCCAGGTCAGCCCGGCGCCCAGCACGAGTGCGTTGAAGCCGTCGTTCTCCGCCCTGCCGGTCCAGGTCGCGGCGAAGGCCTCCGAGAAGCGCTCGCGCGCGTCGTCGCCGAGGTAGTCGCCGGCGCCGCCGGTCGGCTTGGGGATGCGCAGGCCGAAGTCGTAGATCCAGGCGACGCTGCGGTCGGAGCAGCGCAGCTCGTACGGACGCTCGTCGACGACCTCGACGCCGAGCCGGCTGAGGACCGGCAGCACGGCGGACAGGGAGACCGCCGCGCCCTTGCGGTAGATCTTGAACCGGCGCTCCTCGGGGGCGGCGCCGACCGGCTCGTACAGGCTCAGCGAGAAGTTGTTCTCCTCGGTGAGCTGTTCCAGGTGGACGAGGTCGGAGACCGCGGAGCGGGGGCTGTGGTCGGCCTTGTAGCCCTCGGGGAAGGCGTTGTGGTAGCGGCGCAGCAGCTCGGCGGCGCGCTCCTCGCCGAGTTCGGCGTTCAGCGCGTCGGCGAAGCCGTCGGCCCAGGAACGCGCGGCCTCGACGAGGCGGGCCTCGATGCGCTCCTTGTCGGAGTCGGACAGCTGCGGCAGCTCGGTGCCCTGCGGGACGCGGACGACGAAGTGCAGCCGGGAGAGGATCGACTCGGTGTTCCAGGCCGTGAAGTCGACGCTGGTGCCGCCGAGCTCCTCCTTGAGGATGTCGATGATCCGCAGCCGCACGCCGGTGGTGTAGCGGTCGCGGGGGAGGTAGACGAGCGCGGAGTAGTAGCGGCCGTATTCGTCCTGCCGCAGGTAGAGCCGCAGGCGGCGGCGTTCCTGCAGGTACAGGACGGAGGTGGCGATGCGCTGGAGCTCGGGGACCGGGGTCTGGAAGAGCTCGTCGCGCGGGTACGTCTCCAGGATCTGGAGCAGGTCGCGCCCGTCGTGGCTGTGGGGAGAGAACCCGGCGACCTCCAGCACCTCCTCCACCTTGCGCCGGATGACCGGGACGCGCCGGACGGACTCGGTGTAGGCGGCGGACGAGAACAGGCCCAGGAAGCGCCGCTCGCCGATGACCTCGCCGTTCTCGTCGAACTTCTTGACGCCGACGTAGTCGAGGTACGACGGCCGGTGCACGGTCGCCCGGCTGTTCGCCTTGGTGAGGATGAGGAGCTTGTGTTCGCGCGCCTTGGCACGGGCGTCGGCGGGCAGCCGTTCGAAGGAGGGGCTGACCGGGTGATTCTCGTCCTCGGCGTGGTGCGGGTCGGAGCGCAGGATGCCGAGTCCGGTGCCCGGCACGGCGGCCAGCGAGTCGTCGCCGCGCAGTTCGTACTCGCGGTAGCCGAGGAAGGTGAAGTGGTCGTCGGCCAGCCAGCGCAGCAGCTCGCGGGCCTCCTCGATCTCCTGCTCACGCAGATCGGACGTGGGCTCCCGCGGCAGCTCGTCGGCCATGCGCAGGGCCGCGTCGCGCATCTTGCTCCAGTCCTCGACGGCCTCACGGACGTCGGACAGCACGCGCAGCAGGTCGGCGGTGATCTGCTTGAGGTCCGCGCGGTCGGTCTCACGGTCGATCTCGACGTGGATCCAGGACTCGGCGTGCGTGTCGTGCGGCAGATCACCGGCGGGCGGCGCGGGAAGCACCTCGACCAGCTTGCCGGTGAGGTCGCGGCGGACGAAGACCTGCGGGTGGATGACCACATGGATCCCCCGCCCCTGCCGGGTCAGCTCGTTGGTGACGGAGTCCACCAGGAAGGGCATGTCGTCGGTGACGACCTCGACGACCGAGTGGCTGCAGGTCCAGCCGTTCTCCTCCACGGTGGGCGTGTGCACCCGCACGTTGGCCGTGCCCTGCGGGCGGTTCTCGGCCAGACGGTAGTGCGAGAAGGCGGCTCCGAAGATGTCGACCGGGTCGCGGTCGGTGAGGTCCTCCGGTGCGGTGTGCAGGTAGTAGCGCTGGAGGAACGCGAGCACGGTTTCGTGGTCCGGGGTGCCGGGCGTGCTCTCGTCCGTCTTCCCGGTCGGTAGGTACCCCCCGACCGGGCTGTTCTCAGCTACCCGGGCGGCCCTCTCGAGCAGCTCGGCCTTGGCTTCGTCCAGCTTGGTCTGCATTGTCCTCTGGCTCCTGTCGCGCGCCGTTGCGTGACGTTGATGGAAGTGCGGTCTCTTCCTCGCGGACGTGACGCCGCGACGCGGGGTGTCCGGTCTGCTTCGACGCTATGCCGCGAGGGGAGATGAGCGGGGGTATATGAGCCAATCTTGAGCTGCCCACGGGGTGTGACGCCGCTCTCCGCGACGCTGGGGCACAGGCTGTGGATGGCGTCCGGGGAGCCCTTTCGCTCCCCTCCCGCCCGCGAAGACCAGCGACCGCCGCCCGGTCACGGATGTGGTCCGTGCTCTCCGGGCGCAGGGCGGGGGCTCCGGTGCCCCCGCGAACTATCGCGCTGATCACGCCACTAAGGCTATCGCTCCTTACAGGGGCCCCGTCATGAGCCGTATGTGTACAAAACCAGGGGTGGAACTTTGACGTTCTGCACAGGGGCAAAGCGGGCGGTGAGGGCGTAACTGGCGACGTCCGGGCGCCGAGGAGGAGCCTGGGAGGTGGGGCCGAGGCGGGACTCGGCCCGTGGACGGCCCCGAAAGCACGCCGCCCGGCGTGACCTACTGGCCGAAAACAGCGGTAGAACGACCCCACCGGGCAACAGCAGCCCCGAGCTGCCCCCGCCCCCTTGGCAAGACGCCACCCCCGAGGCACGTTGCCCTGAGGCCCGACGAAGACGGAGACCACGACCGAGGAAGGACGGCCAAGAGGCGAACGACGATCCAGAGGCGATCCACGATCAAGAGGCGGACACGGCCAACAAGGAGGAGCGCACCCGACATGACAGCGAAGATCCTCATCATCACCGGTGACGCCGCGGAGTCACTGGAGGTCCTCTACCCCTACCAGCGCCTCCGCGAAGAGGGCTACGACGTCCACATCGCGGCCCCCGCCCGCAAGAAGCTCCAGTTCGTCGTCCACGACTTCGAGCCCGGCTTCGACACGTACACCGAGAAACCCGGGTACACCTGGCCCGCCGACCTCGCCTTCTCGGAGGTCGACCCCGGCGACTACGCCGCCGTCGTCATCCCCGGCGGCCGCGCCCCCGAGTACCTCCGCAACGACCCCGAACTCCGCAAGATCCTCAAGTCGTTCTTCGACGCCGACAAGCCGGTCGCCCAGATCTGCCACGGCCCCTTGCTCACCGCGGCGATCGACGGCCTCCGGGGCCGCCGCGTCACCGCCTACCCCGCGCTGGAACTCGACATGCAGGCCGCGGGGGCCACGTTCCAGGACGCCGAAGCCGTGGTCGACGGCACCCTGGTCTCCTCGCGCGCCTGGCCGGACCACTCCAGCTGGATGCGCGAGTTCCTCACGGTGCTCCGGGCGAAGGCACCGGTGACATGACGTCCACGACGCCGGCGTCCTGATCGGGCCGCCGGCTCGCCCCTCGCGGCACCGCCGGCCTCGCCGCCGGGCATGTCACCGTCGTGCCCGGCCTCGGGGCCGGACCCCGCGTGTCCGCCGGCCCGCCGCCGGGCCGTCCGTGCCGCTACGCCGCCAACCGCTCGGCCTCCGCGACCGCCTCCTCCAGCGTGTCCACCACCGGCACGCCCACCTCCTCAAGGCTCGCCCGGCCGTGCGATCCCCCGGTGTAGAGCACGGCCCGCGCACCCACATGCAGCGCCGCCACCGCGTCGTCGGCGGCGTCCCCGATCACCACCGTGCGAGTGGGATCCACGCTCACCAGCGCCTCGATGTGCCGCACCATGTGCTCGACCTTGCTGCCCCCGGACGGCCCGGTCCGCCCGTCGACCCGTATGAAGTGCTCCTCGATCCCGAACCCCCTTACCAGCGGGACGAGTTCGTCATGCCCGTACATGCTCAGGAGCGACTGGCTGCGCCCCGCCGCCCGCCACGCCACCAGCAGCTCCGCGACACCCTCGGTGAGCCCGCACGTCACCCGGTGCTCGGTGTAGTACCGGTGGAACGTCTCGTCCATGACCGCCCACTCGGCGTCCGTCGGCAGCCGCCCCAGCAGCCGTTCGTAGAACTTCGGCACCGGCACGCAGTAGAGCGTCCGGTACTGCTCGATCGTGATCGGCTGAAGTCCCAGGTCGGCGAAGGCCGCGTTCGTCGCCCCGATGATCGCGTCAATGTCGTGGAACAGCGTGCCGTTCCAGTCCCAGACAATGTGCGCCCCTGCCTGCTTCCCCATGCCAAGAACCGTACCCGGCTCCACTGACAATCAAGAGAACAGCAGGTCACAGGCGACCGGCGGGCTCACGAGACCACTGCCGGGCGTACGGCAGCAGCGGCAGGCACGCGCAAGCTCGGGCAGGTATGGGGCAGCTGTGGCAGGCACACGCAAGCTCGGGCAGGCATACGGCAGAGGTGGCAGGCACACGCAAGCTCGCCTGGCACACGGCAGAGGTGGCAGGCACGCGTCAGCGTCGGCAGGCATACGGCATCGCCGCCAGGCGCACCACACCCCCGGTCGGCTCGGGCCCGCCTCAGTCCAGCGGCCCCACCAGATTCGGGATCTCCTGGGTCGCGAACCACAGCAGCTCGTGGTCGTCAGCCCCGTCCACGACGAACTGGGCGTCGTCGTCCCCGCCGTCCGCCGCCTCCAGCGCCGCGGCCGCCGACGCCACATCCGCCTCCGCGTCATCGGAGTCGACGTGCACGGAGGCCGCCTTCGCCAGCGCCACGCCGCCGTCGATCCGCACCTCGCCCAACGCGGCCGGATCCAACCCGCGGTCCGGATCGGTGACCGCCGCCCCGTCGGGCACGTCGACCGCGACCACGACCCGGCGCCGGACGGCCGTCGCGTCCGCCGCCAGCAGCCGCAGGGAGGCCAGCGCGGCCCGGTTCAGCGCCGCGTACTCCAACTCCTCGATGTCGTCGGAGAGATACCACTCGCGCAACCCGGGCGTGACGGCGTACGCGACGAGCGGCCCGGTCCCCAGCTCGCCCGTCTTGTACGCCTCGGCGAGGCCGGGGAGGGTCAGGGGGACGTAGACGCGCATGGCTGACCGCTTTCGTGTTCGTGTGGCTCCGCAAGGACCCGGAAAGGACGGTTCCGCACCTCCCCGGAGGGCCTTCAGGATACGTGCGGGTGTCCCCTTTCGAGTCCCCACCGCCACCCCCTCCGGCGTCCACCCCGGTCCACGAACTCACCCGGTGCACCCCCGCCGTCACGGCCCTCCGAGCCCCTCGATCACCCGGATAAGTGAAGTTTCCGGCCGCTCGGCCCGGCTCCCGACTTCCTTGCCGACGGCCCCCCGAACCCCGTACAAGATCACCGAACACGAAGTTACCGACCGGTATCAACCGGGCTCGACGAACGGGGACTCCATGAACAAGGTCATGACCAGGGCCGCCCAGCACCGCCCCGGCAACCGCCCACCCAGCCGTCGCGACACCCGCCGCCCCGGCGCCACCCCACCGCGCGGTCCGAGCGGCGGCGCGTCCAAGGCCGCAGCGTCCACCGGAGCGGACCGGGCGGGTACCGGCACCCCGCAAGGCGCGCTCCACGCGCCCCACGCCCGTCCAGCCGTCGCGCAGCGCGTCCCGCAGCCCTCAGCGAGCCGGACCCACGCCGTCCCCTCCAGGGCGCCCCGCGGCCCCCTTCCCCCGCCCCGCCCCACCGATGTCTTCGCCGACCGCCTGCTCCTCGTCCTGAGCGGCCAGCGCCCCGTCCATTCGATGCTCCGCCACACCGCCGGCCGCGCCTACGACGAACTCGCCCGGCTCGCGGAACGCGGCCCCCTGCGCGCCCGCGGCACCCGGCCCGTCGTCCGCGACATCGGCTACTTCGAGCCCCGGCCGGGCGCCATCGAGGCCTTCGCCCGCATCGGCGCCGGGGACCAGCTGCGCGCCATGGCATTCCGCCTGGAGCAGGGCCTGGACCTGCGCTGGCGCTGCACGGCGGTGGAACTGGGCGGTCGCCGCGGGCCCTCCTCGAACGGCGCCTGACACCGCGCCGCGGTCCGCCGCAGCAACCCGCCCGTGGACCGCTGACGCCGCCGGGCGCAGACCGGGCCTGACTGCGCCGACCGACCGCACGGTCGACGGACCGCACCCGCTGATCGCCGCTCACAGGCCTCAGCCCCCAGCCATGGTCCGCAGCCGCGGCCCGCGCAGACCAAAGGCCGGGCCCCCAAACAGGGGACCCGGCCCTCCAGCCACTACCGCAGTGCGCAGGCAACGCCACGCCGTCCGCCTCGACGGCGTCACACGCCCGCGCGGTACTCGCCGGCGCTACTTCTTGCGGCGGCGCCCGCCACGCGACTGCTTGCGGCGCTCCGCACGCGTGAGGCCGTCGGCCTCCGAACGCACCGGCTCGTCGCCGTTGTCGAAGTCGCCCTCGACGATGTCGCCCTCGCCGTCCACCTTGGGGGCGGTGAAGTGCAGCCGGTCCGGACGGCGCGGTGCCTCGAGCCCCTTGGCCCGGATCTCGGGACGCGCGCCCGCCTGCGCCGGCACCGCATCCTTCTTCTCCAGGTCGGCCACCGGCTTGGCGTCCTCGACGGGGACCTCCTCGACCTGCTGCTCGACCTGGACCTCCAGGTTGAACAGGTAGCCGACGGACTCCTCCTTGATGCCCTCCATCATCGCGGTGAACATGTCGAAGCCCTCGCGCTGGTACTCGACCAACGGGTCCTTCTGCGCCATGGCGCGCAGGCCGATGCCCTCCTGGAGGTAGTCCATCTCGTAGAGGTGCTCGCGCCACTTGCGGTCCAGCACCGACAGGACGACCCGGCGCTCCAGCTCACGCATGATCTCGGAGCCGAGCTGCGCCTCACGCTGCGCGTACTGCTCGTGGATGTCGTCCTTGATGGACTCGGCGATGAACTCGGCGGTCAGCCCGGCCCGGTCACCGGCCGCCTCCTCCAGCTCCTCGATGGTGACCTTCACCGGGTAGAGCTGCCTGAAGGCGCCCCACAGCCGGTCCAGGTCCCACTCCTCGGCGAAGCCCTCGGCGGTCTCCGCGCCGACGTAGGCGTCGATCGTGTCGTCCATGAAGTGCTGCACCTGCTCATGCAGGTCCTCGCCCTCCAGGACGCGGCGCCGCTCGCCGTAGATGACCTCACGCTGGCGGTTGAGGACCTCGTCGTACTTCAGAACGTTCTTACGGGTCTCGAAGTTCTGCTGCTCGACCTGCGACTGGGCCGACGCGATCGCGCGCGTCACCATCTTGTTCTCGATCGGCACATCGTCCGGGACGTTCGCCATCGACATCACGCGCTCGACCATCTGGGCCTTGAACAGCCGCATCAGGTCGTCGCCCAGGGAGAGGTAGAAGCGGGACTCACCGGGGTCGCCCTGACGGCCGGAACGACCGCGCAGCTGATTGTCGATACGGCGCGACTCGTGCCGCTCGGTACCGAGCACGTACAGGCCGCCGAGCGACTCGACCTCTTCCTTCTCGGCCTTGACCGCCGCCTCGGCCCGCTCCAGGGCGGCCGGCAGCGCCGCCGCCCACTCCTCGATGTGCTCCTCGGGGTCGAGGCCACGCTGGCGCAGCTCGGCCTCGGCGAGGTCCTCGGGGTTGCCGCCGAGCTTGATGTCCGTACCACGGCCGGCCATGTTGGTGGCCACCGTCACGGCGCCCTTGCGGCCGGCCTGCGCGACGATGGTCGCCTCACGGTCGTGCTGCTTCGCGTTCAGCACCTCGTGCTGGATGCCGCGCTTGCTCAGCTGCTGCGACAGGTACTCCGACTTCTCGACCGACGTCGTGCCGACCAGGATCGGCTGACCCTTCTCGTGCTTCTCGGCGATGTCGTCGACGACCGCGTCGAACTTGGCGACCTCGGTGCGGTAGATCAGGTCCGACTGGTCCTTGCGGATCATCGGCTTGTTGGTCGGGATCGGGACCACGCCGAGCTTGTAGATCTGGTGGAACTCGGCGGCCTCGGTCATCGCCGTACCGGTCATGCCCGAGAGCTTGTCGTAGAGGCGGAAGAAGTTCTGGAGGGTGATCGTGGCGAGCGTCTGGTTCTCGTCCTTGATGTCCACCCCTTCCTTCGCCTCGATCGCCTGGTGCATGCCCTCGTTGTAGCGGCGGCCGGCGAGGATACGGCCGGTGTGCTCGTCGACGATCATGACCTCGCCGTCGATGACGACGTAGTCCTTGTCCTTCTTGAACAGTTCCTTCGCCTTGATGGCGTTGTTCAGGTAGCCGACGAGCGGCGTGTTCACCGACTCGTAGAGGTTGTCGATGCCCAGCCAGTCCTCGACCTTGCCGACACCGGACTCGTGGATGGCGACCGTGCGCTTCTTCTCGTCGACGTCGTAGTCGCCGGTCTCCTCGATGCCCTTGAGGGGGTTGCCGGCCTCACCGCGCTTGAGGCGGGTGACCAGCTTGGCGAAGTCGCCGTACCACTTGGTGGCCTGGTCGGCCGGGCCGGAGATGATCAGCGGCGTACGGGCCTCGTCGACGAGAATGGAGTCCACTTCGTCGACGATGGCGAAGTTGTGGCCGCGCTGGACGAGCTCGTCCTTGGACCAGGCCATGTTGTCGCGGAGGTAGTCGAAGCCGAACTCGTTGTTCGTTCCGTAAGTGATGTCGCAGCTGTACTGCTCACGGCGCTGCGCCGGCGTCATGTTGGCGAGGATGCAGCCGACGGACAGGCCCAGGAACTTGTGGACGCGGCCCATCATCTCGGAGTCGCGCTCGGCCAGGTAGTCGTTGACCGTGATGAGGTGGACGCCGTCGCCGGAAAGGGCGTTCAGATAAGCGGGCAGCGTGCCGACCAGGGTCTTGCCCTCACCGGTCTTCATCTCGGCGACGTAACCGAGGTGAAGGGCGGCGCCACCCATCAGCTGGACGTCGTAGTGCCGCTGTCCGAGAACGCGCTTGGCGGCCTCGCGGACGGTGGCGAAGGCCTCGGGCAGCAGGTCGTCCAGGCTCTCGCCGTCGGCGTAGCGCTGCTTGTACTCATCGGTCAGGGCTCGCAGCTCGGCGTCGGAGAGGTCGACGAAGTCCTCTTCGATGGAGTTGACCTGGTCCGCGATGCGGTGCAGCTTGCGCAGGATCTTGCCTTCGCCTGCACGCATGATCTTCGAGAGGACGGACACGGGGGTTGGTCTCCTTGCCGGTCGGGCCTGGGACGGTCGGTTTCCATTTGACTTGACTGAGCAACGGCCATCGTATGCGAGGACCCTGCCACGTCGGGAGCCTGCCGGGGACGCCGACCGTTCACTGCTTCAAATCTCCCTCGAAGGGGACAACGGCCGGGGGTCGCTGATGGTGCCGCGTTCGGCGAACGAATTGTGCGAAACGCGATCCCCCACTCACTCACCGCACCGCTCGCCCACGTCGTCGAAGGATGGCGCCGTTCCTGGAGCCCCCAGCAGAATCGGCCGATGGAACCCGTCACGCTCACCACCGACCGCCTCCTGATGCGCACGGTCGGCCCGCAGGACACCGACGCGGTGTACGAGGCCGTCCAGGACCCCGACATCCAGCGCTGGACCACGCTCCCCTCGCCCTACCTGTACGAGCACGTCCAGAGCTTCACGCACCACCTGGTTCCCGAGGGCTGGAGTGACGGCTCGATGTTCACCTGGGGCCTCTTCCTTCTCGAAGGGCAGGGCCTGGTCGGCATGCTCAACCTCACGATGCGTTCCCTGAGCGGGGCGGAGATCGGTTTCTGGGGCACGAAGCAACACCGCGGCAACGGCTACATCACCGAGGCCGTCCTCACCGCGTCCCGCTGGGCCTTCGTCCGTCTTGCGATCGACCGCGTGGAATGGCGCGCGGAGGTCGGCAACACCCCGTCCCGGGCAGTGGCGGTCCGCGCCGGCTTCACCCTGGAAGGCACCCTCCGCTCGGCCGTGGTCAACGAGGGCGTACGCCGTGACTGCTGGGTGGGTTCGCTGCTTCCGTCGGACCTGGGCCTCCCGTCCACAGCGCCCTATCTGCCCGCCCGGCTCTCGTCCGGCCGGCCGGGTGCCGAAGCCTGAGCCCGGCGTCGCGACCGCGGCCTCCGACGGGCAAGCGTCCCGCCCGCGCCCCCACGGCTTCCCTGATCCCCAGCTCACTCCCCATTGTCAGTGCCACCGCCTATCGTCCGACCCATGACGACCCCGCGCCCCACGAACGATCTCTCCGCGGACGAAGCCCGCCGCATCGCCCTACGCGCTCAAGGCCTGCTCGGCACACCCGACCGCAAGGGCGGCGTGCGCGGCATACTCCGTCATCTCGGCGCGGTCCAGCTCGACACCATCTCGGTCCTGGCCCGCTCCCACGAGCTCATCCCGTACGCGCGCCTGGGGGCGGTGGGCCGCAAGGCGGTCGAGGACGCCTACTGGACGCCCGCATCCACCGACGGCACTTCGAAGCCGCGGCCGCACGCCTTCGAGTACTGGTCCCACGCGGCCTGCATCCTCCCCGTCGAGGAGTGGCCGCACTTCGCGTTCCGCCGCCGCGCCTACCGCAACCGCCCTCACTGGAACCACCAACTCCCCGACGGCGCCTACGACCAGGTCATCAAGCAGCTCCGCGCCGAGGGCCCCCTGACCGCGACCGAGCTGGGCGGCGCGAAGAGGACCAGCGAGTGGTGGGACTGGTCGGGCTCGAAGGTCGCCGTCGAACGCGCCCTCATGCACGGCGAGGTGGTCTGTGTGGAGCGCCGCGGCTGGAAGCGCGTCTACGACCTCGCCGAGCGGGCCATCCCCGAGGCGCTGCTGCACGACGAGTTGGACGACACCGAGTGCCTGCGCCGCCTGGTCCGCCTGGCCGGTCAGTCCCTCGGTGTCGGCACGCGCGCGGACATCGCCGACTACCACCGGCTCAAGGGCGAGCAGGTGGACGCGGTGATCGCCGACTCCGGCCTGGTCCCGGTCACGGTCGAGGGCTGGGGCAAGCCCGCCTGGGCCGCCCCCGAGGCCTTGGAGACGCTTCCCCGAGGCCGCCACCGTACGACGCTGCTGTCCCCGTTCGACTCACTGATCTGGGAACGGGCACGCACGGAACGGATCTTCGGCTTCACTCACCGCTTGGAGGCCTACGTCCCCAAGCCGAAGCGGGTCTACGGCTACTTCGCGATGCCGGTCCTGGCCGGCGGCCGCCTCGTCGGCCGCGTGGACCCGGCCCGCGAGGGCCGCACGCTGGTGGCCAAGCAGGTGACGCTGGACGGCCCCAAGGCGGTCCCGGCAGTGGCCCAGGCCCTGGTCGAGGCGGCGGGCTGGGTGGACTGCACGGACGTACGTGTGGAGCGGGTCGATGCACCCGAGTTGCGCGAGCCGCTCACCCAGGAACTCACGCGCACCTCGGCCTGACCCGAAGTCCCGGCTGGGCCCGCGAGGGCCCTCAGCGGATTTCGAGGATCTTCTCCCGCATTGCGTAGACCACGGCCTCCATCCTGGAGTGCAGCTGCAGTTTCTCCAGGATGTTGCGGACGTGGTTCTTCACGGTGTTCTCGGAGATGAACAACTCCTTGGCGATATCGCGGTTGTTCATTCCCGTGGCGACGAGCTTGAGGACCTCCAGCTCACGGTCCGTCAGCCGCGGCGCGGGCACGAGCCGACGTTCGTCCGTGCGCTGGATCATCGACTTGAACTCGGTGAGCAGCTTCGACGCCATGGACGGGCTGATCTGCGACTGCCCGTCGGCGACCGCACGGATGGCCGTGGCCACCTCGTCCGTGGAGATCTCCTTGAGGAGATAGCCGGTCGCGCCCGCCTTGATCGCGTCGTAGAGGTCGGCCTCCTCGTCGCTGATCGTGAGCATGATGATCTTCGCGCTGGGGGCCACCTCCTTGATGGAGGTGCAGGCCTCGATCCCGCCCCGCTTCGGCATGCGAACGTCCATCAGGATGATGTCCGGCAACAGGTCGGCGGCCTTGTCGACGGCCTCCGCGCCGTCGCCCGCCTCACCCACGACCTGGATGTCCTCCTCGGCCGCGAGCACGATCTCCAGTCCACGACGGAAGAGGGCGTGGTCGTCGACGACGAGGACTCTGATCGGTTCCTTGCGTGGAGAGCCCTTCTCCGGGCCCATGCCGACGACATCACTGTCGGCATCCTCGTCCCGCATCGGTCCGAAGCTGTCCGCCATCGTTCCTCCCCCTGAAGGCTGTGGCTGGTCCTGTGCCATCGCCAACCCAAGGCACCGGCCCAACGGTTGGGCCGGTGCGGCCATGATTTCATGCCCGGCCGACCCTACGGTGACGAGCGGGGCGCGAAGTGGTCGCACGCCGGTGCCCCTGGGGGCGCACACGCGCTCCAGGGGCACCGACTCCGCTGTCAGCCGGATGGGTCAGCCGCCCAGCGTGCCACCTGCCGCGGTGGGCTGCGCCTGGGTGACCATCGGGTCCGTGCTGAGGTGGATGACGCCGTAGTCGTAGGCGTGCCGCCGGTAGACGACACTCGGTTCCTTGGTCTCGGAGTCGACGAACAGGTAGAAGTCGTGCCCGACCAGTTCCATCTCGTAGAGGGCCTGGTCAAGGGTCATCGGGGAGGCGACATGTGTCTTCTCGCGTACGACGAGGGGGCCTTCACCCTTGACTTCCAGCGAGCCGATCTTCTTGGTGGGAATCCCGTCCGGCTCTTCCTCCTGCACGGTGTGGCCGTTGCCGTTGAGCGTCGCCGCGCCCGGAACGTGGTCGGGGACCTCAGCCGCCGTCAGCCGGCGTGCGCCTCGGCGCGAGAAACGCTTGTCGTGCTGCTTGCGCAGCCGGGCATCCAGCTTCTCCGCCGCGAGGTCGAGCGCCGCGTACGGATCGCTGGCCGCTGCCTCCGCCCGGATCACCGGACCGCGGGAGCGGAGCGTGATCTCCACTCGGTCACTGCGGTCGGCCTGTCGGGGGTTGGGCTCCTTGGACACCTCGACGTCGAGGCTGATCACCTTGGCATCGAGCCTCTGGATCTTCTCCAGCTTCAGCTTCTCGGCCACGTGCTTGCGGAACCGCTCGGGCACCTCGGTCTTGCGGCCCTTGACGACGATGTCCACGCAGAACTCCGTTCCCGGATCGCTCCGCTCCATCGGCGGAGCATCTCCCTTTTGCACCAGGCTCCGGTGATCCCCGGAACCTCGGACTCGGTGACTTCCACCTCCTCCTCCCCCATGGGCAAGATCTCCACCCCATCGCCGCGGGTGTTTGCACAAAACCACGGCGCGGCATTCGGATATGGCGGGGATGGCCTGCGCCTTTCCCTCACAACCGAACATATCTCGCCCGGACGGATGTCGTCACCCTCTACTGCGGCGTACCTCCGTTCAGGTGAATTGACCCTCTCGTAACCTGCAACGATGCAAGTTCGCAGTCAGTTCCGGTTTATTTCGAATGAATCCGGCGGGGCAGCGACCACGGCCGCGCAGATCAGGTGACCGACCCGATCGGCACCCGGGAATCCCGGCATCCCCTGCGTCCGCCGCACCACGTCCTCCGTCGATCCAGGTCTCTGTTCCCCTGTGCTTTCCCGAGTTCCCGCCGAGTACACAGCGGTTGCCCCTTCGACCTGCCCGTCGGACTCCGCGGTCACCCGTCCGTACGCGCCCACCTCCTCCACCGTTCGGCCGCACACGTTCACCTCTCCCGCCGCGCCCTCGTCCGCTGCGCGCCCTGCCCTTCTCCGACGCCGGGCCGGCGGCACCGCCCTGCCGTACGCCACCTCCGCCGCACGGCCGCGCCTGCCCGCCCGTCCGGGGCCGGAGGAACCGGCCCCTTGCGCCAGGCCCGCTCGCACGGCACGCGCCGCCTCCGCAAGCGACGCGCCCGTCGTCATCAGGTCGTCGACGAGCACGACCGGACCTTCCGCGAGCAGCCGGATCCCTCCGGGAGCCACCGTCAGCGCGCCCCTGAGATTGTCCAGCCGCTGACGGGAGTTGAGCCCCGACTGATCGGCCACCGCCCGCCGCTGTCGCAGCACGGCGAGCACACGCGCCGGCGTTCCGGCCCGCCGTAGATCACCCGCTGCCGCGAGTGCGATCCGACGGGCAGGATCGTGCCCACGCGCCCGCACCGCCGCTGGTGCGGACGGAACGGGTACGAGGAGCACAGGAGCACCGGCACTCCCGAATCGCCACGCCTCATCCCCCCGCGTCCGGACGTCCCGGGCCCCTGCAGCCGGCACCGAGGCCCCTCTCCCGCCCGCACAGGCCTCCAGGAGCCCCGCCCGCACGGCTCCCGCCAGAGCCGTCCCGAGCGGCGCCGCCAGCGCCAGCACACCCCGTTCCTTGTGAGCCAATAGCGCCGCCCGTGCCTCGTTCGTGTACCGGGCGGCCGCGTACACGACCGGCAGCCCGCCGGGCTCCGGCACCGGTCGCACCCGGCTCGGTGCGGTCCCGCTCAGGACGGCACGGCACCCTTGGCAGAGCACCGTGCGAGGCATTCCACAGCCTCCGCACTCGGCCGGCAGCACCAGGTCGGTGAAGTCCTGCCACCACCCCCGCATGCCCACCACTGTGCCAAGGCCCGCGACGAGCGACCACCCCTGTGGAAAACCCCCTGTGGAAAACCCCGCCCCACCCCCCCGCCCAGGAATCGAGGACTCCCACCCAGGTAAAAAAGCGGCTGCTTCGGGCAACCGGGTCTCACCCCGGCCAACCGAAACAGCCGCCACAGCCGACGTCCCCGGACCCAGCGGTCCGGGGAGACAGGACCTCAGCCGGGATACACCGGCGCCGTCCCGTCCGTCACCACCTTGCGCCACTGCGTTCCGGACGGCAGTCGTACGATGCCGTCCTCCGAGTACCCGACCAGCGGCAGCCGTGCGTCCTCGGACGCGGTGATCTCCTTCACCCCGCTCAGCGCCGCGGGCGCCGGTCCCTCCGGCGTGGAGCCGTCGACCTGGACGTAGCGCATCGTCTGCAGGCCGCCCTTCTCCCGACCGGCCACCACGAGCCGACTGTCACCGGCCCACGACATCGCGGTGACCTCCTCCAACTCCGGCGTGGCGGAGCGAAGTTCGTGCACCGAGACGGCCGAGCGCCCGCCCGCCTTGTGATCGTCGCCGCGTTCGATCCGGCCGATGAGCAGCGACGACCTGTCGCCCTGCTGCACCACGAGCGCGATCCGCACGCCGTCGGCAGCCACCCGGACGGACTGGATGCTGCCCTCCAGACCGGGCGGCGTCTTCACCGCCAGCGGATCGCCGACGCCCTCCTGCAGCAGCAACAGACGGGGATCGGCAGGGTCGCGGTCAGCCACCCACAGATCGCCCTGGGCGTCCCAGCTGGGCGCGGACAGCCCCTCCTCGGCCTTCTTGCCCGCGCTGGTCAGCTCGGGCTCACCGAGCGGACCGTCCGACACCAGTGCGCCCACGTACAGGTTCCGGCCGTCGAGGCTCACCCCGGCCGCCATGCCCTCGTCACGCGACACCGCCACCGACCGCAGTTCCCTCTCGCCCTCACCGAGAGCACCCGGGACCGGATCGGGCTTCGTGTCGTTGGTGGCGGCAGCCAGCCGTACGAGCCGGTGCTTGTCGTCGAGGAAGTACAGGTACTCGGCACGCCCCACCGACCCGCGCACGGCCACGGCCTCCGCATCGTCGTCGGTGAGCGCGCACAACTGCCGGTCGCCCGACTCGAGCACGATCTCGTCCACCGTGGGGGTGAGGTTGTGCAAGGTGAACAGGAGCTGCGCCGCCATCTCCTTGCACTTGGCCAGCCCGACCCGAGCCGCCTTGTCGTTCAACGGCACGGTCAGCCGGTTCTGGTCGTCCGGTGTCAGCGAGTCGACGCTCAGCGCCGTGCCGGTGGGGAAGCTCGACCGGACCACCGGGTCGAGCCAGCTGGTGGGCCCCCTGAGCAGGGAGCGCACCGTCTGCGTCATGGGATCCACGTTCCTGCGCACATAGACGGGGTCGGCGACGGCGGCCGTGTGCGGAGAGCTGCCGAGCGTGGTGCTCGATGCGAAGTAGTACTTGTCGACCGACATGTAGTTGCGCTGGAAGTCCGACTGGCCCATGACGACACCACGCGGCGGCACGTCGATACGCCACTGCTTGGACTTCTTCTCCCGCACGAGGTGCATCGACTCGTTGTAGGCCCCGCCGGCGGGCGCGTACGACTGCTGCGCGTCCACCGTGGCGACCCTGGTGCCGGTCAGCGTGTACGTGAGGCTGGCGCCGTCCTCGCGGCCCCCCACATGCTCGGCCTCGGCGCCCGGCCCGTCGGCGAGCACCGTCGTGGACCGCTTGGGCTGCCACCTGCGAGCGGCTTCCTCGGTCAGGTACTTACTGGCTGTCTCGTAGTCCGGATCGTCGCTGGTCAGCGCCTCCAGGAAGCCCGACACGATCTCCGATGACGAAGCGTCCTCACGGGGCGGCATGGCGAAGACCCGCACCTGCGTGTCCTGGCGCGGCGTGGACTCGACACCGCGCAGGTCACCGCTGTCCGGCATCGAGGCGCACCCCGCCAGCAATACGGCGCCACAGGCGGCGTACGCCACCGTGCGCCCCGGCCTGCGTCGGGCGCCCCCCTCACGGTCAGCGGCCACGGAATGCCTCCCCCTGGTCGTGCGGCTCCTCGGCGGGCCCGGCTTCCTCGCTCGGTGTGGGTTCCGCCCCGGCCCGGTCGTCGTCCTGTCGTCGCGCTCCCGACGCGGGGCGGGGCACCACGCGCGCGCCGTTGCCGGGCAGCGCCGTGGGATCTGCCTTGGGGGGCGTGGCCGCGCCCAACCGCGCCGCGATCGGATCCCTCGATGACATGGGAGACGCCTGGTCGCCGGAGGGCTGCGTCGGCAGCGTCGCGGCCTTCTCGCCGCCACCGGACGGCAGACCTGCGTCATTGAGTCCGCGGTTGCGGCGCGAGTCCTTGGGTTCGAGCGGTATGGGTGAACCCCGCAGCGGCTCGTCCGCCGTCCGCGGCAGCGTCAGCCGGAACTGCGAACCGCCCCCCGGCTCGCCCCACGCCTGCAACCAGCCGCCGTGCAGCCGGGCGTCCTCCAACGCGATGGACAGGCCCAGGCCCGTACCGCCCGTGGTACGCGCGCGTGCCGGGTCCGCCCGCCAGAAGCGGCTGAAGACACGGGTCGCTTCACCTGGCTTGAGCCCGACGCCGTAGTCGCGCACCGCGACCGCGACGGCCCCGCCGGCGGAGGCGAGCTTGACGACGACGTCCCTGCCCTCGCCGTGTTCCACGGCGTTGACCACGAGGTTGCGCAGCACCCGCTCGACCCGCCGGGCGTCCGCCTCCGCGACGATGGGCTGCTGATCTCCGACGACACGTATCTGTGTCCCCTTGCGCTCCGCGAGCGGCTCGGCCCCGCTGACCACGCGTCGCACGACCTCCCTGAGGTCGATCGGCTCGGCCTCCAGTGCCGCCGCGCCGGCGTCGAAGCGACTGATCTCCAGCAGGTCCGCGAGCAGCGACTCGAACCGGTCCAGCTGGTCGGCAAGCAGCTCCGCCGACCGCGCGGTCACCGGGTCGAAGTCCTCCCGCGCCTCGTGGATGACGTCGGCGGCCATGCGTACGGTCGTCAGCGGCGTCCGCAGTTCGTGCGACACGTCCGACACGAACCGCCGCTGCATCCGCGACAGGTCCTCCAACTGCTGAATCTTCAGCTGAAGGTTCTGCGCCATCTTGTTGAAGGCCTCGCCCAGCCGTGCGATGTCGTCCTCGCCGGTGACCTTCATCCGCTCCTGCAGCCGCCCCGCGGACAGCCGCTCCGCGATTCCGGCCGCCATCCGCACCGGCGTGACGACCTGCCGCACCACGAGCCAGGCGATGGCCCCGAGAAGCACGACGACGAAGAGCCCGGCGGTGGCAAGCGTCCCCTTGACCAGGCTCAGCGACTTCTCCTCCTGGGTGAGCGGGAAGAGGTAGTAGAGCTGGTACGGATCGCTGTTGGGGTCGTTGACCTGTTTACCGATGACCAGAGCCGGCTGGGACTCCTTCTTGGCGCTCGGGTAGTAGACGATGCGCGTGTAGCTCTGGAACGCACTCGTATTGCTGTCGATCCGCTCGCGCAGGTTCTCCGGCACGCTGCTCGTCGGGTTCACACCACCGGAAGCGCGCGGACCGCGCCCGCCGGTGTCACCGCCCGCGGAGGTCGGAAGCGTCACGACGTCGAAGGCACCCTGGCCGCCGCTGGAGAGCGAGGAGACCAGGTCGCTCATCCATTGGATGACGTTCTGGTCGGAAGGCTCGCCCGCCGTCGTGCCGTCGTCCGCAGTGCCGGCCGCCGCCTCGTCGGCCCGCTGCTTGGCCGCCGCGAACCCACCCGCGGCCTGGCTCTGCGAGGCCTTCACCTTGGCGTCCAGCAGGCCGTTGCGCACCTGGCCGATCACGACGAAGCCCAGCAACAGGACGACGCCGAGCGACATCAGCAGGGTCGTGGCTACGACCTTGAGCTGGATGTTGCGCCGCCACAGCCGCATGACGGGCAGGAGCGGCCGACGCACCCAGCGCAGCAGAAGCCGAAGAACGGGGCTGCCCTGGACTCCTCCTTGCAGCAGCCCGCCCTCGAGGAACCGCCCCCAACGGGAGCCCGGCACCCTCCGGCCGACAGGCCGCTCCGGACGGGCCCCGGTCCGACCGGGGGCCGCAGCGGCACTGTCCCGGGACATGTCAGCTCGGCCCTGCCTTGTAACCCACACCACGCACGGTCACCACGATCTCCGGCCGCTCCGGGTCCTTCTCGACCTTGGAGCGCAGCCGCTGCACATGCACATTGACCAGACGCGTGTCGGCCGCGTGCCGGTAGCCCCACACCTGCTCCAGGAGCACCTCACGGGTGAACACCTGCCACGGCTTGCGGGCCAGCGCGACCAGCAGGTCGAACTCCAGCGGCGTCAACGCGATCGACTGCCCGTCCCGCTTCACGGAGTGCCCGGCCACGTCGATGACCAGATCACCGATGGCGAGCTGCTCGGGTGCCGGCTCCTCCGACCTCCGCAGCCGCGCCCGGATACGGGCGACGAGCTCCTTCGGCTTGAACGGCTTCACGATGTAGTCGTCGGCACCGGACTCCAGGCCGACGACCACGTCGACGGTGTCGCTCTTGGCCGTCAGCATCACGATCGGCACCCCGGACTCCGCCCTGATCAGACGGCAGACCTCGATGCCGTCCCGCCCGGGCAGCATCAGGTCCAGCAGCACCAGATCGGGCTTGGCCTCCCGGAATGCGGCCAGCGCCTTGTCGCCGTCGGCTACGAAAGACGGCTCAAAACCTTCACCACGCAGCACAATGCCGAGCATCTCGGCCAGTGCGGTGTCGTCGTCGACGACAAGGACTCGTCCCTTCATAAACGACATCATCCCATTCTCATAACAGTGGCGAAGGCTCAGGTGAGGTAGGTCACCGGCCAGTGACCTTAGTCGTACGCGGTCACCACTGTCTGCCCTCATCCGCATCGCGGTGAGTGACGTGAGAGCGGATGTGCCCGCGTCTGCCCCCGGCCGGTTCCCTCTACCTCACAACGACCGCGGCACCTGCCGCGACCGGGCACACAACTCCGCCAACGCCTCCGGCGTCACGGGCGAAGCGGCCCCCTCCTCGGTGACGATCGCCGTCACCAGCTCGGGCGGCGTCACATCGAACGCGGGGTTGTACGCCTGGGTCCCCAACGGCGCCACCGGTATCCCGCCTCCCACCTCCGCCCCTGCCACCGGCACCTGCGGGGCGAGGAACTCGGTGACCTCGAAGCCCGCGCGCTGCTCGACCTCGATGGACGCCCCGTCCGGCGTCCCCGGATCCACCGTCGTCAGCGGCGCCACCACGATGAACGGCACATGGTGGTAGCGCGCCAGCACCGCCAGCGGGTAGCTCCCCACCTTGTTCGCCACCGAACCGTCGGCCGCGATGCGATCCGCCCCGATCAGCACCGCGTCCACCTCGCCGGCCGCGAACAGGGAGCCCGCCGCGTTGTCCGTGAGCAAGGTGTACGCCATCCCGCTGCGCGCCGCCTCGTACGCCGTCAGCCGCGCCCCCTGCAGCAACGGCCGCGTCTCGTCCACCCACAGCCGCCGCAGCCGCCCGGCCCGGTGCGCCGCCAACGCCACCGCGAACGCCGTGCCCTCCCCGCCCGACACCAGCGCTCCGGTGTTGCAGTGCGTGAGGATACGGTGACCGCCGCCCGGGAGCAGCTCGTCCAGCAGCGTCAACCCGTGCTCGGCCATACGGGCGCTGGCCTCGGCGTCCTCCTGGTGCAAAGCCCGCGCCGCACCCAGCGCCGCCACGGCGGCCTGCCCGACGTCTCCACTGCGCGAGAGCTCGTCCCGGTAAGCGGCCTGGGCCCTGCGCACGCCCACGGCCAGATTCACAGCCGTGGGCCGGGCCCCCGCGAGCGACTCCGCGGCGGCGTCCACATCGAAACCGCGCGCGGCGGCGAGCGCGACGCCGTACGCCCCGGCGATCCCCAGCAGCGGTGCCCCGCGCACGGCGAGCGAACGGATCGCCTCCACGAGCGCGGGCGCGTCCGTACAGACCAGCTCGACCTCCTCAGCCGGCAACCTCGTCTGATCGAGGAGCGCCACAACGGGGCCCTCGGGTGGCTCGTCCCATCGGATCGCCGGAATCTCGGTCGGCCCGCTGTCCTCGCCGGAATGCGCGTACTGATCAGCCATGCGGTCAGTCTGCCCCGTATCCGGCGGACAATTGAAGGTGTGCAGCCCATACCGCGGCCGGTACCTCGACGACCACCCCATGGCACGATGGCTGCCAACCTGCCGCCGCGACCGCGGACGGGCACCGTGAAGGAGCGACGATGAAAGACACTCCGGGCTGGGCCTCGCCCGGATCCGCCCCGTCCGACGGGCAGGAGCCCGGCGCGTCCGGCCCGGCCGAGCCCGAAGACCGTTCCGACTCCGCACAGCAGCCGGGACCGGACCCACAGGACTCCGGCTCGAAGTGGTCCAAGGAGCAGCCGCCGCCCGCCCAGTGGTCCGCCCCGACGGGCCCGCAAGCTCCCGGCCAGGCACCACCGCCTCCACCGCCCGGCCCGGGCTGGGGCGCTCCGCCTCCAGCGAGCCCCGGCGGATACGGCGGCGGCCACCAGGGCTACGGCCCTCCAGGCGGGTACGGCGCGTGGGGAAGCGGCTGGGGCGGTCCTCCGCCCGCCGCCAAGCCCGGTGTGATCCCACTGCGCCCACTCGGCGTCGGTGAGATCCTCGACGGCGCGGTCTCCACCATGCGCACCTACTGGCGCACGGTCCTGGGCATCTCCCTGACCGTCGCCGTCGTGACGCAGATCCTCGTCATCCTGCTCCAGGGCCTCGTCCTGAACGACCTCGCCGGTACCGAGGCGCTCAACGACCCGAGCGCCACCGTCAGCGAACTGGCCCGAGCCACCCGCGACGCCCTGATCAGCTCCACCCTGGTCTTCCTGATCTCGGTGGTCGGCGCCATCGTCGCGACCGCCCTGCTGACGACTGTCACCAGCCGCGCGGTGCTCGGCAAGTCGGTGACGACCGGCGAAGCCTGGCGCGACGCCCGACCTCAGGTGCTGCGGCTCTTCGGCCTGCTCTTCCTGCTGCTGCTCATGACCTTCGGTCTGGTGTCCGTGGGCGCCCTGCCGGGCATCCTCGTGGCCGCCTCGGGCTCCGGCGAAGGAGGCGCGGCCCTCGCCGTGCTGGGCGTTCTCGGCGCCGGCATCGTCGCACTGTGGCTGTGGTTCCGCTTCTCCCTCGCCTCGCCCGCGCTGATGCTGGAGAAGCAGGGCATTCTGAAGTCGCTGAGCCGCTCCGCGAAGCTGGTCCGGGGCTCCTGGTGGCGTGTGTTCGGCATCCAGTTGCTCGCCACGATCATCGCGAACATCGTCGCGGCGATCGTCGTCATCCCCTTCACCTTCCTCGGCGGCGCCGTCAGCGGCGAAGGGGCGACCAGCTTCGTCGAGGGCACCACCGACTTCGGCTGGACATTCCTCATCATCAGCGGCATCGGCTCGGTGATCGGCTCCATGATCACCTTCCCGATCTCGGCCGGTGTCACCGTGCTGCTCTACATCGACCAGCGCATCCGCCGCGAGGCCCTCGACCTCGAACTGGCCCGAGCAGCCGGCGTCCAGGGGTACGGCGCCGACACCGGGGGGAGCTGAACCGGTGTTCTTGGCGGGGGGAATTGCCGGCGCGGCCTCAGCACTACCGGACGCCGCCGCACGCACGGTGCTGCGCGCCCACAGCACCGCGGTGCTGTCGCTGTCGCGGGGCGGCGACACGTCCGTACTGTCGCTGCCGACCCGCTCGGACGACGAGCCGCCGCTCACGATCCCGCGTGATCCCGCGCGGGAAGCGGCCCGGCGCGAGCTGTCCAAGAACATGTACCACGAGAACGAACCCAGCTGGTTCCAACGTGCCTTGGACGCCTTCTGGGAGTGGGTCGAGGACCTGTTCAGCAGCGCCTCGACCGTGACGCCCGGAGGGCCGCTCGGCCTGGTCGTCGTCATCCTGGTCGCCCTCGCGGTCCTGGGCGCCCTGTGGTGGCGCCTCGGCACCCCCCGCCGACAACCCACATCCTCCGCCGCCCTGTTCGACGAGCGCCCCCGCAGCGCCGCCGAACACCGGTCCGCCGCCGAAGCGCACGCTGCCCAGGGCCACTGGAACCAGGCCGTCCAGGAACGCATGCGCGCCATCGTCCGCTCACTGGAGGAACGCGCACTCCTCGACGCCCGCCCCGGCCGCACCGCGGACGAGGCCGCCGCCGAAGCGGGCCGCTCGCTGCCCTCCCACAGAGACCGGCTACGCACAGCCGCCCGGGACTTCGACGACGTGACATACGGCGGGCGGACGGCGACCCAACAGGCGTACCAGCGCATCGCGGAACTCGACGAGGCCCTGGAGAGCACCAAGCCACAGCTCGCGAGCAACGCACCCAGCACAGCCCCCCATACCCGCCACGGAGCCGCCCGATGACCACCGAGGCCACGCTCCCGCCCACCTCGGCCTCGCCCACCACGCGCCAGGTCTGGACCCGTACCCGAGGCATCGCTCTCGCCGTCGTCGTTCTGTTGGCCACGGCCGTCGCGATCGCCACGATTCGCTCCGACACCCGGCACGGCGCCCTCGACCCCCGCTCCGCCGACCCCAACGGAAGCCGCGCGATCGCCGAACTCCTCGCCGACCGGGGCGTGGACACACGCGTCGTCACCACTTTGGACGAGGCACGCTCCGCAGCCGCCCCGGACACCACCCTCCTGGTCGCCGCCCCCGACCTGTTGACGCACCGTCAACAGTCCCGGCTGCGCTCGGCGACCGCCGACGCCGACGGCCGTACCGTCCTCGTCGCCCCCGGCAGCTGGTCCGTCGAACGACTCGCCCCCGGTGTCACCGCCGACCCCGCCACCAGCCTCGAAGACGAGCTCGACCCCGGCTGCTCCCTGCCCGCCGCCCGCCGCGCCGGCACCGCCGACCTGGGCGGCATCCGCTACACCACCACCCACCTCGACGCCGACGAGTGCTACCCCAGCGAGCGCCTGGCCACCCTCCTGCGCGTCCCGGAGACCAGCAGGGGCGGCGACACGGTGGTGCTCGGCGCACCCGACATTCTCGTCAACGACCGCCTCGACGAGCAGGGCAACGCCTCGCTCGCCCTCCAACTCCTCGGTTCCCGCCCCCATCTGGTCTGGTACCTCCCCTCGCTCTCCGACACGACGGCCGCCGACACCGACGACGAACGCGGCTTCTTCGATCTGCTCCCCTCAGGCTGGGTGTGGGGCACCCTGCAGCTCTTCATCGCCGCAGCACTGGCCGCCCTCTGGCGGGCACGCCGACTCGGCCCCCTGGTGCCTGAGAAACTCCCCGTGGCGATCCGCGCCTCCGAAACCGTCGAAGGCCGCGCCCGCCTCTACCGCAAGGCGAACGCCCGTGATCGCGCAGCCGCCGCTCTTCGCTCCACCACCCGCACGCGTCTCGCCCCCCTCGTAGGTGTCCCCGCCTCCCAGGCGCATACGCCCGAGGCCCTTCTCCCCGCCCTGTCCGCCCACCTCCGCAACCCCGAGGACGGACAGCCCCTGCACACACTCCTCTTCGGCCCGCCGCCACACGACGACGCAGCACTCATCTCCCTCGCCGACCGACTCGACGCCCTCGAAAGAGAGGTACGCCGTCCATGATGGACCCGACCACTGACAACGCCGGGAGCACCGGGGATCCGGGCAGCGCCCGCGCCTCCCTGGAGGCCCTGCGCGCCGAGATCGCCAAAGCCGTGGTCGGCCAGGACCCCGCAGTGACCGGCCTCGTCGTAGCCCTCCTCTGCCGCGGACACGTTCTCCTTGAAGGAGTCCCCGGGGTGGCCAAAACGTTGCTCGTCCGCGCCCTCGCATCCGCACTCGAACTCGACACCAAACGCGTCCAGTTCACACCCGACCTCATGCCCAGCGACGTGACCGGCTCCCTGGTCTACGACACCCGCACCGCCGAGTTCTCCTTCCAGCCCGGCCCGGTGTTCACCAATCTCCTCCTCGCCGACGAGATCAACCGGACCCCGCCGAAGACCCAGTCCTCGCTCCTCGAGGCCATGGAGGAACGCCAGGTCACCGTCGACGGGACCCCGCGCCCGCTCCCGGAACCCTTCCTGGTCGCGGCCACCCAGAACCCGGTCGAGTACGAGGGCACCTACCCCCTCCCCGAAGCACAGCTGGACCGTTTCCTCCTCAAACTCACCATCCCCCTGCCTTCACGCCAGGACGAGATCGACGTCCTCACCCGCCACGCGGAGGGCTTCAACCCACGCGACCTGCGCGCCGCCGGCGTACGCCCCGTAGCGGGTCCCGCAGACCTGGAAGCGGCACGCGCGGCCGTGGCCAAGACGACCCTCTCCCCGGAGATCACGGCCTACGTGGTCGACATCTGCCGGGCCACACGCGAATCCCCCTCTCTGACCCTTGGTGTCTCCCCACGTGGCGCCACGGCCCTCCTGGCCACCGCCCGCGCCTGGGCCTGGCTCACCGGCCGCGACTACGTCACCCCTGACGACGTCAAGGCGCTGGCCCTGCCCACCCTCCGCCACCGCGTTCAGCTCCGCCCGGAAGCCGAGATGGAAGGCGTCACCGCCGACTCCGTCATCAACGCGATCCTGTCCCACGTCCCCGTCCCCCGCTGATGGCACTCACCGGACGCGCCGCGCTCGTAGCGGCTCTAGGCTCCCTCCCGGTAGGCATCTGGGATCCCAGCTGGACGGGCATCCTCGCGGTCAACGCCCCGCTGGCCATCGCATGCGCCTGTGACTTCGCACTGGCAGCACCCGTACGACGTCTCGGCCTGGCCCGCTCCGGCGACACCTCCGTACGCCTGGGTGAAACAGCCGACGTGACCCTCACCATCACCAACCCGTCCGGCCGCCCTCTCCGCGCCCAGATCCGCGACGCCTGGCCCCCCAGCAGCTGGCAGCCCGGCACCGAGACGGCCGCCTCGCGTCACCGCGTGACGGTGCCGGCAGGCGAACGCCGCCGCCTCACCACCCGCCTGCGCCCCACCCGCCGAGGCGACCGCCGAGCCGACCGCGTGACCGTCCGCTCATACGGCCCCCTCGGCCTCCTCTCCCGCCAGGGCACCCACTCAGTTCCCTGGACCGTACGCGTCCTGCCCCCTTTCACAAGCCGCAAGCACCTGCCCGCCAAACTGGCCCGCCTGCGCGAGCTCGACGGCCGCACCAGTGTTCTCACACGCGGCGAAGGCACCGAGTTCGACAGCCTGCGCGAGTACGTTCCCGGTGACGACACCCGCTCCATCGACTGGCGCGCTACGGCCCGACAATCCGCGGTCGCCGTCCGCACCTGGCGCCCCGAACGCGACCGCCACATCCTCCTCGTTCTGGATACCGGACGTACCTCAGCAGGACGCGTGGGCGACGCGCCCCGCCTGGACGCCTCCCTGGACGCGGCCCTGCTCCTGGCCGCCCTCGCCTCCCGCGCCGGCGATCGCGTCGACCTCCTCGCATACGACCGCCGCGTACGCGCCCTCGTACAGGGCCGCGCAGCAGGCGATCTCCTCCCCTCCCTGGTCAACGCCATGGCCACGCTCGAACCCGAACTGATCGAAACGGACGCCCGAGGCCTTACGGCCACCGCTCTACGTACGGCGCCGCGCCACAGCCTGATCGTCCTGCTGACAACCCTCGACGCCGCCCCCATCGAAGAAGGCCTGCTGCCGGTCCTGTCGCAACTCACCCAGCGCCACACGGTGCTACTGGCATCGGTGGCCGACCCACACATTGCACGCATGGCAACAGCACGCGGGAACACAGACTCGGTGTACGAGGCCGCAGCCGCCGCCCAGGCCCAGAGTGAACGCCATCGCACGGCAGACCAACTCCGGCGCCACGGCGTAACGGTCGTCGACGCGACCCCGGACGAACTCGCGCCGGCGCTGGCAGACGCGTACCTCGCGCTGAAAACAACCGGACGCCTGTAATCACAAGGTCTCTGAGGAGCCCCCTCAGAGACCCAAATCCGCACGCAGAGCAAACACAGAAAGCCCCCGTGCCGGTATCCCCGGCCGGGGGCTTTCTCAAAATTTGTTCGGCGGTGTCCTACTCTCCCACAGGGTCCCCCCTGCAGTACCATCGGCGCTGTAAGGCTTAGCTTCCGGGTTCGGAATGTAACCG